>NZ_CP067421.1:600000-821558 GCF_016653635.2 Skermanella sp. TT6
GGTTCACTGCTCGGGCTGATGGGGCTGGACCTGCCGGTGCCGGACCATTCGACGTTGAGCCGGCGGGCCGGGACCTTGGCGGTGGCTCCTCAGCCCCGGGGGGCGAGCGGACCGGTGCACCTTCTGGTCGACAGCACCGGGGTGAAGCTCAGCGGGCCGGACGCAACGTGAAATGGCCGCCGGAAGTCCGCCGATCCAATGGTCCCTCGTCAGCTCAGCCGCAACGGGGCGCGTCCGACATCGTTGTTGGCGTCGACCAGACGCTTCAGGGTGTCGATGAATGCCTGCCGCTCGTGAGGCGGCAGGGCATCGATGGTGCGCAGATGGGCCCGGCTCGCCCCCTCCGCCAGCCGTTCCAGCGTCAGCCGGCCGGCGTCGGTGAGTGTCGCCAGCCTCATGCGCCGGTCGTCGGAGGCGATCCGGCGATCGATCAGGCCGCGCTTGCTGAGGCGGGCGAGCACGTCGGCGATGTTCGTCCGGTCCAGTCCGACGGCCTGCGCCAGCGCCGTCTGGTCGGCGGTGCCCAGGTGGTCAAGCGTCGTCAAGACGCTGTACTGGACAGGCGTTATGTTTTCCCCGGCGCATTCCTCCGCGAACAGGGCGACATGGATCTGGTGGAGGCGTCTGATCAGGAAGCCCGGCCGCTCGAAGATCGGCAGAGAGCGCCAGCGGTCGGGTGGCTCCGGTGTGTCGCTCTGGTCGGGCATGGGGGCGGAGGTGTCGGCGGGTGGTGGCATGTGACCGGCTTGCTCGTCGGGAGACGCACCATAGGCCATGGAAGCCGGCCGCACCATCACCACCCGATCGTCTTCCTGAGTCGTGCCAGCAGGGCGCCCAGGACCAGCCCGATGCCGCTGGCAGGACCCGCGGCGGCGGCGGGCTCTCCCCGGGCCAGCGCGGAGAAGTTGGCGGCGAAGTCCGACAGGAGCCTGTCGATCACGCCGGAAACGATCGCCGGCCGGCCGAACTGCGCCAGCGGCCCTTTCAGCCGGTAGGTCAGCTCCACCTCGACCCGGCTGCCGCCGTTGTCGTCCGGCAAGACGCGGAAATCCATCGCGCCGTCGGCCGACGACCGGCTGCGGGTGTCGCCGCCGCGCCCCCGGACAGTTCCGGATCGGGCGGCCTCGTCGAAGCCGACGGCCGCCTTGCCGGCGAACGCGGTGCGGATGGGACCGATCGCGACCGTGAAGGTACCGTCCAGCACGTTCTCCTCCGGCGGTCCGGCCAGCTTCGCTCCGGGCAGGCAGGCGACCACCGCGTCGATCCGCTTGACCAGTTCCCAAAGGCGGTCCGGCGGAAGGTCGAACGGGATCGAGCGTCCGAGCGTGACGCCGTCCTTGATCGCACCGGAAGCATCGAGGGGTTGGGATGCCGGATCGGGAGCCTGCGGGGGGGCCGTCCGGGTCCGCCCGGCGGCGACGGTCCGGGGTGCCGGTCCGGTCCGGGAGATCGGCTGGACCGGCGCCGGGACGGGGTCGGCCAGGACGTCCCGGATCGCCTCGACGATGCCGGCGTAGCCCGTGCATCGGCACAGATTGCCGGCCAGCTCCTCGCGGATGCGATCTTCGTCGGCGTCGGGCAGGCGGCGGACGATGTCGTAGGCGGTGACCAGCATTCCGGGCGTGCAGAAGCCGCATTGGAGCGCGTGGCGGCGCGAAAAGGCATCGCGCAGCCGTCCCATCAGCGGGTCTTCGTCGAAACTCTCGATCGTCCGGACCTCCGCGTCCGCGCAGGACGCGGCGAAGGTCAGGCAAGACCGGACCGGGCGCCCGTCCACCATCAAGGTGCAGGCGCCGCAGACCCCGTGCTCGCAGCCCACGTGGGTGCCGGTCAGCAACTGGTCCTCGCGCAGGAAATCGGCGAGATGGGTGCGCGGCTCGACCTCGGCCGAGACGGTCCGGTCGTTGACGCGCAGGGTGACGGCGTTCATCAGGCTGCTCCCCGGTGCGGCCGGCCGGCCGCGATGGCGATGGCCTCGCGCAGGGCGACGGCATGGAGGGCGAGTGTGCGGGCGGGCCGGTCGGGCAGGGCGCGCCGCAAGGCTTCCTCGGCGGACAGGGTTCCGGACAGCACGGCGCCGGCGTCGGGCAGCAGGATCGGCGGCCGCTCGATCGCGCCGGCCACCAGCCGGACTTCCCCGGTCCGGTCGTCGATCAGCACGGCGGCGCTGGCCTTGGCGAACTCGCCCACCTTCCGGGTGAACTTCCAATAGCCCCAGCGCGCCTGCGGGCCGCGCTTGGCGATGCGGACGCCGGTCAGGATCTCGCCCCGGCGGAGGGTCGTCGCGAAGGGGCCGGCGATGAAGGTCGCCAGCGGTTCCACCCGGACGGCGCCGGCCGGGTCGGCGACCACCGCTTCGGCCCCCAGGGCGGTCAGGGTGACCACCCAGTCGGCCGCCGGGTCGGCATGGACGAGGCTGCCTCCCAGGGTCCCGCGGTTGCGGACCGCCCGGTAGGCGATGCGTCCGGCGATCTCCCGCAGCCAGCCGCCGGTGGCGTCGGGGACGGCTCCGTCCTCGATCTCGGCATGGGTGACCGCGGCGCCGTAGAGGAGGCGGTCGCCCTCGTCGGTCACGGCGCGCAGGTCGGCGGCCCGGGAGATGTCGACCAGGTGCGCCGGGCGCGCCAGCCGCAGGTTCAGCATCGGTCCCAGCGACTGGCCGCCGGCGACGATCCGGGCCTCCGGCGACCCGTCCCCGGTCAGGGCCGCGGCTTCGGCGGCGTCACGGGCCGTCGTCAGGTCGAAGGGCGCGGGCTTCATGCCGCTTCTCCCAGGCGGGCCTTGCGCTCCGCGGCGTCGAGGGCCGCCATCACCCGTTCCGGCGTGATCGGCAGTTCCGCGACGCGGGCGCCGAGCGGCCGCAGCGCGTCGTTGACCGCGTTGGCGATGGCGGCGGGCGGACCGATCGCGCCGCTCTCCCCGATCCCCTTCTGGCCGTACCGGCTGAGCGGCGACGGCGTCTCCATGTGGAGGATGCGGATCGCCGGAACCTCGGCGGCACCGGGCAGGTGATAGTCGGCGAGGGTGGCCGCCATCGGCTGGCCGTCGGCGTCGAAGCGCATTTCCTCGAACAGGGCGGTGCCGATGCCCTGCGCCGCGCCGCCCAGCACCTGCCCGTCCACCACCATCGGGTTGATCAGCGTGCCGCCGTCCTCGACGATGACATAGTCGAGCAGCCTGACTTCGCCGAGCGCCAGATCGACCCGGACGGTGACGGCATGGCACGCATAGGAGAAGGTGCCGGTATCGCGGACCGTCCGGTAGCCCTGGGTCACCTCCAGGCCGCCGGGATCGACGTCGGGCGGCAGATGCTGGGGCGCCAGGTACCACAGGCGCGCGATCTCGCGCAGCGGGATCTCGCCGGCCCCCGCGCGTGCCACGCCGTCCGCCAGCACGACGTCGTCGGGAGCCGCCTGGAGCAGGTGTGCCGCGATGTGGCGGATGCGGTCGCCGAGCTTGGCCGACGCGGCGGCGACGGCGCCGCCCGCCATCACGATGCAGCGGGATCCCCAGGTGCCCGTGGAGTAGGGGGTCAGCGCCGTGTCGCCATGGACGACGCGGACCGCCTCGGGCCTGATTCCCAGCTCCTCGTAGGCGATCTGGGCCAGCGTCGTCTCCAGGCCCTGGCCGTGGCTGTGAACGCCGACGCGCACCTCAAGGCCGCCGTCAGGGGTCAGGCGGGCCGTCGCCTGTTCGAACCCAGGCACCATGGGAATGCCCCAGCCATGATAGACCGA
Organism: Skermanella sp. TT6; assembly: GCF_016653635.2. Lineage (NCBI taxonomy): Bacteria > Pseudomonadati > Pseudomonadota > Alphaproteobacteria > Rhodospirillales > Azospirillaceae > Skermanella > Skermanella cutis. The sequence continues at coordinate 603,738 of NZ_CP067421.1, forward strand.
GGTGCCGTGGGCGCCCTGCTCGCAGAAAACCGAGAATCCGACGCCGATCCGGTAGCGGTCGTCGCCCTCCATCTTCTGCCGCTGCCGGACGGCGGACACGTCGATCGCCTCGACCGCGCGGCGCAGCGCCTCGGGATAGTCGCCGCTGTCGAAATACTTGCTGGTGATGCTGGTGAAGGGCATTTCCGACGGTTCGACCAGGTTGCGCCGCCGGATTTCCCACGGTTCGATGCCCAGTTCCTCCGCCAGCCCGTCCATCAGAAGCTCCATCGCGAAGCAGACGCCGGTACGCGCGACGCCGCGATAGGGCAGGATGGGCGGCTTGTTGGTCGCGACCGACCAGGTGCGGCAGCGATAGCCGTCCATGCGATAGGGACCGGGCAGGATGCTGGCGACCTGCGCCGCCTCCAGGCAGGCCGAGAACGGATAGATCGAGTAGGCGCCGGAATCGACGATCGCCTCGCAATCGACCGCCAGCAGCCGGCCGTCGGCGGCGGCGTAGCCGGTGATCTCGTAATGGTGCTCGCGGCAGTTGGCGCCCCCCGTCAGGTGCTCCCGCCGGTCCTCGATCCAGCGGACCGGGCGCCGCAGCCTCAAGGCGAGCCAGGCGGCGCAGACCTCCTCGGTCAGCAGCACGCCCTTGTAGCCGAAGCCGCCGCCGACGTCGGGAGCGACGATGCGGATGCGGGACTGGTCGAGGCCGAGCGAGGCGGACAGGCCGGTCCGCACGATGTGCGGCATCTGCGTCGCGGTATACAGGACGAGCTGTTCCGCGTGGTTGTCCCAGACCGCCACCACGCCGCGCCCCTCGATCGGCGCCATGCATTGCCGGGCCGTCCGGCAGGTCCGCCGGACTACCGCCGCGGCTCCCCGGATCGCCGCGTCGAAGCCGGTATCCACGGCCGTCTCGAGGAAGACGTTCTCGTCCCAGTCGGCGTGAAGCAGCGGCGCGTCGGCGGCGCGGGCACGGGTCATCTCGGACACGGCGGGCAGTTCGTCGAACTCGACCGACACGGCCTCGGCCAAGTCCTCCGCCAGGGCGCGGGTGGAGGCCACGCAGGCGGCGATCGGCTCTCCGACGTGCCGCACCTTGTCGGCGGCCAGGATCGGCTGGACCGAACTCCTGAAGCCGCGCAGCCCGGAATCCGCCCGGATGCCCGTCACGCCGTTCAGGTCGGCCGCGACGAAGACATCCTCCGCGCCGTCCGCCGGCTTGGAGATCGAGCGGATGCGGCCATGGGCGACGGGGCTGCGGACGAAGGCGATGTCCAGCATGCCGGCCATCCGGATGTCCGCCACGTAGCGGCCCCGTCCCCGCAGGTAGCGATCGTCCTCCAGGCGCGTGATCGACGCGCCCACTCCGTAATCCGTTCCCTTGCCAGCCATGTCGCCGTCCCTGATTGCATCGCGAACGGGGCGGAATGACGCAACAGGCGTGCCAACGGGCCCGCGGCGATGGAGGCGCGCCGCTGCTGGAACCGAGTGGATCCGCATCGGCGGGAAAATACTCAGTATACTGACGAATGCCTTCGGGATGAGCATGGCGTGCGCAGAATTCGACCAGCCGGCAAAGCCGGGAAGAGGCTTGTGAATACTGGGATATCTCGATTTCCGACCGACAACAGGCGCGACCTACCGACGCATGCGGCCAAAAGCTGCACATTGTAAAGGCGCAAAGTATCGGTTCCGGCTGAGTCCGGATCTGTGAAATCGAGCAACGATGCGGGTCAAGGCGTCTGGCACGGTGATTGCGACGCCATCCGCCATGGACAAATCGGATGCCATGCAAGGTCTGGCCGGGGACAGGGTCGGCTGGTCTTCGACGGTATCGATTTGAACGATGACCTTTCCCGGCTGGAAAAGGCCCGATCCGACCCGAAAGAAAATAGACGAAGCGAGGTGCGATGTGCGCGAATTTACTTCAAGCAGGCGGGATGTACTGAAGGCTTTCGGCGCCATTGCTGCGACTTCCGCATTCATTCCCCGTCCATCCGGCGCGGCGACGCGCAAGGTCTCGCTGACCCTGCCCTGGGTCGCCGAAGGCGGAAACCTGTTCGCCTATGTCGCGAAGGCCAACGGCTACTGGGCAGAGGGCGGACTGGAGGTCGAGATCGCCCGCGGCTACGGCTCCCTCGCCGCGTCGCAGGCGGTCGGGAACCGCCAGTTCGACTTCGGGCTCGCCGCCGCGTCGGCCGGCATCCAGCAATCGGCGAAGGGCCTGCCGGTCGTCCAGCTGATGAATTGCGGCTATGACTCCACGATGGGCGTCTGCTTCCTCGAGGATTCGCCCATCACCAGCCTGCGGGGACTGGAGGGCAACCGGCTGGGCGCCACGACCACGTCGGGGGAATACCCGTTCCTGCCTGCCTTCGCGGCCAACGCGGGCTTCGACCTGTCGAAGGTCGAGATCGTCCAGGTCGATGCCGCGGTGCGCCAGCGCATCCTGATCGAGAAGCAGGTCGGCGCGATTTCCGGCTTCGCGGTCAGCTTCCTGCCGGTCTTCGTCGCCAACGGCATCAAGACGCGCTTCACGCTGTACAGCCAGTATGGCCTGAGCTTCTACAACAACGCGCTGATGACCCAGCCGCAGCGCCTCGCGGAGGAGCCGGACGTCTGCCAGGCGATGGTGACGGGCCTGGCCAAGGCGATCCGGTTCTGCCTGCTCCAGCCCGACCAAGCGCTCGACATCTTCTTCCGCCAGGTGCCGGAAGCGGGGCTGACGCCGACGGGGCGCATCCAGGCCAGGGTCGGGCTCGGCATCTTCCGCATGTCGATGATGAGCGACGTCCTGCGCTCCAACCCGATCGGCTACGCGGTCCCCGCGGACTACGAGAGCATGACCGACCTGGTGATGAAGCATCTGGCGGCTGCCGGGGATACCCGCCCAGCCGTCGACGCGACCATGACCAACCGCTTCGTCGGGGGCGAGAGCCTGACCCCGGCGGAATTCGAGACGGCGCTCGCCGGGACGCGCGAGTTCACCGCCTACTTCCAGTGAATAACTGCCAGCGATGGGGTTTCCGATATGACTGCGGCCATGCAGACGATGGCGCCGGACCGCGCGATCCGGGTCGAACAGGTCCGCAAGATCTACGACACGGGGCGGGAGCGCACCGAGGCCGTCAGCGGCGTCAGCTTCGGCGTGGAGCGGGGCGAGTTCGTCGCGATCCTCGGCCCCAGCGGCTGCGGCAAGAGCACCCTGCTGATGATGTGCGGCGGGCTGGAGAGCACGACCTCCGGCAGGATCGAGGTCGACGGCGCGCCGATGACCCAGCCCCGGCCGAGCATCGGCGTGATGTTCCAGGACGCCTCGCTGCTGCCTTGGAAAACGGTGCTGGAGAACATCCTGTTCCCGATCAGGATCCTGAAACGCCCGCGCGCCGAGTATGTCGAGCGGGCGCGGTCGCTGATCGACATGGTCGGATTGCACGGTTTCGAGGACAAGAAACCCCACCAGCTTTCCGGCGGCATGCGTCAGCGCGTCGCGATCTGCCGCGCCCTGGTCTATGATCCGGACATCCTGCTGATGGACGAGCCGTTCTCGGCCCTCGACGCGATCACCCGCGACGAGATGGGGGAGGCGCTGCTCGACATCTGGGAGCAGTATACGAAGACGGCGCTGTTCGTGACCCACAGCATCCGGGAAGCGGTCCTGCTGGCCGACCGGGTCCTGGTGATGACCCGCCGGCCCGCGACCATCGTCGAGGACATCCGCATCCCGTTCGGCCGTCCGCGGCCGCGCGACATCGTCGGCGCGCCGGAGTTCAACGAGATCTGCGTCCACCTGCGCTCCCTGATCGAGAGCGGGCAGGGCGCGAACGGCGTGGGGAGAAGGGCGGGCGACGGTCCCGTGCTCCAGCCCGGGCGGAGGGGAGCATGAGCATCACCGCGTCCCCGGCGGATCGTCCGTCACCGCTCCCGGCGATCCTCCGTCGCAATTTCCCCGTCATCCTGCCGGTCGCCACGGCGCTGGCGGTGCTGGTCGCCTGGCAGGCGGCGGTCATGCTGTTCGACGTCCCGCGGGTCATCCTGCCGGCGCCGACCGAGATCGGCGCGCATTTCCTGTCCAACCTGCCGATGCTGCTCGATCATGCCCGCAGCACCGGGCTGGAAGCCCTGGCCGCCTTCCTCCTGGCGACCGCGGCGGGGGCGACCATAGCCGGCTTCATGGCCGCCTTTCCGGTGGTGCGCGAGACGCTCCAGCCGAACTTGGTCGCCTTCCAGCTCGTGCCCAAGATCGCGCTGGCGCCGATGTTCGTGATCTGGCTGGGGATCGACACGCCCTCCCGCCTCGCCTTCGCGGTGTTCCTCAGCTTCTTCCCGGTCGTGATCTCGACCACGGTGGGCCTGTCCAACACCGACCCGGTGTCGCTTCGGCTGTGCCGGTCGCTGGCGGCGAGCCCGGTCCAGACCTTCTTCCAGGTCAGGGTCCCCTTCGCGTTGCCCTACCTCTTCAACGGCATGCGCATCGCCTCGACCATGGCGATCATCGGCGTCGTCGTCGCGGAGTTCATCTCGTCCCGGTCCGGCCTCGGCTTCTACATCCTCTACGCCTCGTCGCGGATGGAGACGGTCGGGATCTTCTCCGCGCTGCTGATGCTCTGCATCGTCGGCCTGGCGCTGTTCGGCGCCGTCGTCCTGGCCGAGCGGATCGTCCGCCGGACCTATCTCGCCTGACCGGCGATCACCTTCAAAGGAGAGTGTCGGATGACCGGCGTTCCGTTTCCTTTTCCGGCCCGCCTGCCGGCCGACCGGATCGCGATCGGCGACATCGCCCTGGCCGCCTGCGTCGCGGGCGCGGGCCGGCCGATCGTCTTGATCCATGGACTGGGCTGGGACAGGAACCTGTGGCTGCCCCAGGTCGAGCGGCTGTCCGCCCGGTACAAGGTGATCGCGGGCGATACCCGCGGCCACGGAGACAGCGACAAGCCGGCCGGCCCCTATTCGATAGACCTGTTCGCGTCGGACTGGGCGGCCCTGCTGGACCGCTTGGACGTTCGCGGCGCCTGCGTAGTGGGGTTCTCGCAGGGCGGGATGGCCGCGCAGATCCTGGCGGCCCGGCGACCCGACCTGATCTCGGCGCTGGTCCTGGTCAGCACGTCGGGACGCTTCCCGGATGCCGGACGGGAGAACATGGAGAAGCGCCTCGCGGCGCAGGCGGCCGAGGGGCCTGAAGCCTCCGCCCGGGTCGCCGCCGAAAGCATCTTCTCCGAAGCGTGGCGCGCGGGCCATCCGGCGGAGCTTGAACGGTTCGTCGCCTGGCGGGCGGGGCAGGACCAGCAGGCTTTGGCCCACGCGATGCGCGCGACCTACGGCTTCGACGCCACCCCGTTCCATGCCGGCATCGGCGTGCCGACGCTGGTGCTGGCCGGCTCCGCGGACGGCCTGACGCCGGCCGCGGGCATGCGCGACATCGCCGCCGCGATCCCCGGGGCCGCCTATGCCGAGGTGCCCGGCGCCGGGCACATGATCCCGATCGAACGGCCCGACGCGTTCGACCGCGCGCTCGACGGCTTCCTCGATACCCATTACCCGGCCGCAGGCTGACGCCGCGCCGGTCCAACTGGAGGATTCCACCATGGAAGGCAACACACAGACCGGCACCGTGGGAGCGCTGCCGGGCCGGATCGACCTGATCCTGACGGGCGGCCGGGTGCTCGATCCCGCCGCGGGGCTCGACGGCATCATGGATGTCGGGATCGGCGGCGGCAGGATCGTCGCCATCGCGCCCAGCGTTGAGGCGGGGGACGCGCGGCGCGTGTCGGTCGAGGGATCGGTCGTGACGCCCGGCATCATCGACACCCATGCCCACGTCTACCAGCATGTCAGCGGGGACTTCGGCCTCAATCCCGACATGGTCGGCGTGCGCTCCGGCGTCGCGACGGTCGTGGACCAGGGCGGGGCCAGCGCACTGACGATCGACGGCTTCCGGCATTTCATCGTCGATCCGTCCAAGACGCGGGTGCTGAGCTTCGTCTCGGCCTATCTAGCGGGCGGCCTGCTCGGGCACAAGTACGTGGACCTGTACGGTCCGACCGGCATCAATGTCGGCGCGATCGTCAAGGCGGCGACCGACAATCCGGACCTGATCAAGGGCATCAAGGCCCATGCCGAGCCGGGCGGCTATTCGCGCTGGGGGGTCGAGTCCCTCAAGCTCGCCAAGCAGGCGTCGCGCGAGTTGAAGCTGCCCGTCTACGTTCATCTCGGCACCCTGTGGCCGGAGAAGCCGGGCGTCTCGGTGGACGCGAAGGCGATCATCGAGGAGGTCGTGCCGCTGCTCGACCCCGGAGACATCCTGGCGCATCCCTTCACCCGCTATCCCAGCGGCTTCGTGGCGCCCGACGGCAGCATCCATCCGCTGGTGCGCGAGGCCCTGGCGATGGGTGTCAGGATCGATGTCGGCCGGGGCGCCCATTTCTCGTTCGACAATGCCAAGGCGGTTCTGGACGGCGGCATCCTGCCCCACACCATCGGGGCGGACCAGCATGGCTACAACGTCAAGCTGGTGGGCGAAAAGCGCTGGTACCGCGGCATCTTCTCGGACACCGACCTGGCGCCGGACGACGCGCCGGTGGACGACAGCCCCTATTCGACCCCGCTCGGCATGCTGCACGCGATGACCGAGCTGATGGCGCTGGGCGTCGGGCTGCCCGACCTGGTCCGCATGGCGACCGCCAATTCCGCCGACATGCTGGGCCTGTCCGGAGAGATCGGCGTGCTGCGCCCGGGCGCTCCCGCCGACGTGTCGGTCTTCCGCGTCCTGGAAGGGGATTGGATGCTGGAGGACTCCAACGGGGTCAAGGTCCGGACCGACCGCTTCCTGAAGCCGGAGATGGTGGTCCGCGCCGGCGAGATCATCCGCGCCGACAGCCCGATCATCCCCGAATTCGCCGACGCCGCCTGACCACCGCAGCCGCCTGACCACCGCAGAAGGAGCCAACCGCCATGACCCGCTTCACGCCTCCCCTTTCCCGCCGGACGCTCCTGAAATCCGCCGCCGCCGGCACGGCGCTGGCCGCGATGGCCGGCCCGCTGTCGGCGCCGGCCCTGGCGGCCAACCGGCCGGTCAAGTTCACGCTGGCCTGGCTCGCCCAGGGAACGACGCTCTACGTCTACCTGGCCAAGGCGAAGGGCTTCTTCAGCCAGCGCGGCCTGGACGTCGAGATCTCGCGGGGCTACGGCTCGCTGCCGGCGGCGCAGAGCATCGCGGCCGGGCAGTTCGACTATGGCATCGTGATCTCCACCCCGCTGATCCTGTCGATCGCCAAGGGCCTGCCGCTGAAGGCGATCGCGACGGTGGACTATGACGCGACCATGGGCATGGGCGTTCTCCAGGACAGCCCGATCACGGCCGCGAAGGACCTGACCGGCAAGAAGATCGGCGCCGTCCCGGGATCGGCGGAATACCCGTTTTTCCCCGCCTTCATGCAGAAGGCCGGCATGCAGATGAGCGACGTCGAGCTCGTCCATCTGGATAACAAGGTGCTGGAACGGGCGATGACCGAGAAGCAGGTCGCCGCCATCATGGGCATCGGCTCGTCCAGCCTGCCGGTCATGCTATCCAAGGGCATCCCGGTGCGCTGGCTGCTCTACAGCTCGGTCGGCATGCGGACCTACGGCCAGACCATCGTGACCCGTCCGGAGGTGCTGGAACGCGACCCCGCCGTGTCCGAGGCGGTCGTGGACGCGCTGATGGAGGCCGTCGCCTATTCCATGAAGAACCCGGAGGAATCGATGGAGATCTTCGCCCGCGAGGTGCCGGAGATCGCTCTGACCCAGAACGGCAAGGAGTTCGTGCGCATCGGCCTGGGCCTGGCGCACCATACCATCGCCCGCTCGGAGGCGATGGAGCATGGCCTGGGCTGGGGCGATCCCGCCGTGTACCAGGAGATGATCGACCTCGTCATGACCTACGCCGGCGGCGAGGGCATGACCCGGCCGACGGTCGAGCAGGTCTTCACCAACGATTTCGCGGGCGAGTTCAAGCTGGAGCAGCCGGAGTGGCAGTCGGTCCAGGCACGATCCGCCGAATTCGGCAAGCTGGTATCCTGAGCGCCCCATGGCGGTCGATGTCAGCCAGGCTGCCGGGCGGATCGGGCGGGCGGTGTTTCCCGCCCGCCCGATCTCCTGGCGTCCGCACGGTCCGGCGATCCGCCGCGTCGTGCTTCCTCTCGCCTTCGTCGTGATCGTGTTCGCCGCCTGGGAAGCGGCGGTCCGGCTCTCGGGCGTTTCCTCGATGATCATCGTGCCGCCGTCGGCGATCCTGGGCGTCCTGTCCCAGCACTACGCGATCCTGATGCAGCATGCCCTTCCGACCCTGACCGAAACGGTCCTGGGCTTCTCCCTGGCGTCGCTGCTGGGCATCGTGCTCGGTACCCTGATCGCCTCGTCGGAGCGTATGCGGCAGGCGATCTATCCCAACATGGTGCTGTTCCAGGTGATACCGAAGGTGGCACTGGCACCCCTGTTCATCGTCTGGCTGGGCATCGGGATGCCGTCGCGCCTCGCCTTCGCGGTGTTCATCGCCTTCTTCCCGGTGGCCGTCTCCACCGCCGCCGGCCTGTCCGGGACCAGCCCGGCGGCCTTGCGGCTGTGCCGGTCGCTGACGGCGAGCCGCTGGCAGACCTTCGTCCATGTCCGGTTTCCCTACGCGGTGCCCTACATCTTCGCCGGGCTGAAGGTCGGCGTCACCATGGCCGTGATCGGCATCGTGGTGGGGGAGTTCGTCACCGCGCAGGCGGGGCTCGGCTACATCATCATGTTCGCCTCCTCCGCGGCGGAGACGGCGCTCGCCTTCGCCGCCGTGCTGCTGCTGTGCGCGGTCGGCGTGATCCTGTACGGGGTGGTGGCCGCGCTGGAAATGGCGGTGATGCGCAAGCTGGACGCGCCGATGTCGGCCGGCGACGTGGTCTGAGCGGCATGGACCTCGCCGCCAGCCGCGACCTGGAGGAGGGCGGGGCGGTCCTGGTGGCGGTCGGCGCCGGGACGGAAGCGCGCCAGCTCATCCTGCTGCGCGTCGGCGGCGTCGCCGCCGCCTATGTCAACGCCTGCCCGCACATGGGGATCATGCTGGACTGGGTAGCCGAGCGGATCACCGCGCCGGGCCGGCGGTGGCTGCGATGCACGGCGCACGGCGCCCTGTTCCGCCGCGAGGACGGGGTGTGCGTCAGCGGCCCCTGTGCGGGACAGGGGCTCCTCCGCGTGCCTGTGACGGAGCGCGGGGGTCGGATCATGCTGGAGGAAGCGTCTTGACCACACCATCGAACCTTCCGGCCCCGCTGGTCGGCCTGCGTGGGCGCCGGCGGATCGCTCCCTTCGTCCTGGCGCGCCCGGGCGGCGTCGCCGAGGCGATCGCCCTGGGGCAGGCACCGGGTTCCGCCTGGATGGGGGGAGGCGTCGACCTGATGGACGGCCTCAAGCGGGGCATGCCGCTGGATCGGCTGGTTCCGCTCGGCGCGTTGGCCGAACTGGGGACGATCTCGCGGTGCGAGGACGGGGTGCTGCGCGTCGGGGCCTTGGCGACTTACCAGGACTTGGCCGACAGCGCAGTGGTCCGGGAGGCCGCGCCCGACCTCGCGGCGCTGATCGGCACCGTCGCCAATTTCCGGATCCGGAGCAAGGCCACGGTGGGCGGCAGCGTCATGTCCGGAAACGGGCAGTACGACCTCATGCCGGCGCTGCTGGCGCTGGATGCCGTCCTGGTTCTCGCCGGGCCGGACGGCGATGCCCGCATTCCGGCGGCCGCCCTTGTTCCGGACGAGCCGCGCCTGCTGCGGGCGGTCGAGATCCCGGCCGGGGAGGTCACCCGCCTGCGGGTCGACCGGACGCTCCGGCCCGCCGTCTGCGTCTTTCTGGGTCTCGCTTTCCATGGTGGCGCGGTGGTCCGGCTGCGGGCGGCGGTGTCCTGCGCCCATCCACGGCCCGTACTGGCGGAACTGGGACCCGATCGCGTCGCCGCCGCCGATCCGGCGCGGGATGCCGCGGCGCTGGCCGCTGAACTCGCCGCCGGTCTCCCTTCTCCGGTCGATGACGGGACGGCGTCGGCCTCCTACCGGCGCCGGGTCATCCCGATCCTGATCCGGCGCCTGCTGGAGGCATCTTCGACGGAGCCGCAGGCATGACCGGAACCAGCTTCGTCCTGAACGGCCGGGTTCTGGCCCTGGATGCACCAGACAATGCGGTGCTCGCGGACCTCCTGCGCGACGTGCACGGGCTTTACGGGTGCAGGATCGGATGCGACCAGGCCGTCTGCGGCGCCTGCACCGTGCTGGTGGACGGCGCGCCGATGGCGGCCTGCTCCACCTTCGCGTTCGAGGTGGCTGGGCGGGCGGTCGTGACGATCGAGGGCATGGCGTCCGCCGACGGCACCCTCGACCCGGTGCAGCGGGCCTTCGTCGAGGAACGGGGCTTCCAGTGCGGCTACTGCACGGCCGGGATCATCCTGACCGTGCGGGCGCTGCTGGACCGGGATCCCGACCCGGACGAGGCGGTCATCCGGTCCTGGCTGGGAGCCAATGTCTGCCGCTGCACCGGCTACTCCGCCATCATTTCCGCCGTGCGCGCCGCGGCCCGCCTGCGCCGCGAAGAGGGAGCCTGAGCGATGGACGGCCGTTCCAAGGTCACGGGGGAGGTCCGCTACGCGGTCGACGCGGCGCTGCCCGGCATGCGCCATGCCAAGCTGCTGCGCAGCCCCCATCCCCATGCCCGCATCCTGCGCGTCGATGCCCGCCGGGCGCTGGCGCTGCCGGGCGTCGTGTGCGTCGTCACGGGCGAGGACGCGGCCCGGATGCCGGACCCGCGCCACGGCTTCTCGGTCCGCGACCAGCCCGTGATCGCGATCGACAAGGTCCGGTATGTCGGCGATCCGGTCGCCGCCGTGGTGGCGGCGGACGAGATGACGGCGCTGGCGGCGCTGGAGCTGATCGATGTCGACTACCAGCCGCTGCCGCCGGTCCCGACGATGGAGGAAGCGCTGGCGCCCGGAGCGCCGCTGCTGTTCGACGAGCCGCATCCCGGTCCGCCGCTGGGGGTCGGCGCCGGATCCTGGAGCCGCAACGAGCCGGCGCCGAACGTGCTGTACGAATACGGCTATACCCGGGGTGACGTCGCTGCCGATCTGGCCGGGGCCGCCCACGTGTCCACCGACAGCTTCGCGGTCTCCCGCATCGGCCACTACTACCTGGAACCCTATTCGGGCGTGGCGCGGGTGGAGGCGGGGCGGGTGGAACTGTGGTCCTGCAACCAGGATCCTTTCATGATCCGCGCCGACATCGCCCGCATGTTCGGGCTTCCGGTCAATGACATATGCATCCATTCGCCCATGATCGGCGGCGGCTTCGGCGGCAAGAGCTACTGCAAGCACGAGCCCCTGATCGTGCTGATGGCGATGAAGGCGCGGGCGCCGGTGCGGCTGGCCCTGACCCTCGACGAAAGCCTGCTGACCCTGACCAAGCATGCCGGGATCCTGACGCTGACCACCGGCGTCGATGCCGCCGGAAGGCTGGTCGCCCGGCGGTCGGAGCTGCGCCTTGACGGCGGCGCCTACGCCGATGCCAGCGCCATGGTGGCGCTCAAGGCGGGATATCGCATCACCGGCCCCTATCGCTGGAAATCGGTGCTGACCCGGGCGTCGATCGTCCGCACCACGACCGTCCCGGCGGGGTCCTATCGCGGCTTCGGCGGCACCCAGGCCAGCTATGCCTCGGAATGCCAGATCGACATGATCGCGCGGCGGATCGGCATCGATCCCCTGGAATTCCGCCGGCGCAACCTGCTGGAGGTCGGCGAGCCGTTCGCCCCCGGCGACAGCGGCATGGACAGCGACCTGAGGCGCGGCCTGGACGAGGTCTGTCGGCGCATAGGGTATCATGAGCGAAGGAACGGCGGTCGGAGCGGCGGCGCCGGCCGCGGCATGGGGCTCGCTGTCGGCATCAAGGACGGCGGCGGCACCGGCAACCATGCCCAGGCCATCGTGACCGTCAGCCAGGCCGGAGACGTGACGGTCAGCGCAGGCACGACGGAGATCGGCCAGGGAGCCGCGACCACCCTGTGCCGGATCGCGACCCTGGCCCTCGGCCTGCCGCTGGCGAACGCGCGCTACGCCCCGATCGACACCGACCGCACCCCGCTGAACAACGGGACGCATGTCAGCTGCGGCACCACGGTCACCGGAACCGCGGTCCAGCGCGCGGCGGAGGATGCGCGCGCGCAGATCCTGGGGTTCGCCGCCGGGCATCTGCAATGCGGTCCGGAGGATCTGGTCCTGGACGGCTGGGCGGTGCGGCGGGGCGGGGAGACGTTTCCGCTGGGTCCCATGATCGCCTCCTGGTTCGGCGGGGTCGGCCATGTCTTCATCGGGCGCGGCGCGATGAAGGTGCCGTTCGACGAGCGATCCCCGGTGCGGGCCCGCAACCTGTTCTGGATGCCGAGCTGGGCCGGGGCGGAGGTCGAGGTGGACCGGGCGACCGGCCGCCTGAGGGTCCTGCAACTGGTCGTCGGCGCCGACGCCGGCCACGCGATCGATCCGGCCTCGTGCGTCGGGCAGATCGCCGGCGCGGCGCTCCAGGCGTTCGGGCTGGCCATGTTCGAGGAACTGCGGTATCGCGGCGGCGCGGTGCCGGAGAACGCCGATCCCCGGGCCTACCGGGTGCCGATGGCGGCCGACCTGCCGGACCGGTTCGACTGCTTCGTGGAGGAGCACGGGCTGGGTCCGGGGCCGTTCGGGGCCAAGGGATTGGGGGAGAGCGGGATGCTGGCGGTCGCCGCGGCCATCGCGAACGCGATCGAGGATGCGACCGGCGCCCGCGTGACGCGGATCCCCTTCACTCCGGAACGGGTGCTGGACGCGCTCGACCGTCTCGATGCGGACACCATGCCGGAACGGCGGAGTGCGGCCGAATGAAACTGGCGATCCCGGACCTTGTCTCACCCTCCTATTTCCCGGCCATCGCGGCGATCGAGCTGGGGCTCTGCCGCAAGCACGGGCTCGACGTCGCGCTGAAGGTGATATCGCCGGTAGACGCGGCCTATCGGGCGCTGCGCGACGGAACGGTCGATTTCGTCGGCGGCTCGTCCCATTCCGCCGTGTCGGCATTCCCCGACTGGCATGGCGTGAAGCTGATCTGCGCCCAGTCCCGGGGGCTTTACTGGTTCCTCGTCATGCGGGCCGACCTGGGCCTGGACCGGGGCGATGCCGCCGGGTTGCGACGATGCCGGATCGGCGCCGCGCCCTGGGTGCGGCTGACGCTGGAACGGCTGCTGGCCGCGTCGGGCATCGACGGCGTGACGATCGTCCCGATCCCCGGCGCCGCCGGCGCGCGGGTCAATTACGGCGTGACCGCCGCCCGGGCTCTGGCCGAAGGGCTGATCGACGGGTTCTGGGCGAACGGCATGGGGGCGGAACTGGCCGTCCGGAGCGGCGAGGGCATGGTGTTTCTCGATCCCCGGCGCGGCGACGGGCCGGCGGAGTGCTTCGATTACACGACCGCGACCGTGGCAACGACGGACCGCCTGATCGAACGGGCGCCGGAAGCCGCCATCGGCATGGCCCGCGCCGTCGCCGAGGCGCAGGCTGTGCTGCGCGACGATCCCCAGGTGGCGACCCGTATCGCCGGAGCGCTGTTCCCGCCTGCGGAAACCGGCTTGATCGCCGAACTGATCCGGCGCGACCTGCCGTTCTACGATACCTGCCTGCCGGAGCGCTCGGTCGCCGGCATGATCGCCTTTTCGCGGGAAGTGGGCATTGTGTCCGGTCCGATCCCATACGACAGGATCGTCGCGGTCAGTGTCCGGAAGGCGGTGTGAGAGTCTGTTCGCAGGCGGGACGCGCCGGCCGGTGCTGGCCGGGATGCTACATTGAGGTGAATAGGGCTGACGCGCGGGACGGCGGCGGGCTTTGTCTGCGGCCGTCGCCAACAGTTATCGGACCAGCCGCATATGGGCACCGCCGTCAGACCCGCCAAGCTTTCGCCGGCCTCCTGGGATGCGTTCTCCGACGTCGATGCCTTCGTCGACGCGGTGCTGGCGGAACTCGCGGCCATGGCGGCGGACGGCACCCCGCGGACCCGCTCCGTGCTGAAGCCGCCACTGGCCGGAGCGGCGCTGCGCCAAGGCGATCCTGGCGATCTGGTGCGTGGCATTTTGCGGACTGCAGTGGCGCGCCCTCGGCTTGCTGTGCGACATCCCGTTCGGCACGCTGTATACGCTGTTCGCCCGCTGGACCCGGCTGGGTCTGTGGCGCCGGCTGCTCGACCGCCTGATCCGCCTTGTCACCCAGCAAATCAGAGCATGACGTCTACAAACAGACTCTGAAACCCCGTATTCGCCAGATCAAGACCGATGACTGCCGCGGACATAGCGCGATCTCCCTGATGAGGGTGACCCATCCATCAGGCGGCACTATCTTGCCCGATGCGGAGGCCGTTCATCCCATCACGTCGAGGCGGGCCGCAGGCCAGCGCCGCTCGCCTTATCCGGATCACCGGTCCTCGACCAGCACGCCGCCATCCCAGGGCCAAGCCAGCGCCACCGCCTCGCCGGGCTTCCTCAATACCCCCGCCCCAAAGGCCGGCGTGTGAGCCTCCAGCACGCCGAGCGGCGTCTCGACCACGTGGATGTGCTGGCTGCCGACGAAGGCCGATGTCACCACGCGCCCCTCCACCCGGTTGAGGTCGCCCGCCGCCGTGTCCGGCGCCAGCACCGACAGCCGTTCCGGGCGGAGCGCCAGCAGCGCCGTCCGGGCCATCCGCGGCTCGCCGTCCCGCAGGCGGTGGCGCAGGCTGGCGCCGCCGATGTCGATCGTCAGGCAGCCGCCGGAGACCGGCCCGGCCTGTCCCTCCAGGAAGTTCGCCCGGCCGAGGAAGTCGGCGACGAAGCGGGTGGCCGGCGTGTTGTACAGCGCGTCGGGCGTGCCGGTCTGCTGGACGCGGCCGTCGCGCAGGATGACGATGCGGTCGGACATCGTCATCGCCTCCTCCTGGTCGTGGGTGACGTTGACGAAGGTCGTGCCCAGCCGCTGGTGCAGGCTCTTCAGCTCGAACTGAAGCTCCGCCCGCAGTTTCTTGTCCAGGGCCGACAGCGGCTCGTCCAGCAGCACCACCGCCGGATCGAACACGAGCGCGCGGGCCAGCGCCACCCGCTGCTGCTGGCCGCCGGACAACTGCCGCGGCATCCGTTCGGCGAAGGCCTGGAGATGCACCAGGTCGATCGCGCGCTCGACCCGCCGGTCCAGCTCGGCGCCCCGGATACCCCGCAGCTTCAGCGGATAGGCAATGTTTCCCCGCACCGTCATGTGGGGAAACAGCGCGTAACCCTGGAACACCACGCCGAAGCCGCGCTTCTCCGGCGGCAACCCGCCGACCGGTTGCCCGTCCAGCAGGATGTCGCCGCCGTCCGGATCGACGAAGCCGGCGATCGCCATCAGGATGGTCGACTTGCCCGAGCCCGATGGCCCCAGCAGGCTCAGGAACTCGCCCGAGGCGATGTCCAGCGACAGCCGGTCGATCGCGGCGACCGAGCCATACCGCTTCGTCAGGTCGCGGATCGACAGCGCGATCCTGGGCCTGCCGCGGGGGGCTTCCGTGGGCGAGGGAGGCGGCACCGGGTCTGGAACGCTCGACGTCACCGCCATGTCAGCCTCGGCTCGGCGTCACGAGATGATCGACCGGCGCCGCCCAGAACGGCACAGCGTCGGTCCGGGGCGTCCATTCGCCCCGATCCACCAAGCCCTGGACATGGGCCGCGATCTCGGTCATCGGCGCGAACCAGACATCGCCCTTGTCCATCATGTGCCGGATCAGCCGGGCCATCGCGTCGGCCCGCGCCAGCCGGCCCGAGACGAACGGGTGCCAGACCGAGATCCACAACCCGCCATAAGCCCAGGCCGCGTCGAACTCGGCGCGGAACACCTCCATGGCGCGCTCCGGCGCCTGGATCGGCATCATGTAGCCGAATTCCTTCATGTTGACGTACTGCACCCAGTCGTCCAGCGCGAAGTCGGAGGGCAGTTCGACCAGCGTCCCCTTGGACGATCCCAGCAGGTACGGCACGTCGTCGCCCAGCAGCGAGGCGTCATAGGTGAAGCCCCGTTCGACCAGCAGGTCGGGCGTGTGTTCCGACAGGGCGTAGGCCGGCGCCCGGTATCCCGTGGGGGGCGCCCCCACCACCCTGTCGAAGGCCTCCAGCGCGCGGTCCAGCACGCGCGCCTCGTCGCCGGGCGACAGGGTGTTGGGCCGCTCGTGCAGCCAGCCGTGATGGCCGATCTCATGCCCCGCCTCGACCAGCGCCTCGATCGCGCGCGGATAGGCCTCGATGCACCAGCCCGGCACGAACACCGTCTGCTTGATTCCGTAATGGCGGAAGATGTCGATGATCCGGGGGATCGCCACGAAGGGGCCGTAGCGCAGCGCCGACGAGGTCGCCAGCCGCGATGGCGCCGCCTCTCGGTGGTTCAGGTGCAGCAGGCTCTCCACGTCCATGTCGAACGAGAAGCACACGGCGCAGCGGGCGCCGTTGGGCCAGGGCGGCGGGTTCTGGATCAGGGGCGGAAGCATGGGGTCCTTCAAGTATTTCGGGCGGATATCTCGGGCTCAGGTGGTTCGGGCGGGACGGCGGAGCGTGACGACGATCGCGGCGAGGACTCCCAGCGCGGTCAGCGCCATCAGCACGACCGCCACCGCAGCAACCGTCGGATCGACGCTCTCGCGGATGCCGTCCCACATGCGGCGCGGCAGCGTGTAGACGGCCCGGCTCGACACGAACAGGGTGACGACGATCTCGTCCCACGACACGACGAAGGCGAAGACGGCGGCGGTCGCGACGCCGGTGCGGATGTTGGGCAGGATGACGTCGACCATGGTGCGCAGCGGCGTGGCGCCCAGGCTGCGGGCGGCCTGCTCCAGCCGTGCGTCCAGCATGGACAGCGATGTCGTGACAGCGATGATCACGTAGGGGATCGCCAGGATGGTGTGGGCCAGCACGACGCCGGCCCAGGTGTCGTAGAGCCCGATGGCGACCCAGGCGCGGTACAGCGCCAGCGCGCTGACGATCGGCGGGAAGATCATGGGCGCCAGCATGAGGGCGCCGACCAGCCCGGCAAGCCACGGCCTCACCCGCCACAGCCCGACGGCGCAGGCGGTGCCGAGGCAGACCGCCAGCACGGTGGAAGCCAGCGCCACGCCCAGGCTGTCGGCGATGCTGGACAGCCACGGCCCCGACGTGAACAGCGTCTCGAAGTGGCGTGGCGACCACGCTCCCTGGGGCAGCGCGATGAAGCGGCTGTCGTTGAACGCGACCGGGATGGTGACCAGTCCCGGCAGCAGCAGGAACAGGGCGATCACCCAGGCGACCGCGAAGATCATGGGCCTAGCCCAGCCCCGAAGATCCATCACGAGGCTCCCAGCATCCGGCGCACGCCGGTGACGCGGCTGACGATCGCGATCAGCGCCAGCGTCGCCACCAGCAGCACGACCGACAAGGCGGCGGCCAGGCCCCAGCGCAGCGTCTGGAGCACGGAGATGCTGACATACTCGCTCAGCATCACGACCCGGCCACCTCCCAGGATGGCGGGCGTGACGAAGAAGCCAAGGCCGAACACGAAGACCAGCAGACCGGCCCCGAACAATGCCGGCAGCGTCAGCGGCAGGTAGATGTCGGTGAAGGTTCGGAACGGCGACGCGCCGACGCTGCGCGCCGCCATCATCAGGCGGCCGTCGAGCCCCCGCATGGCGGCGAAGATCGGGAAGACGGCATAGGGCACCAGGTAATGGACCATGCCGATCACGACCCCGAGCTCGTTGCGCACCAGCGGCAGGGGTGCGGCGATCAGCCCCGATCCCAGCAGCGCCTCGTTGACGATCCCGTTGTTGCGCAACAGGATCAGCCACGCCAGCGCCCGCACCAGCACCGACAGCCAGAACGGCACCAGCACGCAGAGCAGCAGGGCCAGCCGCTGCCGCTCGCCCATGTGGGCCATGGCGTAGGCGACGGCGTAGCCCAGCGCGACCGCGATCGCCGTGGTCAGCCCGACGATCCGGAAGGTCGTCAGCAGGATGCGGTGGATGCTGTCGGTCGCCGCGACCTGCTCGTACCAGCGGAGCGTCGGCCCGTCCGGCCCGCCGAACGACAGCGCCACCAGCTGCCCGATCGGGATCAGGAACAGCCCGCAGACCAGCAGCGCCGCCGGCAGCAGGAACCCGACATAGGGCTCCCCGGACAAGGGCCTCTTCGCCACTTCGGCGTCCCCCGTCAGCCGGAGATGCCGTCGATCCAGCGTTCCACGGCCGCGTCGTAGTACATCTCGTACCACTCCTCGCTGCGGATCGCCTGGACCGCGACGTTGTCGGCGTAACCGGGATCGATCCGGCGCAGTTCGGGCGGCAGCATCGCGGAGGCCGCCGGGTTGGACGGGCCGTTGCCGAGCAGCTGGAGCAGCTTGATCTGCCGGGCGGGGTCGAGCATCGACGCCATGAACTTCTGCGCCGCCTCCGAGCCGGCCGGATTGCCTTTGGGGATCACGAAGGACGACGGGCAGAAGACGCCGTCGTTCCAGGTCCAGGTCACGGCGCCCTGGGTGTCGCGCTCCAGGATGCTGGCCCGCGTGTTCCAGATGTTGCCCATCACGACCTCGCCATCCAGGAACATCTGCTGGCTGCTGGCGCCGGATTCCCAATAGATCACGTCATCGCCCAGCGAGCGCGCCTTGGCGATGGCGCGGTCCAGGTCGGCCGGGTACAAGGCGTCCCGCTTGACGCCGTCGCCCAGCAGGCAGGCCTCCATGGCGCCCATCTGGTATTTCCACATGGTCCGCTTGCCGGGATACTTCGCGGTGTCGAAGAAGTCGGCGTATGTGGGCGGCTTGTCGGGGAACATGTCCTTCCGATAGGCCAGCACGAAGCTGTAGGTGTAGTTGGCGATGCCGTGCGGCCACGCCCAGCCGTCCCGCACCAGCGACTTGTCGACCACGCCGTAGTCGACCTCCTCCAGCAGGCCCTGCTTGCCCAGCTGGTTGCACAGGAAGCCGTCACCGTCGCAGATGTCCCAGCTCACCGAGCCGGATTCGACCATCGCCTTGATCTTGCCGGCCAGCGGGCTGCCGCCATCGACCCGCACCGGGATACCGGTGTCGGCGGTGAACGGCTTGCCCCAGGCCTCGCCCATGCCGGCCACGGCGTCACCGCCGAAGTTGCACAGCACCAGCTCCGCCGCCTTGGCCGCCGCCGGGCTGGACCCGAACGGCAGCGCCCCCAAGCCGGCGCCGACCGCCGGCAGGAGGCCGGCGGCGCCCAGCACCTTCAGGAAGTCGCGGCGGGCGAGGCGGCCGGCCCGCAGCGCGTCGGCGGCGATCTCGACCAGGTCGTCGTTGAATGTGGATCTCGTCATGTGAATTCCCTCATCTCCCAGCGGACGCCACCTGATCGACGCCCCGCGCGTGGTTCCCGACGGACGAACCCGTTCCCTGTGCCAGTTCCTTGCGCCGACCGGATCGCGAGCGTCCGGCGGGCTCCCCCCGTCGTGATCCGCGAGGGGTGTTTTCGGCGCCAATGCTCGGGTGGGTGCAATTTGAAGTCAAGTCTAAAAAAAGAGTCGACTCCAAGTTCGGCTCGCGTATCATCCCTCGTGTTGGCGGTGGATCGAGGGTGGTTTTTCCGATGGCTGGTCTGAGGGCGCGGCACCGGCAGGCCCGGGTCGAGCAGGTTCTGAACGTCGCGTCCGAGCTGTTCGCCTCCCGGGGCTACGAGACGACGCGGATCGAGGAGATCGCGGAATCGGCCCAGGTGGCGCCCGCCACCGTCTACAACTATTTCACGACCAAGGCGAACATCCTGACGACGCTGGCGGTGCGCCACGTCCGGGCGTCCCTGCCGGAACGGCGGGCCCTGGTGCGCGATCCGCCCGCCGATCCGATGGAGGCGATCCGGGCCTTCGAGAAGCTGCTGGCCGACCAGGCGCTGCGCACCCTCAGCCGGGAATGCTGGCGGGCGATCCTGTCCGCCCCGTACCGGGAGCCGCGCGGCACCGCCCATCGCGTGTCGCTGCGCTTCCAATGGCTGATCAAGCGCCACTACGTCCTGATGCTGACCGGCTTCCAGGAGCGCGGCACCATCAAGAAGGAAGTCGACCTGGAGGTGCTGGCCGATCTGGTGACCGCCATCGGCACCTATCACTTCAGCCGCCTCGTCTCCGACGACGCGATGTCGATCGACGACCTCAAGGAGGCGGTGGAACGGCACCTCGACCTCGTCTTCGCCGGGGTGATCGCCGAACCCGGGCCCAGGCCGAAACCAGCATCGAGGAGGAAGAAACGGGATGAGTGAATTCGCCGGCCGGGTCGCGATGGTGACGGGAGCGGGCAGCGGGATCGGCGAGGCGACCGCCCGCCTGTTCGCCGCCGCCGGGGCTCGGGTCATCGTCCAGGACATCGATCCGGAGCGCGTCGCCACCACCGTCGCCGCCATCAGGCGGGCAGGCGGCGAGGCGGTCGGGGCCGCCTACAGCGTCGCCGACGAGGACAGCCTGCGCCGCAGCGTCGAGGAGGTTGGCGGGGTGGATATCCTGGTCAACAACGCGGGCGTGCCGGGCTTCAACGCCGTCATCGAGGATATCGACCGCGCCGCCTACGAACGCCTTTTCGAGATCCACGTCTGGGGCACGCTGGCGGCGACCCGCGCCGTGCTGCCCGGCATGAAGGCGAAGGGTTACGGCCGCATCGTCAACATCGCCTCCAACCGCGGGCAGGTCGGGTTCGAGCGCTCCAGCCACTACGCCGCCGCCAAGGCCGCCGTGATCGGTTTCGCGAAGTCCTGGGCGCGCGAGTTCGCCCCCCACGGCATCCTCGTCAACGCGCTGGCGCCGGGTGTCGTCCGCAGCGGCATGACGCTCCGCTACGGCCAGGAGGCGCTGGACGAGGAGGCCCAGCTCAACCTCGTCAAGCGGTGGGCCGAGCCGGACGAGATCGCGGGCTGGATCCTGTTCGTCACCGGTCCGCGCGGCGGCTTCATGACCGGGCAGCTCGTCTGCCCCAACGGCGGCGATCCGATCGTCGGCATCTGAAATCCAGCACCTCCGGCTCCGCGCGGATCGCCGGAGCGACCGAACAAGGAAATCCCGTGCCATGAGCGTGATGACCGAGAACGATTGGCGCTATAACCAACTGATCAAGGTGTTCCCGTCCGAGGCCGAGCCGGCCTTCGAGGACCCGGCCCAGCTGACGCGCTGGTGGGGCAGGCCGTGGGGCTGCACCAACGATGTCGGACGCCTCCGCGTGGTCCTGATGCACCGCCCCGGCCCCGAGGTCGGGATCGTCGACACCTCCAAGCGCCTGGAGATGGGCGCCTTCGGCGACATCCAGGAAGGATGGTACTGGCGCGGCGCCCAAGGCCCCGACCTCGCGGGGATGCAGGCCCAGCACGACGCCTATGTCGCGGTGCTGAAGGCCGAGGGGGTCGAGGTCGTCATGCTCGACGGCCCGGCGCCCGGCCGGATGAAGTCCTGCTACACCCGCGACGCCGTGATCGGCGTCGGCGGCGGCGCCATCGTGACGCGCCTCGGGCCGCGCATCCGGCGGGGCGAGGAGGTCCCGGCGACGCGGACGCTGGCGGCGCTCGGCTGTCCCATCCTGCGGACGCTGTCCGGCACCGCCGTGGCCGAGGGCGGCGGCTTCGCCTGGCTCAATGACAGGACCGCCGTGTTCGGCGTGTCGTCGCGCGGCAACGAGGAGGGCGCCCTCCAGATCGAGGAGGTGCTGCGCTCGCAGGGCGTCGAGCTGATCCGGATCGACCTGACCGGCTACCGCCTGCACATCGACGGCGTCTTCCTGATGATCGCGCCCGATCTGGCACTGGTCAATCCGGCGCAGCTCCCCTTCAGCTTCCTGCAAAGGCTCAAGGCGCTCGGCATCGAGACGATCGAGGTCCACCATGAGGACAACCCCTGGATCATCAACGGTCTGGCGGTCGCTCCCCGGCGCCTGATCATCACGGAAGGGGCGTCCGGTTACACGCTCGACCGCCTCGCGTCCCGCGGCGTCGAGGTGATCACGGTCCGGTACGATCTGGTGTGCTCGGGCGGCGGCGGGCCGCACTGCTCGACCGCTCCCCTGATCCGCGATCCCGTCTGATCCCGCCGGCTCACCCCTGACACGCAAGGAGGGGCCGATGCCCTTGACCACCGCGGACCACGACCGCGTCGTCCGCTTCGTCGCCGCCAACCGCTTCCCGTTTCCGGGCCAGACCGATTGGCCCGTCGGCTACATCACCATCGCCAATTTCGGCTCCCACGTCATCGACACCCCGGACGGTCCGATCTCGCCCGACATCGTCATCCTGGACGAGCGGGGCGAGCCCTGCCGCCTGGGCGAGGTCGAGACCGTGATCGACGCCGCCGCCGTGGCGCGCTGGGCCGCCTGCTCCGCCATCGCAGACACCCTGAACGAGACGGGCGTCAGGAATCTCTTCGTCTACGTCCCGCGGGGCTTGGCGCCCGACGCGCTCCGCGAACTGGACCGCCACGCCATCTCGTTCGCGGGCCTGCGCGAGTGGGAGGTCGATGGCGACGCCGTGCGGGTGACACCCTTCCTGACCCGCGGCGACCGCTACGACCATCAATGAAGTGACCATCGATAGGACGACATCAGCCATGCCCAGCAGCCAGCACGACGCGGTCGTCCGCCACGTGGCGCGGACCCGCTTTCCCTTCCACGACCAGACCGACTGGCCCGCCGACTACGTCACGCTGACCAACGTCGACCGTCCGACCCGCTCGATCCCGTTCGAGGGCGCCGAGCACTTCCCGGACATCGTCATCGTCAACACCCAGGGCGAGGTCCGCGAGATCGGCGAGGTCGCGGAGACCCTGGACGACGCCCCGGTGGCGGCGTGGCGGACCTGTTCTCTGACGGCGGACAACCTGACGGAGACGGGCGAGCGCCACTTCTTCCTCTACGTCCCCGCCGGCCAGGAGGAGGCCGCCGTCGCCTTGCTCGACCGTCACGGAATCTCCTTCGCGGGCGTGCGCGGCTACGCGGTCGATGCCGCCGGCGCGGTCGCCATCGTGCCCCACGTCACCCGCGGCGATTCCAAGGACCACCGCTGAATTCCCAACGCTGACCCCCCTCACAAGGAGACCGGCCCCATGTCACTCAAGGCCTTCAAGCTGGACAGGCTCCAGATCGGACTGGACGACCTCAGGGCGGGGCGCATCGAGCGCCGCGATTTCTTCAAGCTCGCGGGCGCGCTGGGCCTGTCCGTGCCGCTGGCGGGGGCCGGCCTCGGTGCCGGTGACGCGCTGGCCCAAGCCAAGGAGATCGTCGTCTCCAACTTCGGCGGCGACGCCGCCACCTTCATGGCGGAAGCCTGGGGCGCCCCCTTCGCGAGGGACAGCGGCACGCCGGTCAGCATCGTCGGCGGCGCTCCGCTGCCCGGCAAGATCCGGGCCCAGGTCGACGAGCGCAACGTCATCTGGGACGTCTGCGACGCCGACGGTTTCATCGCCATCGATCTAGGGCGCAAGGGCTACCTGGAGCCGATCGACTACTCCGTCGTCGACAAGTCGATGATCCGCGAGGGCTGGGCCTGGGAGCACGGCATCGCCAATTACGGCTTCAGCTTCGTCATCGCCTACGACGCCGGCAAGATGGGCGGCAAGGCCCCGACCGGCTGGGCCGACTTCTACGACGTCGAGAAGTATCCCGGCAAGCGCACCCTGTGGAAATACATGATGGGCGCCGCCGAGGGCGCCCTGCTGGCCGACGGCGTGGCGCCCGAGGACCTCTATCCGCTCGACATGGACCGGGCCATCGCCAAGATGCGGACCATCAAGGACCACCTGATCTTCTGGGACAGCGGGTCGGAGAGCCAGCAGATGTTCCTGGACGGCGAGATCGTGATGGGCTGCATCTACAGCACGCGTTCCAGCGTGCTCGAACGAGACACCGGCGGCAGGGTCAAGTGGATCTGGGACGGGGCCAACTACTGTCCGGGCGCCTGGGTCGTTCCCAAGGGCAATCCGGCCGGCGCCGAGGTCCAGAAATTCATCGCCTCGACCCTGATCCCGGAACGCCAGATCTTGCTGCTGGACAAGCTGGGCAATTCCCCGTCCAATCCCGCGGCCTCGGCGCTGCTGACCGCCGAGCAGCGCCGGATCGACCCCGGCTATCCGGAAAACCTCGCCAAGCAGGTGATCCGTGACGAGCTGTGGT
Source organism: Skermanella sp. TT6 (assembly GCF_016653635.2). Lineage (NCBI taxonomy): Bacteria > Pseudomonadati > Pseudomonadota > Alphaproteobacteria > Rhodospirillales > Azospirillaceae > Skermanella > Skermanella cutis. The sequence goes on from NZ_CP067421.1 coordinate 627,931, forward strand.
ACGCCGACCACTACGACGACGCGCTCAACAAGTGGATTGACGCCATCGCGGGCTGACGCCCGTTTGACATCATCCTCCCTGAAGGAGACCGCGATGACCGGAACCCTGCCGGTGGCCGATCCCTGGTTCACGATCGAGGAGGTCGAACCCGGCGTCCACCGGATCACCGAACCCCATTGCCACCGTCTGGTCCGGGCCAATAGCCATCTGGTCAAGGGCTCCGCGCGCGATCTCCTGATCGACAGCGGCATGGGCGTCGGCCGGCTGCGCGACGCCGTCGCCCCCCTGATCGACAAGCCGCTGATCCTGTTCACCACCCACGCCCATGTCGATCACAGGGGCGGCCACCGGGAGTTTCGCGATGCCGAGATCCTGGTCCATCCGGCGGAGGCCGATACGCTCCGGACCACCGCCGAGGTGGGCAGCCTGACCTTCGACCAGTTCGACCCCGACACACTGCGCGGGCTGGCCGGGGCGGGTTTCGACACCGGCGGCCTCCTGGTGGACGCGGTCCCGTGGCCCGGCTTCGACATCGCCGCCTGCCGCACCGAAGGGGTCGAGCCGACGCGGCTGGTGGGGGAGGGCGACGAGGTGGACATCGGCGACCGCCGTTTCCAGGTGCTCCACCTGCCCGGACACTCGCCCGGCGGCATCGCCTTGTGGGAGGAGGACACGGGAACGCTGTTCGCGGGCGACGTCATCTACGATGGCATCCTGATCGATGACTTGCCTGGTTCCGACATACGGGATTATGTGGAGACCATGCGCCGCCTGATCGATCTGCCGGTCGGCGTCGTCCACGGCGGCCATCGCGGCGAGTTCGGCGGCGACCGGATGCGCGGGATCGCGTCCCACTACATCGCCGGGCGGCAACGAAACAACCAACCACCAACATCGGAAACGGCACCGACATGATGCACGAAGCGGAAGAACGGCAACTGCGCGTCGATCTGGCGGCCGCCTACCGGCTGCTGGCCCATTACGGCATGGACGACATGATCTACACGCACACGTCCGTGCGGCTGCCGGGGGAGGGGCATCGTTTCCTGATCAACCCCTACGGCATGACCTTCGACGAGATCCGGGCCAGCGACCTCGTCACGGTCGACCTGGACGGCCAGCTTGCCGAACCCGGTCTGGCGGAGGACCTGAACCAGCGGGTCAATCCGGCTGGATTCACCATCCATTCCGCGATCCACATGTCCAGGCCCGACGCGCTCTGCGTCATGCACACCCATACCCTGGCCGGAATGACGGTCGCCGCCCTCAAGAGCCCGCTCCTGATGCTCAACCAGATGAGCATGGAGTTCTACGACGGCGTCGCCTACCACGCCTACGAGGGCATCGCGCTCGACCTGTCGGAGCGCGACCGCCTTGCCCGCGATCTCGGCGGCAAGCCCGCGATGATCCTGGAGAACCATGGCTTGCTGACTGTCGGCCGCTCGGTGGCCGAGGCCTTCTACCACATGTATTACCTGGAGATGAGCTGCCGCATCCAGGTCGCCGCGATGCAGACCGGTGCCGAACTGGCGATTCCGCCCGAACCGCTGGTGGCCCACGCCGCCGCCCAGTTCGAGGCCGGCGCTACGCCCAAGGGAACGCGGATGTGGCCGGCGCTGTTGCGGAAACTCGATCGCCTCGATCCCGGCTACCGGGACTGAGCGCCGTCACCAGCCTGCCGGAATTGAGCGCGTCAAGTTCTGCAAACATGTCCATGGCATTGCGGGCCGGGTGATCGCCGGGGTGCGGGGCAGCGCCACATCGTGACTCGGCTCAGACGAATGCCCCTGCGTTAGAAAGGGGTTTTCCTGAGACCGGCTGTCGGGTCCTGGTCGAGGGCGTCATCGCCGCTCCAAACCGGACCCACGCTGCTTGACCGTTCCGTCGGTGGCGCGCTGCGAAAACTCGCCGCCTGTGACGGCATCAGCCAAATTGTCAACCTAAAACAGCATTGAGACCGATGACCGCTGCCAGAAGGATGGCGCCGCCAATCTGCCACTGCGTCAGCAGCGCCTCCAGGGCGGCCAACCCGGCGGCCACTCGCACGGCGATCGGACGCTTCGGCCGTGCAAGGGCCGGAACAGGAGGCAGACGGACCCTCGGCATGGCTAGGCGATTGCGTAACGCCAGCAGGTCTCCGGGCGGCACCTGCGGAAGCGGGCGCCAGAGCAGCCAAGCAAGAACAGGCAGCGCGACAGCGATCGGCAGGACGCCATCGGCGATGGCCGGGGCGGACAGGGGATAGCCCGGCGCCTTACCTGTCCATCGATCCCACAGCAGCCAGGGCGCGGCGTATGCGCCGAGTCCGGCGAGGGCCGGCAGCGCAAAGGACGCGGACCAGAACCGTGCCGGCTGCGCTGCCGGCTTGGTGTGCCACAGCCGCCACAGGAACCAGCCCATCACCAGGGTCGTCGTCACCGAAGACAGGGTCAGGGCAAGGGCCAGTTCGGCAGGCAGCGCTGCCTTCACGGCAGCCTTGGTCAGCGCCCCGCCGGACAGCGGCACTCCCGCCAGCGACGCCGCGCAAAGCGCCGCTGCGCCCAGGACCAACCAATGATGGACCGGCTTCCAGGACAAGTACATGACGCCGACCAGCAGGAACAGCGCGCCCTTGGCCAGCCCGTGATGCAGCGCGTAAAAGGGCACCAGTTCGCGCGCCGCGCCGCCGGCGCCGATCAGCAGGATCATCAGCCCTATCTGGCTGACGGTGGAATAGGCCAGGATCGCCTTGGGGTTGGACTGGGTCAGGCCCCAGATCGCGCCTCCGAAGGCACCGGCAAGGCCCAGCACGACCAGCAGCTGACCCATCGCCCCCTCCGGGAGGAAGACGATCATTCCGACCAGCCCCGCCTTCACGATCGCCCCTGACAGCACCGCCGAGGCCGGCACCGGCGCTGCGGGATGGGCCAGCGGCAACCACAGATGCAGCGGCACGAGGCCCGCCTTGATGCCGAAGCCCACGATCAGCAGCGCGATGGCCAGCGGCGCCTCGGGCGCCCATGCCAAGGCCGCGCGCAGATCCGCGACCAGCAGGCTCTGCGCCGCCGCATTCGCACCCAGGAGCAAACCCGCCAGCAGCGCCACCTCGCCCAGGACGGCCATGACGATATAGACCCGCCCGGCCGCGAGCGCGGCCGCGCTGCGGTCGTGGACGACCAGCGCCCAGCCTGCCAGCGACACCGCCGCGAACGAGACGTAGAAGGTCGCGATATCCTGCGCCAGCAGCACCCCCAGATTGCCGGCCAGCGTCAGCCCCCACAGCCCCGCGAAGACCCCGATCCGCCGGTCCCCCGCCATGCGCTGCGCCGCCAGCCCGGCCAGCACCCAAAGCGCCGCCGTCATCGCCAGCAGCAGAGCGCGCCCCGGGTCCAGCCCGAGCGACACGCCCAGCAGCAGACCGGGCAGCATCGTCGTCTCCGACAGCGGGTCCAGCGCCAGCCACAGCGCGGGCAGCGGGGCTATCGGCAGCACCCGCAGCGTGGTTGCGCGCGACACCGGCAGCACCGCGATGCCCGCCAGCAGCAGCGGCCAGACCAGCACCAGGAACGGAAACAGCGGCCCGGTCCACAGCGTCATTTCAACCACTCCCGCGCGGCGATCAGCGTGGCCCAGCCAAGCGGGCTGAGCGCCGAGGCGGCCAGCAGCCCGACCCCGAGCGAGGCCAGCGCCGTCAGCACGGCAGGCACGATCATGCCCGGCGACTTCTCGTCGCCCTGCGCGTCCGCAGGGGCGGGCAGCACCCACAGCCTATACAGCAGCGGCAGGAAGTAAGCCGCGTTCAGCAGGGTCGATGCCGCGAGCACCCCCAGCACCCAGGGCGCACCCGCCTGCAAGGCGCCCATCCCCAGATAGAATTTGGTCACGAACCCGGCCAAGGGCGGCAGACCGATCATCCCCATCGCCCCGAGCGAGAAGGCCAGCGAGGTCCAGGGCATCCGCGCGCCCATGCCGTTCAGCCCGTGGATCTTCTTGACGCCCGCCCGCTCGGCGAAGATGCCCGCGCAGAAGAACAGGGTGATCTTCATCAGCCCCTGGTGGACCAGATGCACCAGCCCGCCGATCACCGCGAAGGGCGACGCCAAGCCCGCCCCCAGCAGGATATAGCTGACCTGGCTGACCGTCGAGAAGGCCAGCCGTTTCTTGATGTCATCCTGCTGCAAGGCCCTGACCGAGCCCCAGATGATCGTGACCGAGGCCAGCGCCGCCAGCGGCAGCCCTACGCCAAGCTCCACCGCGCGATCGATCCCGAACACATCGAAGGTCACGCGCAGCACACCGAAGGCCCCGGCCTTGACCACCGCCACCGCATGCAGCAGCGAAGACACGGGCGCAGGCGCCGACATCGCGGCAGGCAGCCAGCCATGCAAAGGCACCAGCGCGGCCTTGACCCCCAGCCCCGCGATGAAGAGGGCAAAGATGATCCGCAGTTCGGTGTCGCCCAACCGCTCCAGCGGCGCGGGCTGGGTGAACAGGATCGGGCCGGTGGTGGCCTCCAGCCAGACGATGGCCACCAGCAGCGCCGCACTGGCCGGCAGCGCATAGCTCAGATAGATGCGGCCCGCGCGCATCGAATCCTCGGTCTGGCGATGGATCACCAGCGGCCAGGTGGACAGGGTCAGCAGCTCGAAGAAGATGAAGAAGGTGACCAGCGACCCCGACATGGCCAGTCCCGTCGTCGCGGCGACGCAGAGACTGAAAAAGCCGAAGAAGCGCGACAGGTTCGGCGTATCGCCCAGATAGGCCACCGCATAGATCGTGGTCAGCAGCCACAGCACCGCCGACAGCGTCATGAACAGCAGCGCCAGAGCATCCAGATGCAGCGCCAGGAACAGCCCCGGCGCCAGCGGCATCTCCGCCTTGTAGATTGTGCCCTCGGCCACGGCCACCAGCATGACCGCGATCAGCGCCAGCTTCGTCACCGCGCCGCCGATGGACAGCCCGTTGCGCAACAGATGGGCGTTCTGCGGCAAAAAGAAGGTCAGCACCGCCGGCAACAGCGAGGTCAGCAGGATCAGAAGCGGAAGAAACGCGCTCACAGCCCCTCCACCGCGGTTTCCGGCCGGCCGATGTGAACAAGCTCGAACGGCACCGCCGAAAAGAGTCCCAGAAGGATCGCGGCCAACGCCAGGACAAGGGGCACCCACTCCTCCCACCGGGCGGGACGGTGCAGGACGACCGCCGGCTCGGGGGCAAGAAGCGCCTCGATCGGGCGATAGAGGTAGATCGCCGCCATCAGCCCGCCGCCCAGCAGGACGATTGCCCACCACCACTGGCCCGACGGGAAGGTCGCCGTCAGCAACATGTATTTGGCCGTGAAGGCGCCCGAAGGCGGCAGCCCCATCAACGAGATGGCGGCAAGGCCAAAGGCGAATGTCGCCACCGGCAATTCGCGCGCCAGCCCGCGCAGCGCCGCGATCGCGTCATCGCCGACGGCGCGGACGAAGAGGCCCGTGGAGAGAAACATCGAGGCCTTGGCCAGGGCATGGCTGACGGCATGGAAGATCGTGCCGCTCCAGACGCCGGCGGCCCAGGGCTGGGCGCCGCCCCCGCCTCCTGCCAGCGGAAAGATCAGGAACAGATAGCCGATCTGGGCGACCGTCGAATAGGCGATGATCGACTTCAGCCGGGTCTGTCCCATGGCGAGCAGCCCGCCATAGACGACCGCCGCCGCGCCAAGCGCGCCCAGCAGGACCAGCGCCTGCGGGTTGGCGATGTCGGGCATCGTCTCGAACCACAGCCGCACGATGATCAGGAACGAGGCCTTGGGCACCAGCGCAGACAGCATGGCCGAGGCGGGCGCGGGCGCCCCCGCATGAGCAGGCGGCAGCCAGACGTGAAAGGGAAACAGCGCCGTCTTGACCGCCAGCCCGGCGGTGATCAGCGCCAGCGCCAGCCCGTCGGCCGGTGCCGGCGCGCGACCATGGAGCAGCGCGATATCCAGCGTACCATGCCCGCCATAGATGATGACGACCCCCAGCAGATACAGCAGGGAGCCGATCAGCGCCCAGATCATGTAGCGCATCGCCGCCGCCAGGGTCGCTGGCTTGCCCGACAGCGCCACCAGCGCCACCGCGACCAGCGTCAGCAGTTCCAGCCCGACATAGAGGTTGAACAGATCGCGCGACAGGAAGATCGCGTTGACCGCCCCCCACAGCAGCAGCGCCAGCGGCCAGAAGCCAAAGGCCGCGCGGCCGTTTCCGGGGGCGAAGTCGCGCGCGGCCGAGGCCAGCACCGCCGTCATCACCAGCGCCGACATGGCCAGGAACGCCACCGCCAGCCCGTCGGCCGACAGGGCGATCCCCAGTGGCACCGGCCAGCCGCCCGGCACGAACCCCACCGGCCCTTCGGCCAGCACCCGCGCCGCCAGCACGATCGACGCGCCGAGCACCAGAATCGCGGCTCCGGCGCCCGCAAGCACGGCCATGCGCGGCAGGGCGACCGCCACCAGCGCCGCCAGCAGGGGGGCGGCCAGGGAAATGACGATCGCGCTCATCCGTGGTGACCCGTCTCGTCTTCGGGCAGCACGGCGCTGCCGCTTTCGCGCGCATGGGCCACCACAAGCCCGATCGCCAGCGCGGTGGCCGAGAGGGCGACCACGATCCCAGTGATGATCAGCGCCTGGGGCACCGGGTCGGGCGTGCTCCCGCGCGAGGCGAAGGCCCCGAAATAGAGAAAGATTCCCGAGCCGATGACGTTGAAGGCGACAACCCGGCGCAGAAGATGCTTGCTGGCGGTCAGGCCGTAAAACCCCAGCCCGATCAGCGCCGCGCCGGTCATGGCGAATGCGTCGATCAGCATCGGCGCCCCTCCGCGCCGCCGGGCCGCTCGCCGGGCGGCCCGAGCACCAGTAGCCCGAGCGTGACGGCGATCGACAGGGTCAGGAAGATCTCAATGCCGACGATGATCGGCTTGGCGAACGCCTGCGGATAGGTCAGGAACCCCAGCCCCGCCGCTAGCATGGCGATGCCCGTCAGCAGGAACACCCCCGGCCCGATCACCAGGCCCACGCGCCAGGCCGGCCGGTCCACCCGCGGCGGATCGAGGCGCCCGGCCATCGCGGCCAGGATCCCCATCGCGGCAAGGACGGTGCCGCCCTGGAATGCGCCTCCAGGCTGATCCGCCCCGGCCCAGACCAGATAGACGCCGACCAGCAGCCCCACCGGCGGCAGGAAACGCCCCAGGGTGGCCATCGTCCCGCCCTCGCGCGCGTGCTGGCGCAGGCCAAGCGGATTGGCCCAATCCGCGTCGCGCCCCAGCATCCAGACGCCGGCCAGCGCCGCCAGCAGCACGATGCTTTCCAGCAGGGTGTCCCAGGCCCGGTAGTTCAGCAGCACGGCGGTCACGGGGTTGCCGACGCCGGTCTCGGACAGGCGCTCGGCGACATCCGCGGTCAGGCCCGGAGCCTCGGGCGTCACGAACCATGCCCAGGCCAGCGTCGCCGACAGCCCCGCCGCCAGGAGCGCGGCCAGTGGCCGCACGGGCTGCGCGCCCCGCCAGGCCGGCAACCGCCCCGAGGCCGACAAAAGCAGTACGCCCGTCAGGCCCGCGCCGATGGCCCCCTCGGCCAGTGCCACATCGATGGCGCCGAGCCGAACCCATGCCACCGCGACCAGCAGGCCATAGACGACAAAGAAGACGATGCTGCGAAACACTTGCGTCCCGGCGATCGCAGCCAGCGCGGTGATAAGGATCAGCGCGCACAGAACAAGGTCAAGCATCATCGGCAGACCCGCCTCTCAGCAGCGCCGCGCGGGCGACCAGCTGCGCCACCGTTCCGGCCGCGACCAGCGCCAGCGCCCAGATCAGAACCAGCTTGGCGATCTGATAGGGGGATCCGGCCTGCAGGGCGACGCCCAGCACTACGAAGCCCAGCCCCAGATTGTCGGCCTTGGTCAGGGCGTGCAGCCGGCTGAACGTGTCGGGAAACCGCAACAGCCCGACCGTGCCCGCGATGTAGAACACCACGCCGATGCCGACCAGCGCGATGGTCAGATAGTCAAGCGTCATTCCCGGCCCTCTTCCCTGCATCCCTTGGCGCCAGCGCGTCCGGATCCACCTCCTCCTCTTCGGGATCGCCCAGCCCGTCGGCGCTGGCCGCCTTGACGAAGGCCACCGCCGCCAGCGCCGCCAGCAGCGCCAGTACCAGCGCCACGTCCAGCGCCGCCCAGCCGGATAGCGGCGCCAGCAGGACGACGACGCCCACGCCCGAACTGCCGGCCAGCTGCGCGGCCATCATCCGGTCCGCCCGACCCGGGCCGCGCCAGACCATCCACAGCGCCAACCCCAGCGACACCAGGATCAGCGTTGCGGCAAGGTTCAGCCAAGTCTCGATCATGGCGCCTCCTCGGGCAGGCCGATCATACGGGCGATTTCGCGCTCATTGGTGGCGATGCCGCTGTGATCGGCGTGACGATCCAGCACATGGACCAGCAGCTTGCCATCCTGCGCGCCGGCCACCAGCGTGCCCGGCATCAGCGACAGCTCGGCCCCGAGCGCCACGCGGGCGGTGTCAGGCAGGGCCACCGGCACCACGATCCAATCCGGCGCGATCGGCATTCGCGGCTTGAACGACCGCCAGGCCACGTCCACGCCCCCCATGAGCGATCCCAGAAGGAATTTCGGCAGGATAGCGATCAGCCTCAGCATGCCGAGGCGGCGCGAGGGCGGCAGCAGCGATAGGCTAAGCCAGACCGCGGCCGGGACGGTCAACGCCCCAAAAGCCAGCCCGCCGGGATTGCCCTCGGTCAACACCAACCAGATCGCGCCGAAGATCACCGTTCGGTTTACTGCTGAAAAGACCATCAGGCGCTGCCCGGCCATGCTTGCCCAACCTCCGATGACTGGCTCGGCGCAAGGCCGGCATACCCCGATTGAAGCCCCAATGTTTGTTTGTCGAAACGCTTTTCAATATTTCCGCCATCGGATCGCGAAGACCCGCTGCAAGGTGACGAACCGAGAGGCCTGCGAGGCTGGGCTTCGGCAGCGCGGCTCGTTGACGATCCGGTTCACGCTGGAGGCGATCGCAGCATGGCAGGCGGCGCCGCGGACCACGCCGGGCGGACAGGCACGCTACTCGGATCTCGCGATCGAGACATCGGGCGGCTCCCCCATGGAATCCCGTTCCCGTCGGGCCCGTCCGTCACGTGCCTTCGCCCCCTGTTTCGGGAGGGCTCGGCCTTCGCCGCCCTCCGCCGCTGTCCAGGCGGCCAGTCCGGGCACCGATCACGGGAGGTGTTGACAGGACCGGGAGGGATGGCCAAACTGAGTGTTTGATGAACAAAGTGTTCAACATACGAACATTTCTCTACTCCTGCCCCCGGAGCATGATCTGGAATGCCGATGGTTTCCCCCCGCCTGAACCGCCACGTCGCCCGTCTGCTCGTCACGCCAGGCTGTCCGCGGGAGCATCCTTACGGGAGCGACCTGCGGTCGATCCTGGGAGGCGACCGTTTCATCCGGGCCGAGCGGGAGATCACCGGCTGGCCCGGCTATCGCGCGACGCCGCTGCGCCGGCTCGACGGGTTCGCCCGGCTGGCCGGGCTCGGGGCCGTGTACTACAAGGACGAGGGAACGCGGTTCGGGCTCGGCAGCTTCAAGGCGCTGGGCGGCGCCTATGCCGTCTATCGGCTGCTGGCCAGGGAGGTGGCGGCACGGACCGGCCGGCCGGAACCGTCGGCTGCCGACCTCGCGGCCGATCGCGGCGGCATCCAGAAGGACATCACGGTGACTTGCGCCACCGACGGCAATCACGGCCGCTCGGTCGCCTGGGGCGCCCAGATGTTCGGCTGCCGCTGCGTCATCCATGTCCACGAGACGGTCAGCGAGGGGCGCTGCACCGCCATCGCCCGCTACGGCGCCGAGGTCCGGCGGACGCCTGGCAACTATGACGATGCGGTGCGCAAGGCGGCGGCGGATGCGGCGGCCAACGGCTGGCACGTGGTGTCGGACACCTCTTACGAAGGCTACATGGACGTGCCGCGCGACGTCATGCAGGGCTATGCCGTCATGGCCGAGGAAACGCTGCGCCAGCTCCCGGCGGGAACCCTGCCGACCCACGTCTTCGTGCAGGGCGGCGTCGGCGGGTTGGCCGCCGCCATGTGCGGCCACTTCTGGGAGCATCTCGCCGCCGCCCGCCCGCGCTTCGTGGTGGTCGAACCGGACCGTGCCGACTGCCTGTTCCGCAGCGCCGAGGCCGGCCGGCCCACCGCCGTCCAGGGCGACCTCGATACCATCATGGCGGGGCTGGCCTGCGGGGAGGTGTCGCTGCTCGCCTGGAAGATCCTGGAAGCGGGGACGGACGCCTTCATGACCATCCCGGACGAGGCCGCAGCCGACTGCATGCGGCTTCTGGCCGACGGCGTGGACGGCGATCCGCCGGTCGTCGCCGGGGAATCGGCCGTCGCCGGGCTGGCCGGCGCGCTCGGCGCGGCGCAGGCGCCGGAACAGCGCGCCGCCCTGCGCCTGGGACCGGACAGCGTCGTGCTGGTGTTCGGAACCGAAGGGGACACCGACCCCGACCTTTACCGCGCGATCGTCGGCCGGTCGGCTCGGGAGGTTCGCATCGACTGACCGCCGTCCCGGGATCGCGCCGCCAACGTCGGCGCGTCCGGGTTCCGGGCGGCCGGATCAGCGCATCCGGCCGCCGATATGGCGGGCGGCGAGGCGCAGCTTGGGCAGCACCTCGTCGATGGCGCGCTGCCGCACGTTGCCGCTCACCACCATGCTCACGTTGATCGCGGCGATGGCCATCCCCTGGGCGTTCAGCACGGGGACGGCGATGCCGCACATGCCGTCCTCGTACTGCTCGCTGACGAAGCACCAGCCGTTCCCGCGGTCATCCGCGATGCCTCGGCGCAGTTCGTCCGGATCGGTCACGGTGTGGCGCGTATAGGCTTTCAGCGGAGTGCGGGCGATGTAGCCCTCGACCATCTCCGGCGGCTGGGCGGCCAGCAGGACGCGCCCCATGGAATGGATATGGGCAGGCGTGCGGCCGCCGATGCTGGGGTCGAAGGTCAGGAAGCGGCGCGCCGGCACGCGCAGCACGTAGACCACGTCGTCGCCGTCCAGCACGCCCATCGAGCAGGTCTCCTGAAGGTCGGCGACGAGTTCCTCCATCACGGGCTGGGCGATGCTCCAGAACGGCAGGGATGACAGGTAGAGATATCCGAGCGTCAGGACGCGCGGCGTAAGGGAGAACTTCCTGCCCTCCATCCGGACGTAGCCGAGCTGTTCCAGCGTCAGGAGGATGCGCCGGGCCCCCGCGCGGTCCAGCCCGGAGGCGCGGGAGATGTCGGCGATGGTCGCCGGACTGCCCTGGCCGAAGGCCGTTATGACGGAGAGGCCCTTGGCGAAGGCCCGTACGAAGGCTTCCGGCTCGGATTTACCGCCTTTCCTGTCGCCGGAGCCGATCTTTTCCGGATCTGAGGCTGATTCAGCGTTTCGCGCGCTTGACACCATTCCCTTTGGACCCTTAGCATAATCAGAGAAAGAACAAGATGTTCATACAATGAACACAGCTACCGTGTCACGGTGTTTTTGTGAACAAATCGCGGGCATGTGCGTAACTAGGCATCAGCGGTCCGCATGCGGGCAGCGCATCGGGTGTCATGTCAGAACAGGGAGTTGAGAGTTCATGCAGTTAGCGCGAGAGGATCTGCTCAAGGCCTATCGGCAGATGCGCCTGATCCGCATGTTCGAGGACCGGGTCAGCCAGGAAGGGGCCACCGGCGACATTCCCGGCAATACCCACCTCTATGCCGGACAGGAGGCATCGGCCGTCGGCATCTGCATGCATCTGGACGACGGCGACCGGATCGGCTCCACCCATCGCGGGCATGGTCACTCCATCGCCAAAGGCTGCGACGCCGACGGCATGATGGCCGAGATCTTCGGCAAGGCCACCGGCACCTGCCGGGGCAAGGGCGGGTCCATGCACATCGCCGATCTCGGCAAGGGCATGCTGGGGGCCAACGGCATCGTCGGTGGATCTCCCCCGCTGGTGTGCGGCGCGGCGCTGGCGGCCCAGACCCTCGGCCTCGACCGGGTCGCGGTCGCCTTCACCGGCGACGGCGGCATCAACCAGGGGACGACCGCGGAATCCCTGAACCTCGCCATGGTCTGGAAGCTGCCGGTCATCTTCGCGGTCGAGGACAACGGCTTCGGCGAGGCGACCGCCAGCGACTGGGCGGTGGCCGGCGACATCGTGGAGCGCGCCAAGGGTTACGGGATGCCGGCCGAGCGGGTGGACGGCCTCGACTTCTTCGCGGTCCACGACGCGGCGGGCAGGGCCGTGTCCCGCGCCCGGTCCGGCGGCGGGCCGACCCTGCTGCATATCAAGGTGGCGCGCTTCTATGGGCATTTCAGCGGCGATCCCGACACCTACCGCACGCCGGAGGAGCGGGCCGCCATGAAGCGGGACCAGGATTGCCTGCGGATCTTCCGGCGCCGGGTGACCGAGGCGGCCCTGCTGGACGAGGCGCAGCTCGACGCGGTCGATGCCGAGGTCGCGGCGACGATCGACCGCGCTGTCGCCTCCGCCCGCGCCGCGCCGAAGCCGGATCCGAAGGAGCTGCTCACCGACGTCTACGTCTCCTATCCGTAGATCCCCGGGGCCGTGATCCCCAAGGCCGTGACCCGGCGATCCGGGACGGCCGAGACATTCCAGGTTCCAGGGAGGTGTGCCGTGGCACGCAAGTCATTCAGGCAGGCGCTGAACGAGGCGCTGCATTCGGAGATGGAGCGCGATCCGCGCGTCATCCTGCTGGGCGAGGACGTCACCGGCGGCAAGGGAGCCTCCGGCGAGCAGGACGCCTGGGGCGGCGCCTTCGGCGTCAGCAAGGGGCTGCTGGGCCGCTTCGGCCCTCGCCGGGTGCTCGACACGCCGATCACCGAAAGCGCCTTCGTCGGTGCCGCCGCGGGGGCCGCCATGAGCGGGCTGCGCCCGATCGCCGAGATCATGTTCGTCGATTTCCTGGGCGTCTGCTTCGACCAGATCTTCAACCAGGCGGCCAAGTTCCGGTACATGTTCGGCGGCCGCGCGGTCACCCCGCTGGTGATCCGCGCCACCTTCGGCGCCGGCACCCGGTCGGCCAGCCAGCACAGCCAGGCGCTGTACCCGCTGTTCACCCACATTCCCGGCCTGAAGGTCGTCATCCCCTCCAACCCCTACGACGCCAAGGGGCTGTTGATCCAGGCGATCCGCGACGACGACCCGGTGATCTTCCTGGAGCACAAGGTGATGTACGACGACATGGGCGACGTGCCCGACGGGTCGTACACGGTGCCCTTCGGCGAGGCGAACATCCTGCGCGACGGCGGGGACGTGACCATCGTGGCCTTCGGCCGGATGGTGACCATGGCGCTCGCCGCCGCCGAACGGCTGGAGCGCGACGGCATCGCCTGCACCGTCATCGATCCGCGCACCACCTCGCCGCTCGACGCCGACACGATCCTGGAATCGGTGGAGGAGACCGGCCGGCTGGTGGTGGTGGACGAGGCCTATCCCCGTTGCGGCATGGCCGCCGACATCTCCTCCCTCGTCGCCGAGGAGGCGTTCGAGGCCCTGAAGGCGCCGATCCTCAAGGTGACGCCGCCCCACACGCCCATCCCCTACGCCCCCGATCTCGAGGCCGCCTTCATCCCCTCCGCCGAGCGGGTCGAGGCGGCCGTCCGCAAGGTTTGCAGGAACAAGTCATGAGCGAGCGCATCCATCCCGTCACGATCCCCCGCTGGGGCATGACCATGACCGAGGGCCAGATCGCGGGCTGGCTGGTCGCGGTCGGCCAGCCGGTCAAAGCCGGCGACGAGATCGTCGAGATCGAGACGACCAAGATCACCAACGTCATGGAAAGCGCTGCGTCCGGCCTGATGCGCCGGCATCTGGTGGAGCCGGGCCGCTCCGCGCCGGTGGGCTCGCTGATCGCCGTCATCGCGGACGCCGACGTGCCCGACGAGGAGATCGACGCCTTCATCCGGGACCGGGCGACGGCCGGGCCGGACGGCGCCGCGGACGGCGACGCGGCAGCCGGGCCGCGCCAGATCACGGTGGCGGGCCGCGGGCTCGCCGTGCTGAGCGCCGGGACCGGCGAGGCGACGCCGCTGGTCATGGTCCACGGCTTCGGCGGCGACCTCAACAACTGGATGTTCAACCAGCCGGCGCTGGCGGAGGACCGGCCGGTCCATGCGATCGACCTGCCCGCCCATGGCGGCTCCGAGCCGCCGGCCGGCCCGCTCACGCCCGAAAGCCTGACCTCGGCGCTGCGCGCCGCGCTTGACGGCCTCGGACTCCCGAGAGTCCATCTCGCCGGCCATTCGCTGGGCGGCGCGGTCGCCCTCGGTCTCGCCCTGGACGAGCCGGAGCGGGTCGCCTCCCTGGTGCTGGTGGCGCCGGCCGGCCTGGGGCCGGAGATCGACCGCGACTATATCGGCGGCTTCGTCGCGGCCGAGCGGCGCAAGGAGATGAAGGAGGTGCTGGGCCGCCTGTTCGCCGACCCCGCCGCGGTGAGGAGGGAGATGGTGGACGAGGTGCTGAAGGCCAAGCGGCAGGACGGCGTGACCGAGGCGCTCGCCGGCCTTGCCGACTCCGCCTTCCCGGCAGGCGGCCAGGCGATCGACCTGCGCGGCCGGCTCGCCGAGCTGACGGTGCCGGTGCTGGTCGTCTGGGGAGCGGAGGACCGGATCATCCCGGCCGCCCAGGCATCGGGCCTGCCGGATCCCATCCGGGTCGAACGGATCGCCGGTGCGGGGCACATGCCGCACATGGAGCAGGCACCGGCGGTCAACCGCCTGCTGCGGGACTTCCTCGCGACCGCGGGCTGAGCCTTCGCCAGGGCTGCGCCTTCCCCAGACACGAGCGCCAACCGGAGACGTGCCATGTCGCCAGACACCGATCGACCAGCGGGCATTCCCGGCCTTTGGGGGCTGGACCATGTGGGGCTGACCGTCCCGGACCTGGAGGAGGCGGTGGACTTCTTCGTGACCGTCATCGGCTGCGAGCATGTCTACGACGGCGAGCCGGCCGGCGGCGACGGAGACTTCATGCGGGAGCGGCTTAACGTCCATCCCGAGGCCTCCTGCCGCTACTGCTTCCTGCGCTGCCGGAGCGGCCTGAACCTGGAGCTCTTCGAGTACAGCGCCCCCGACCGGCGGACCGAGCCGCCGCGCAACAGCGATGTCGGCGGCCACCACATCGCCTTCTACGTGGAGGACATGGACGCGGCCGTCGGACACCTGCGCGCCCACGGGGTGCGGATCCTGGGCGAACCGATGCTGATCGCCGAGGGACCGTCGGCCGGCGCCACCTGGGTCTATTTCCTGGCGCCGTGGGGGCTTCAGCTCGAACTGTGCTGCGCACCCGGCGGCAAGGCCTACGAGGGCACCGCCCGCCGCCTCCTCTGGCACCCCAAGTTCCCCGGGCGCGACCCGGTGCTTCCATGAGCGGTCCCGGCGCACGAGGAGGGTCCACCTGATGTCGTTCTTCGCCGAACTGGATTTCACGGTCGTCTGGGAATACCTGCCGGCACTGCTGAACGGGCTCCTGACCAACGTCACCCTGACCGTGCTGGGCTTCCTGGCGGGCGGCGTGGTGCTCGGCACCCTGCTGGCGCTGGCCAACCTGTCGCCGCTGGCGGTGCTGCGCTGGCCGGCCATGATGTTCGTCGAGCTGCTGCGCTCGACCCCGCTGCTGGTGCAGGCGGTCTGGGTCCATTTCGCCTTCCCCATGGTCACCCAAGTCCAGACCACGCCGTTCCAGAGCGCCGCCATCGCCCTGGTGTTCAACGTCGCGGCCTACTGCAGCGAGGTGATCCGAAGCGGCATCCTCGGCGTGCCCCGCGGCCAGTACGAGGCGGCGAAGGCGCTGGGCATGCCGCGGAGGGTGATGTGGTGGAAGGTGATCATGCCCCAGGCGTTGCGTTTGGTCGTGCCGCCCCTGGTCGGATCGGTCATCAGCATCTTCAAGGCGACGGCGATCCTGTCGGTTCTCGCCATCAACGACCTCATGCGGGTCGCCAGCCGCGTCAGTTCCTACACGTTCACCCCGGTCGAGATCTACACGGTGGCGGCCTTGCTGTTCTTCCTGACCGGTGCCGCGATCACCTATGCCGGCTCCAGGCTGGAGCACGGCCTGAAGCGGGGAGGGCGCTGACGCCATGGACTTCGACCTGGGCATCGTCCTGCGCAACGGGCAGCCCCTGCTGGAAGGATTCCGGCTGACCCTGCTGATCACCCTCGTGGCACTCGCCATCGGCATCGCGGGCGGCGCCGTGGTCTGTGCCGGCCGGCTGTCCCGCCGGTCCTGGATCCGCCGGATCGCAGGCGCCTACGTCACCTTCTTCCGGACCACGCCGGAGATGATCCTGATCTTCTGGGGCTATTACTGCCTGCCCCGGATCCTGGGCGGCGAACTGTCCAGCTTCTGGACCGGCAGCCTGGCGCTGGGCCTGGTCACCGCGGCCTATGCCGGCGAGATCTTCCGCGCCGGGGTCGAGGCGGTGCCGAAAGGCCAGTTCGAGGCGGCCGAGGCGCTCGGCCTGCCGAGGCTGGTGCGCTGGCGCTCCGTCATACTGCCGCAGGCCCTGCGCCAGGTGATCGGGCCGTTGATGAACTACTTCACCGAACTGGTGAAGAACACGACGCTCCTGTCCGCGATCGGGACCGGCGAGTTGGCGCTGCAGGCTTCGCTGCTGGGCGGCCAGACCTTCCGGTACCTGGAGTTCCTCACCGCCATCGCGGTCGGGTACTTCATCATCATCTTCCCGATCACCATGCTGTCCCGCCGCTTCGAGGTGCGGCCGGGGACGCCGACCGCCGCGCGCCCCCGCCGGCTCGGCGCCGCGACGATGCGGTCGCTGGTCGCCCGGTGACGGGCGGCGGCCATGACCAACGACGGAACAAGAACGACAGTCGAACAAGGGAGCCTCACGTGACGATCCGCAAATTGACGAACAGCCTCATCGGCGCGCTGGCCGGCATCGCGATCGGCTTTGCCGCCCTGTCCGCCTCGGCCCAGAACCTGATCCGGGAGATCCAGGAACGGGGTACGCTGAAGGTCGGCATGGCCGAAAGCCCGCCCTGGCAGTCGCCCAACCCGGCGAGCGGCGAGTACGAAGGGTTCAACGTCGACCTCGCCAAGCGGGTCGCCGAGATCATGGGGGTCGAGCTCCAGATCGTGCCGGCGACCTGGTCCACCCTCGTGCCGGGCCTGACCGCCAAGCAGTACGACGTGATCTTCGCCAACCTCTTCGCCACGCCCCAGCGTGCCCTGGCGGTGAACTTCACCGAACCCTACTCTACCTACGGCTTCCATGTCGTGGTGAACGCGAATTCCCCCGTCACTTCGCTCGACCAGCTGAACGATCCGTCCGTCACCTTCGTGGGCGTCAGCGGGACCGTCGAGGAGGCCTACCCCAAGGAGCTGTTCCCGAACGCGACGACCAGGGGGATCGTCGCCCCCGACGTGCCGGCCTGGATCGGCGAAGTGGCTTCCGGCCGTGCGACCGCCGCCTTCCTCGATCCCGGCACCTTCCGCATCCTGAAGGCCAAGAATCCCAACCTGGAAAAGCGCCTGCGCGTCCTGAACGGCGAAGACAACCTGGTGAAGCCGGTCGGCCTTGCCTACGCGGTGCGGCCGGAAGAGGCGCACATGCTCCAATTCCTGAACACCTTCATCCGCGACGTGGTCCGCAACGGAGAGACCGTGACGCTGCGCGACAAGTGGTTCGACCAGATGGCCCAGCGCTGATCCGGTGCGGCCGCCGGCCCCGCGACGGGAGCCGGCGGCCGTGAGGCTCAGCCGACCTGCCATCCGCCGTCCACGACCACGGACTGGCCGGTGACGTAGCGGCTGAGATCCGACGCGAGATAGACGTAAGTCCCCGCCAGATCATCGAGGGAACCAAGATGGCCTATCGGAATGCGGCTCTCCAGGGCGCCGCGCACTTCCGCCTCGCCGACGCCGCGAAGGCCGGCGCGATCGCGGAAAAGCTGCCGGATCATGTCCGTGTCCATCTGGCCCGGGCACACCGAATTGACCAGGATGCCGTGCGGAGCCAGTTCGGCGGCGAGGCATTCTGCCAGGCCGATCTGGCCGAACTTGGACGCGGCGTAGGCCGAGTTCTCCCGCCCGCCCCGCCTGCCGAAGAGGGACGAGGTCATGATGATCCGGCCGCCCCGGCCGCTGGCGATCATGGCGCGGGCCGCCACCGTCGCGGTGATGAAGGCGCCCGTCAGGTTCACGTCGAGGACGCGGCGGAACTCCGCCGCGCTCATGTCCACGCCGTGCTTCAGCGCCAGGATGCCGGCATTGGCGACCGCGCAGTCGAGCCCGCCGAAGCGCCCGATGGTGTCCTCCACCGCCCGGCCGGTCGCCGCGTCGTCGGTGACGTCGAGGGTCACCGCATGGATCCGGCCCGGTGCGATGGCCTCCAGCTCCGTGGCGGCCGAGGCGAGCCGGTCGGCCGCCACGTCGGCGACCGTTACGCGGGCGCCCTGCCGCACGAAGGCGCGGGCGACGGCGAGGCCGATGCCCTGCGCGCCGCCGGTGATCAGGGCGGTCTTGCCGTGAAGAAGTTCGCCGTTCGGTTCGGTGGACATTCTCTGCCTTTCCTTTGAGGTTTGTCAAAATTAGACAAGAGAAAAATCCACATATCTCAGTCTTTGGCAATGAAAAAGATCGAGAGCTTCAAATAAAACTAAAGTCAAAATGGTGATGGTAATGATCCCAACTCAAGTCGTCGATGATGACCTGATCCGGGAGGTCAGTCAGGCCGTCGAGGAGCGCCGGGGTGAACTGCTCGATCTGTGCCGTGCCCTGGTCGAGACGCCCAGCGCCAATCCTCCCGGCGACACGACGGGGGTGGCGGCGATCCTCGGGGCCTATCTCGCCGGCCAGGGCATCGCCAGCCGCACCGCCGGCCGCAGCGCGATCAAGCCGAACCTGGTCGCCGAGATCGCCGGCCGCGGGCAGGGCCGACACCTGATCTTCAACGTGCATCTCGACACGCTGCAACCGGGGAACGAGTCGGACTGGACCGTGCCGATCCATCGGATGACCCGGCGCGACGGGCGCCTCCACGGGCTCGGCATCGGCAACATGAAGGGGGCCGTCGCGGCGCAGGCGCTGGCGACCGCCCTGCTGGCCCGGCGGTTCGGCGACTGGTCCGGCCGGATCAGCTTCACCGCCGTCGCGGACGAGACGGTTTTCGGGCCGGACGGCGCGGCCTTCCTGCTGGAGGATGACCGGAGCCTGATCGGCGACGCGGTGATCTGCGGCGAAGGTCCGGGGCGGCTCGGCCTCGCCCTGGCCGAGAAGGGCGTGTGCTGGCTGGAGATCGAGGCGCGGGCGCCGTCGCGCCAGGGCATGCTGGCACGCCGCGGCGAATCCGCCATCGTCCGGCTAGCCGCGGTGATCGGCGAGCTGGATGCCTTGAACGAATTGCGGGTCGACCCGCCGGCGGAGATCGCCTCGGTCGCGCGCGACGGCGACGACGGGCTGCGCCTGTCGGTCAATCCGGGGACCATCGCCGGCGGCTATTTCGTCAGCCAGATGGCCCCGAAGGCCAGCGTCGCCGTCGATTTCAGGATTCCTCCAGGCCTGACGGTGGAGGCGGTCGAGGCCAGGGTCGCCGCGATCGTCGCCCGCTATCCCGACATGTCCTTCAGCCGCATCAAGGCTTGGGACCCCAACTGGACCGGTATGGCGACGCCGGTCGCCCAGGCGCTCGCGCAGGCCCACGGGCGGATCCGGGGTGAAACGGCGCGGACCGTCGTCCGGCTGCCGGCCAGCGATGCCAGCAGATGGCGGGCGCTGGGGGTGCCCGCCATCTGCTACGGACCGCAGGCCGACACGGTTTCCGGCGTGGACGACCATGTCCTGGAGCAGGATCTGCTGGATTGCGCGAAGATCTACACGCTGGCCGCCCTGTCCTTTCTGCGGCGGTCGTCGTGACCGGCGCGTCAGACCGCGGAGTAGCCGCCGTCCACGACGATCGAGCCGCCGGTCACGTAGCGCGCCGCGGCGGACGCGAGGAACAGCACCACCCCGGCGACGTCGGCCGGCTCGCCCTGGCGCCGCATCGGGATGCTCCGCACCAGCGACTGTTCCGCCGCGCCGGGATCGGGCTGGAACGACCAGAAAGGTGCGTTGAAGGGCGTTTCGATCCATCCCGGCAGGATGCAGTTGACCCGGATGCCGTCCGGCGAGAGTTCGTCGGCGAGGCTGCGCGCAAGGCCGAGGAGACCGGCCTTCGTCGCATGGTATGCCGGCATGCCGGCATGGCCCCGCAAGGCGCCGGTCGAGGACGTGAAGATCACGCTGGGGTTCCCCGATACCCGCAGATGAGGGGCGGCGGCCTGGGTCAGCAGGAAGGGGGCCCGCAGATTGACCGCGAGGCTGCGGTCCCAGGCATCGGCGGTCCAGTCGGCGAGCGGCGCGGAGCGAAGGATCCCGGCATTGGCGAAAACGGTGTCGAGCCCGCCGAACGCAGCCACCGCGGCCTGGACCGCCGCCCCGGGGGCGGCAGGATCGGCAAGATCGCAGGCGAAGGCCGCGCCCCGGCCCGCAAACTGCTCGCCGGCCGCCCTTTCGGCTCCGTCGCGGTCGATATCCGCCAGCAGGACGTCGTCTCCTTGCCTTCGGAATGCCCGCATGGTCTCGAGGCCGATGCCGGTGGCTCCTCCGGCGATGAGTATTCGTGCCATCTCTATTCCTTCGGCAGAGTTGCGTTGATATATATTGTACAATGGAGATGAAAGATCAATGATCATCTATTTAGATGAAGTAATTAGTGATTTTGACACCAGTGGGGACTGCCATGATCTTTGACATGTTCTCCAGCCCGGTCAGGCCGGCCCTGCGCGGCGAGAGGGGGGCGGTGTCAGCCGCCCATCCCTCGGCGACCGCGGCCGGGCAGTGGATGCTGGCCCGCGGCGGATCGGCCGCCGACGCGGTGATCGCCGCCCAGGCGGTGCTAAGCGTCATCTGCCCGGAAGCCGGCGGCCTCGGCGGCGACGCCTTCTTCATGGCGCGCGACGCCGCCGGACAGGCGGTCGCGGTCAATGCCGCCGGCGCGTCCGCCGCGGCCGCCGATCCCGCCGTCCGCGTCGGCGAGGACGGGTCGAGCGTGACCGTGCCGGGCATGGTCGCCGGTTGGGGAACGCTGCATGGGCGGTTCGGACGCCTGCCGCTGTCCGCTGTCCTGGAACCCGCCATCGTTCTGGCGGAATCCGGCTGCCGGGTCCGTCCCCAGCTTGCCCGCGCGGTCGATGCCCAGCGCTCCCGGCTGGTGCGTGCGGGTGCCGGGGACTGGGCTGTCGTCATCGCTTCCGATGCCGGCGCCGTGCTCCGCCAGCCCGAGCTGGCGCGTACCCTGCGGTCGATCGCGCAGGAGGGGCCGCGCTGGTTCTATGACGGACCGCTGGCCCGGACCATCGCCGGCCGCGTCTCGGCCTGCGGCGGCCGGCTGGATGCCGGTGACTTCGCCCGCCACGACAGTGTCGTGGTCGCGCCGGTCTCGCTGTCCTGGCGCGGCGCGACCGTCCATGTCCAGCCGCCCGCTTCCCAGGGCGTCCTGCTGGCGATGGCCCTGAAGGGCCTGGACCGTCTGGCCGATATCCCGGCGGATCGGCTCGACCATGCCTGTGTCGAGCTGACCGAAGCCGCGTTCGCGTTTCGCCATCGAGCGGGCGAGGGAGCGGCGTTGCTGGACGAACCGCTTGCGGTGGACCTGGACCGGGCGGCGCGGCGCGGCGGGCCTCGGGCCTACCTGCACACGGCCGGTGCCGCGGCGTCCGATGCGGACGGGCTGGTGATCTCATCCCTGCTCAGCGTATTCGACGATTTCGGGTCCTGCATCCCGGTACCCGAGGGCGGTTTCGTGCTGAACAACCGGGCGGCCGGCTTCACCCTGGCGCCCAACGATTTCGCGCCGGGCAAGCTGCCCGTCCACACGCTGGCCCCGATCCTCGTGGAGGCCGACGGCTTCTGCGCGGGGCTTGCGACCCCCGGTGCCGACGGTCAGGTCCAGACGCTGCTGCAGGTCCTGGCCGCGGTGTTCGTCGCCGGCGCCGACCTGGCGAGCGCCATCGACAAACCCCGCTGGCGCAGCGAGGGCGGAGAGCTGCTGATCGAGCGGGAACACCCGGCCGCGGAGCGGCTGGCGGCGTTGGGGCATGACCTGCGTCCCCTGCCGGCCGGCGACATGCGGTTCGGCGGGGTCGTCTGCGCCGGCCTTGCCGGGCAGGCTCCCTTCGCGGTCTCGGATTGGCGGCGGGAGAACTGGTCGGGCGTCGTCTGAGGGCATGTTTGGAGCGGGCCGGCCCCAGCCGATTTCCGGCGGCTGTCGGCGTCAACCCTGTCTTTGCCGGTGCCCTGGCGGCCAGCGGCGAGGGCGATGCCGGCCCAGTGCCTCCTTTGCTGGACCGGATCGCGCTGCCCCTCGTCACGTCATGGTTGGCAAAGGCCGTGACGGCGACAGGTTGAAAACCCCGATCTAAGACAAGGGCGCGAAGCCCGCCTTTCCCGGGCGAGCATCCCGTAAACTATTCGGTACGCTTTACTCCCTTCCGCACTTTCTGATTGTATGATGAACGATTACCCTGCAATCCCGAGAAATACCGGCAGGGCGCGATTGAGCTGGACCAGTTCGGCATCGCTCAAGCGGCCGAACACGGCCCCCATGTTTCTCCGCCTGACGGTCGCGATCTTGTCGATCATGAGCCAGGAGGTCTGGCGAAGGTTGTTGGCCGGCGCCGGATCGATGCGCAGTCTCAGCAATGGGGCGTCGATGCCGATGGAGGTCAGCAGCGAAACGGTCACGCTGTCGGTTTCCGGAAAATCGTTGGACTGGATGATCACCGCGGGCCGGGGCTTGCCGTCATAGTCGCCGCCGATCCGACCAGCGATGGTGACCAGATCGCCGCGCCTCACGGCCTGTCGCCAAGATCCTGGATATCTTCGAGGAAGTCCATGGTGTCGGCTTTGTCGGGTGCGGCGGCGACGGCACGGGACTGCCGCCGCGCCTCTTCCTTGAACGTGGGGGAGCGGACATCCGGCACCCAGATCTGGATCGGCCTCAGCCCCTGCGCGCGAAGCTGTGCCCGGTGGGTTCGGACACGGTGACGGACGGTCGAAGGCATGGCATATCTCCCCAGCTGTTACATGTAACATAGGCGGGCCGGGCAGGAATTCACATAGGCCGAAGTTCCCAGGATCCAGACCCGACATAGACATACGGCACCATGGTTGCGATCGTGAGTGAACCGCCCGAAGATCGGCCGCAGGGCGAAAACGCAACCGGGCCGGAGAATAATCGTGTGGGAGAAGTCCGTGGCGGTGAAGAGGAAGTTCGTAGCGATCGGATCCGGAGATCCCAGTGTCGAGTCCTGAGCGCTATCCGCTGACGCCGGACGGTCGGTACTTCGTGGTCCGGGGCCGGCTGTGGCGCACGAGCAATCCGGACCTCGATCCGGCCGAGCGTGAACGGCTCGTGCGCGAGCTGATGGCGGCCCGGCGAGCCGTCCGTGCTTCCAGAGGCGAGCCAGTCGCGCTGGCCACGGCACGGACCCACGTCGATGCGGCGAAACGGTCGCTGGGCGAACGTGGTCCGGCCTGGTGGACCGACGGATCTCCCGACTACAATCGGCACATGGCGGCGAACACTCCCTACGCGGCCTGGTTCGCTTCTCTCGGCGAGGAGCAGGCATGACGGGCTGGCGTCGTGCAGCCTCTTCGGCGCGTGGGCCTCGAGACCCCTGTGCTTGTGACCTGTGCAGCGTTGTCGCGGCACGTCCCGCCAGAGGGCGCCTAGTGCATTGACGCCGACAAGGGATTCACACAAGGGCGGCATTGTGCGAGTCTGGGGTCATGGCCCAGACAGTCAGCGTCATCGTCAGCCCTGAGGACCGCGCGCGGTTGGCCGCCGTCATCGGGGACCGCAGCCGCCCGCTCAAACACACGCAGCGGGCCCGTATCGTGCTTCTGTCGGCGGATCGACTGCCGGTCCTGGAAATCGCCCGGCAGACCGGGGTAAGCCGCCCCTCGGTTTGGCGCTGGCAGCGTCGCTTCGCCGAGAAGGGCGTGGACGTGCTGCTGCGCGAACCCAGCCGCAAGCCGGGCAAGGCTCCGGTCCCGGAGGAGACGGTTCGGCGGATCGTCGCCCTGACCTGCGCGGAACCGCCCGGAACGGCGACCCACTGGACCGGGCGGGCGATGGCCGAGGCGGTCGGTCTGAGCCTGCGCACGATCCAGCGGATCTGGGAGGCGCATCGGCTCCAGCCCCACCGCATCCGCACCTTCAAGCGGTCCAACGATCCGGCCTTCGCCGCCAAGGTCGAGGATGTCGTCGGCCTCTACATGGACCCACCCGCCCACGCGGTGGTCATATCCATCGACGAGAAATCGCAGATCCAGGCGCTCGACCGCACCCAACCGGGACTGCCGCTGAAGCCGGGAAAATGCGGAACCATGACCCACGACTACAAGCGCCACGGCACCACCACCCTGTTCGCGGCCCTGAACGTGCTGGACGGCACCGTGGTCGGCCGCTGCATGAGCCAGCACCGTCATCAGGAGTTCATCAAGTTCCTCAACGCCGTCGAGCGCGCCGTTCCGGCGGGCAGGATCGTCCATGCCATCCTGGACAACTACGCCACCCACAAGCACCCGAAGGTGCAGGTCTGGCTGGCCGATCACCCGCGTTGGGTTTTCCATTACACGCCCACCTCGGCGTCCTGGCTGAACGCCGTCGAGGGCTTCTTCTCGACCCTGACCCGCAAGCGCCTGAAGCGTGGCGTCTTCTCCTCCGTCCCCCAACTGGAGGACGCGATCCGCCGCTTCATCAAGGAGCATAACGGCAAGGCAAAACCCTTCGTCTGGACCAAGCCCGCCGAGACCATCCTGGAAAAGCTCAGGCGCCTTCCCGCTGCATCCCTTCAATGAGTCGCTGCACTAGAGCCGTGCCCGATCAGATGCGTTGCGCCATGGGCGCAACCTACGATCGTCAGTTCGCATCACCTCCGCCCTGCATCGAGCCGTAGGTTGCGCCCATGGCGCAACGCTGTGCGGCGGGTGGAACGGCCGGCTGCGACGTTCGAAGCGGTTCAACCTGATCGGGGGCCGCTCTAGGCCCGCCGCACGGATCCGCTCTCGTCGCTCCTGTCGCCCAGGGTCGTTCCCGGGTCGCGCAAGCGGCCCCGGCGAGCCGAACAGGGTGGTTGATCCATGTCATTTAATTTTGACATTTAATGATGTCAGAGTTTTTGGACATTCATGGGAGATCGCCATGCGTATCCTTCTCATTCATCCGAACTACCATTCCGGCGGAGCCGAGATCGCGGGCAACTGGCCGCCGGCTTGGGCGGCGTACCTGACGGGGGCGCTGAGATCGGCCGGATATTCCGACATCCGTTTCATCGACGCCATGACGAACGATCTGTCGGAGGCGGATCTTCGCGCCATCCTGGCGGACGAGAAGCCTGACGTGGTCGGCGTTACCGCGATCACTCCCTCGATCTACAAGGCGGAAAGCGTGCTCAGGCTCGTGAAGGATCTGCACCCGGACGCGGTGGCCGTCCTGGGCGGCGTCCATGGGACCTTCATGTACCAGCAGGTTCTCAGCGAGGCTCCCTGGATCGACGTGATCGTCCGGGGCGAGGGCGAAGAGGTCCTGGTCGATCTGATCCGTACGATCGACGAAGGCCGATGGCCGGCCGACCGTCAGGCCGTCAAGGGGATCGCCTTCACGGAGACCGGTCCGGACGGAAAAAGGATCGTCGCGACGCAAGCCGCCCCCACGATCAAGAATCTCGACGCCATCACGCCCGACTGGAGCATTCTGGAGTGGGAGAAGTACAAATACATTCCTCTGAATGCCCGCGTGGCTATTCCCAGCATGGCGAGAGGCTGCCCTTTCACCTGCTCCTTCTGTTCGCAGTGGAAGTTCTGGCGGGACTATCGCTTCCCCGATCCGAAGAAAGTGGTCGATGAGATCGAGACGCTGCACGATCGCTACGACGTCCGGTTCTTCATCCTGGCCGACGAGGAACCGACGATCAATAAGAAGAAGTTCATCGAGTTCTGTCACGAACTGATCGCGCGCGGCTTGCCGGGAAAAGTCCTTTGGGGAATCAACACGCGGGTGACCGACATCCTGCGCGACGAGAACATCCTTCCGCTCTATCGCAAGGCCGGCCTTATCCACGTGTCGCTGGGCACGGAAGCGGCGGCGCAGATGAAACTCGACCGCTTCAACAAGGAGACCAGGGTCGCCGATAACAAAAAGGCGATCCGCCTTCTACGGGAAGCCGGAATCGTGGTGGAAGCCCAGTTCATCGTCGGATTGGAGAACGAAACTGCGGAAACGCTGGAAGAAACATACAGGATGGCGCTGAGCTGGAAGCCGGATCTGGCGAACTGGGCGATGTACACCCCCTGGCCTTTCACGGCGCTGTTCCAGGAACTGCGGGATAAGGTCGAGATCTTCGATTTCGAGAAGTACAATTTCGTCACGCCGATCATCAAGCCGGAATCGATGGACAGATCCGAACTTCTGGACCGGGTCATGAGCAACTATCGGCGTTTCTACATGAGGAAAGCCCTGTTCTCATACCCCTGGTCGGGTACGGGACAGCGGCGGCGATACCTGTTCGGCTGCCTCAAGGCGTTTCTCAAATCCGGATTCGAGCGCAAATTCTACGATCTGGGCAAGGTCGGCTACTGGGGACCCCAGTCGAAGAAGAGCGTGGATTTCCATTTCGACCGGAGCCGCACCACCGCGCCGATCCAGGCGGACGACTGGCCATCGAGCGCCGGGCGGAGCGGGAAGACCAGGGCGGCGAAGGGGACGATGCGGGCTTCGGTCAAGGCTTGCGGCGGCGGCACGGAACAGATGGAGGACGCGGATGAATCCCGTTCCGGCCATCGGGCCTAATGCGGTCACCCGGATCGTCCCGGCGCTGACGCGGATGGGCCTCGACGGAATGGCGCCGCAAGTCTTCGCCGGGGCCGGCGTCGCGGGGTGGCTTGCCGATCCGCCGACGGCCATGGTCGACGAGCGGCTGGTCGCGGGCCTGCACCGGACCGTGCGCGCCCGGCTGCCTCCGGACCAGGCACTCCTGGTGCTGGCGGAGGCCGGCCGCCTGACCGCCGACTATCTGCTGTCGGCCCGCATTCCCCGGTCGGCGCAAGCCGTCCTGAAGCTGGTCCCGTCATCCCTGTCCGCGTCGCTGCTGGTCGGCGCGATCGCCGCGCATGCCTGGACCTTCGCCGGCTCCGGGCGGTTTTCGGCGCGCAGGGGAAAGCCGCTGTTGCTGGAAATAAGGAACAATCCGCTATGCCTGGGCGATCATGCGGCAGCGCCCGTCTGTTCGTGGCATGCCGCGGTGTTCCGCAGGTTGTTCGAGGTGCTTGTTTCGTGTGACGTCCAGGTCGACGAAGTGGATTGCGAGGCCTGCGGCGGCGATGCCTGCCTTTTCTCAATCGCCTGGCCCTGAGTTGTCGAGGCCCGGGACGACGTGCTTTGGGGCGAGGACGGCGACCAGGGCATGTGGAGGCGGAAGAGCCCGTTCAAGGGGCGTCAGTTCACTTCGGAGGTGATCCTGTGGGCGGTGCGCTGGTACCTGCAGTTCCGCCAGCGGCCAAAGCCCCCGGCCCGGACCCTGCGCGCCCGGAAGGTCGCGGCGGCCGTCGAATGTGGAGCCGTCAACAGGATGACCAACTTCGGCATGCCCGCCTCCTGCATGTCCGCCCGAACCAAAGTCACCAGGCCCGAAACCGTCCGCCAGACAGGCGAATTGCGCACCGGTGCCCGTCAAAGGTTCTTCATCGTTGACATGAACTGGGGTTTCTGAAAGAAATCTTTCAGAATATGGCAAGGCATGACCATGGACGTGCGGCTTCTCGACGTGCTGACGAAATCGGGATTGGCGCTGACCCCGTCCGAAGCCAAGATCGTCCAGGTGCTGCTGACAGATTATCCTTTCTCCGGTTTCGGAACGGCCACCAGTCTCGCGCGCAAGGCCGGCGTCAGCGATCCGACGGTGACGCGCCTCGTCGCCAAGCTCGGTTTCGGCGGTTTCCAGGATTTCCAGTCGAAGCTTCTGGCCGAGGTCGAGGCGCACCTCCA
Organism: Skermanella sp. TT6; assembly: GCF_016653635.2. Taxonomy (NCBI): domain Bacteria; kingdom Pseudomonadati; phylum Pseudomonadota; class Alphaproteobacteria; order Rhodospirillales; family Azospirillaceae; genus Skermanella; species Skermanella cutis. Next base: position 656,049 of record NZ_CP067421.1, read on the forward strand.
TTCCCCGTTGCTGATGATGGACGCCAAGCGTCCCGGCGCCGTCGAGAGCGCCGCGCAGGGATACCTGGAGTCGGTGACCCGCAACCTCGAGAGGACCCGGACCGCCGTCCCCCTTCAGAATTACGACCGGGCGGTCGGCATGCTCTGGGAGACGAAAGGACGGGTCGTCCTGCTGGGCGGGCGGTTCAGCCGAAGCCTGGCGGCGATGCTTGCCGGGTACCTGATCCAGTTCCGCTCGGGCGTGCATGACCTGGGCACCTTGGCGCCCGAGAAGTTCGACATCCTGGTCGACCTGGGCAAGAGAGACCTGCTCGTCGTCTTCGATTACCGGCGCTACCAGTCGGACGTGGTCAGCTTCGCTTCCCAGGCCGCGAAGCGCGGAGTCCGCATTCTCCTCTTCACCGACGTCTGGCTGTCGCCGATCGCGGCGTTCGCTGCCGTCACCATGGTGGTGCCGGTGGAGGCGGATTCGCCTTACGACACGATGGCACCCGCCGTCGCGCAGATGGAGGCCGTCGTTGCCCACGGGATCAGCCGCTACGGCGACCTCGACCGGACGCGGATCGAGATGTTGGAACGGATCCGCAGCGCCAACGCGGTGACGCTCGGCGATCCATCGGACGGACCGACCGCCGGTGCGCCGGCTTCGCCCGGCGATGACCAAGCCTGACGACCGGACACGGACCACCAGGAACCCGAACCCTACCGGAGCACCGCCATGACGGAAACCATAACTCGCCGAGACGCGCCTTACGAATCCGGCAGGACGGCGCTCCTCCTCGTCGACATGCAGCGCATCTGGCTGGAACCCGGCCTCGATCCGGCGCATCCGGACCGGACCGCCGACCACTACTTCCACCGGGAAACCGCGGGTCGCGTGATCCCCAACCAGCAGCGGCTGCTCGGAAGCGCCCGCAAGGCCGGTGTCGAGGTGCTGCACACCATCATCCGGAGCCTGACCGAGGACGGCCGCGACCGTTCGCTCGACCACAAGCTGACGCCGATCCATATCCCGCCCAGCTTGGAGGAGGGCCTGCCCCCGCCGGAACTGGCGCCCGTCGGCGACGAGATCCTGCTGCCCAAGACGTCGTCCGGCGTCTTCAACTCGACCAACATCGACTACCTGCTGAAGAATCTCGGCATCCGGTATCTCGTGGTGGCCGGAATCCTGACCGACCAGTGCGTCGACATGACGGTCCGGGACGGTGCCGACAAAGGCTATCTGGTCACCTGCGTCTCGGATGCCTGCGCCGCGCCGACGCCGGAGCGGCACGGGAACGCCCTGAAGGCCTTCGGCGGCTACTGCTGGGTGACGGACACCGAAACGGTCGTCTCCCGTTTCGACGCGCTCGGTTCGGTCCGGGGAGCGGCGTGATGGGCGAACAGGCGAACATGTTTCCGGGGACGCCGCTGGTCAGCGTCGTCACGACGGATCTGGCCGCCATCACGCGGGGCCGGCCGCTCCCGGCCGGGCGCCTCGACCGGGTGGCGGAAGCGGGGGTCGGCTGGGTGCCGGCCAATCTCTGCCTGACCGCCTTCAACTCGATCTCCGATCCGAACCCCTGGGGCTCGACCGGCGACCTCCGCATCCTGCCGGACTTGGCCGCACGCTACACGACCGCGCGGACCGGTTCCCCGACGCCCTTCGACATGGTCATGGGCGACATCGTCGAGCTTGACGGCACGCCCTGGCAGGGCTGCCCGCGCACTTGGCTGAAGAATGCGCTCGCAGCGCTCGAGCAGGCGACCGGCCTCCGCGTGCTCGCGGCATTTGAGCAGGAATTCCAGCTCGCCGGCGAGGGGACCGCGGCGCACGCCTTCTCGTTCGAGGCGCTGCGCCGCGTCGACCCCTTCGCGCCGCGCCTCTTCGCCTGCCTGGAGGAGGCCGGCATCGATCCGGAGATGGTGCTTGCCGAGTACGGCGACCGGCAGTTCGAGATCACCCATGCACCCGCCGACGCCCTGACGGCCGCCGACCGCGCCGTGGCGATCCGGGAGCTCACCCGCGAGGTCGCCCGCGTCCTGGGAACGCGGGCCAGCTTCGCCCCTAAGCCCGATCCCGAAGGCGTCGGCAACGGGGTCCATATCCATTTCAGCCTGTTCGGCCCCGGCGGCGCGCCGGCCACGTATGACGCCGGCGGCCCGGGAGACCTGTCGGAGGCGGCGGGCGCCTTCTGCGCCGGCATCCTGCGCCACCTTCCCGCCCTCACGGCGCTGACGGCGGCCAGCGTGCCGTCCTACCTGCGCCTCAAGCCGCACAGTTGGAGCTCGTCCTATACCTGGCTCGCGGAGCGCGACCGCGAGGCGGCTCTCCGCATCTGCCCGACTGTTTCGATCGGGGGACGGGACCCGGCGAAACAGTTCAACATCGAGTTCCGGGCCGCCGATGCGACCGCCAATCCCTATCTGGCGCTGGGCTCCCTGGTCCTGGCCGGCCTTGCCGGCATCGCCGCAAAGCTGCCGACGCCACCGCTGGTCACGGGCGACCCGTCGGTCATGGACGAGGCCGAACGGGCCGGGAAAGGGCTGGTCCGGCTGCCGGAAACGCTCGACGCGGCGCTGGCGGCGTTCGATGCCGATCCCGTCGTGCAGGGCTGGTTCACCCGGCCGTTCGCGGAGAGCTATGTCGGCGTGAAACGGGCCGAGATCGCCCATCTGCGCGGCAAGTCGCCCGCCGAGGTCTGCGAACTCTACCGGGCGCTCTACTGATGCGGGATAGCGCGGCGGACTGGCCCGACGCGGTCGAAACCGTCAACCCGTCGGGGGCCTCCGAGATCGTGCTGATCTGCGAGCATGCGTCCAACCACATCCCGCAGGAGTACGGGCGGCTCGGTCTGTCCGATGCCGATCTGCGGACCCATATCGCCTGGGACATAGGCGCCGCCGAGGTGACGCGCCGTCTCGCCCGGACGCTCGACGCGCCGGCGTTTCTCGGCACCTATTCAAGGCTGCTCATCGACCTGAACAGGCCGTTCGAGAGCCCCGCCAGCATTCCCGCCCGGTCGGAGGCGACCGACGTCCCCGGCAACATCGGGCTCGACAGCGCCGAGATCCGCCGGCGCCGGCGCATCGTCTTCAGCCCGTTCCATGACCGGATCGCATCGTTCCTGGACCGGCGGCGGGCCGTCGGGCACCCGACCCGGATCGTCACGATCCACAGCTTCACGCCGGTGTTCCTGGGCGTGGCGCGGCCATGGCACGCGGGCATCCTGTTCGACCGGTCGGGGGACTTCGCCCACGACGTCATCGAGAAACTGGCCTGCGGCTCCGGCCTCAACGTCGCGGCGAACCAGCCCTACGTCGTCGACCGGGAGGGCGACTACGCCGTCCCGGTGCACGGGACCGACCGGGATCTTCCGGCGATCCTGGTCGAGATCCGCAACGACCTGATTTCGAGCGCCCGCGGGATAGCCGACTGGAGCGACCGGCTCGCCCCCGTGCTGCGGTCGTCGTGCGACGGCCGGAGCTAGCGACCAAAGTGGTATCACTCCTGCGATGCGGAAGTATGTGAATCAACAGAATACCCGGATTGCGGAGAGACTGAAAAAATCATTTCATAACCGGGCCATGCGCTTCGGCGACGCCACGGAAGAGCGAAAAAGGACAGGTATACACATGACCGGGATCATGAAGAGCTTGATCGGCGCGGCGGCCGCGGCCGTGCTCGTCACGGGCGGGTCGGCCGGGGCCGCCGACGACAAAATCATCATCGGCGGGGCGCTGTCGCTGACCGGCATCCAGGCGCCGCTCGACACGCCCGGCTTCAAGGGCGCGCAGGTCGCGGTCAAGTACCTGAACGACAACGGCGGCCTGCTCGGCAAGCCGGTCGAATTCATCAACATCGACGGCAAGTCCGATCCCGTCACGGTCGGCAACGTCGCGGTCGAACTGGTCGACCGGGGCGCCCAGATGATCCTGGCGCCCTGCGACTTCGACTTCGGCGGCCCCGCCAGCCGCGAAGCCCAGTCGGCGGGCATCGTCGGGCTCTCGACCTGCGCGTCGGACCCGCTCTACAGCGCCTGGACGCTGGGCGACAAGCAGTTCACGCTGTCCATGTGGAACACCACCATGGGGGCGGTCGCCGCGGATTTCGCGATCAAGGAGAAGGGCTGGAAGACGGCCTACGTCGTGACCGACCAGTTCATCGCCTACACCAAGTCCCTGTCCAAGTACTTCGTGGCCCAGTTCAAGGCGGACGGCGGCGAGATCCTGCTGGAAGACACCTACACCAACGGCGACAACAACTTCTCGGCCCAGCTCGCCCGCCTGAAGGCGCTGGGCAAGAAGCCGGATGTCGTCTTCGTGTCGTCCTACGGCACCGACATCGGGGTGATCATCCGCGCGCTTCGCGAAGTCGGCTACGACGCGCCGGTGCTCGGCGGCGACGCCTACGACGATCCGGCGCTGCACGCGGCACTGGGCGAGCAGATGGGCAACGACGTCTATTTCGTCACCCACACCTGGATGGGTCCCGAGGCGCATCCCGACATGCCCAAGTTCATCGGGCTCTACAAGCAGATGTTCGGCGAGGAACCCGACACGTCCTTCGTGGCGACCGGATGGGATTCCGTGATGCTGCTGGCCGAAGCCGTCAAGGCGGCCGGCTCGACCGACGGCGAGGATGTCGCCGAGGCGCTGGAGGAAGGGGAGTTCAAGCTTCTGACCGGCGACCTGAACTACGGCACCGCGGAGGAGGGACATGCGCCCGACAAGGCTGCCGTGCTGATCGAGCTGAAGGGCGGCAAGCCGCAGTTCCTCGGCTGGCGCCGTCCCGCCAGCGTCCCGGCTCCCTGATGCCCGGTTCCGCGTCCAAGGAAGTTTCTCTCAAGGCAATCGATGTCGCCGTCGAGTTCTCCGGGCTCCGCGCGCTGGACGGCGTCTCCCTGACGCTGTCCCCGGGAGAGATCGTCGGGCTGATCGGTCCGAACGGGTCCGGCAAGACGACCCTGATCAATGCGATCACGGGGCAGGTGCCGCTTGCGGGGGGCAGGGTCCTTCTCGGCGACCGCCAGCTCTCCGGGCTGGCGCCGCGCGACATCGCCCTGCTGGGGCTGTCGCGCTCCTTCCAGATCGTCCGCCTGTTCAACAACATGACGGTGGTCGAGAACGTCGAGGCCGGCGCGCTGGCGCATGGCCACGGCCTGCGGGAGGCGCGGGCCAGGGCGGAGGCGCTGCTCGACGAGTTCGGGCTGGGCGCGCGCGCGGACGATCTCGGCGGCAATCTCAGCTACGGCGACAAGCGGCGCGTCGAGATCGCGCGCGCCCTTGCGGCCGATCCGTCCTTCCTGATGCTCGACGAGCCGGCCGCCGGCATGAACGAGGCGGAGACGGAAACGCTCCTGCACAAGCTGTCGGCGCTTCCCAAGGACCGGGGCCTCGGGCTGCTGATCATCGACCACGACATGGGCCTGATCATGAGGCTCTGCGACCGCCTGCACGTTCTGGCCTTCGGCCGGACCATCGCCGAGGGCAAGGCCGCCGACATCCGGAACGATCCCGCCGTCATCGAGGCCTATCTCGGGTCGGAGGCCGCGCATGCTTGAGCTGGCCGACGTCGAGGTCCGCTACGGCGCGATCCGCGCCGTGCGGGGCATCACGCTGACGGCCGGGCGCGGCGAACTGGTGGCGCTGCTGGGAGCCAACGGCGCCGGCAAGACGTCGACCCTGATGTGCGTCGCCGGCGCGCTCAGGGCGGCGGCCGGAACGATCCGGCTGGACGGCAGGGACGTCACGTCCGCCGCGCCGGAGGCCATGGTGCGCAACGGCGTCGCGACGGTGACCGAGACCCGAGACGTCTTTCCCGACCTGACCGTCGCCGAGAACCTGACGCTCGGCAGCTACGTACGCCGGTCGGACCGCGGCGGCGTCGCCGAGGACCGGGAGAGGATGTTCGCCCTGTTTCCCAGGCTGGCCGAACGGTACGGCCAGCCGGCGGGGACGCTGTCGGGCGGCGAGCAGCAGATGCTGGTGATCGCACGGGCGCTGATGTCGCGGCCCAAGGTGCTGCTGCTCGACGAGCCGTCGCTCGGCCTCGCCCCGGTGATCGTCGATCAGATCTTCGACATGATCGGCGTCCTGAAGCGGTCGGGCCTGACCATCGTGCTGGTCGAGCAGAACGCCGCCAAGGCCCTCGCCGTCGCGGATCGCGCCTACGTGATGCGGCTCGGCCGGATCGCGGCCTCCGGGTCGGCGGCCGAGATCGGCGCGACGACCGATCTCGGCGCACTCTACCTCGGGGGATGAGGTCTTGACCTTCGCCATACAGTTCACGATCGACGTGCTCAGCCTCGGGGGCGCGTACGCCCTGATGGCGCTGGGCCTGGTCATCGTCTACGGAATCCTGAAGCTGGTGAACTTCGCCTACGGCGAGCTGATCATGGTGACCGGCTACGCGCTGTTCCTGACCGGCGGCTCCGGGCTGCCCTGGATCGTCATGGCGGCGGTGGCGGTGGCGATGGCCGTCGCCACCGGCATCCTGACCGACTACATCGCCTTCCGCCCGGTGCGCGCCAAGTCGATCACCGCCGTCCTGATCACCTCCTTCGCCTTCTCGACCCTGCTGCAGAACGCCGCGCTCCTGTTCATCTCGCCCCGGCCGCGCAACGTGCCGCTGCCGGAGCTCTTCACCCGGACGGTCGAGATCGCCGGCGTCGTCACGCCGATCCGGAACCTCGTGACGATCGCGGCCGCGGCGGTGCTGCTCGGGGTCTTCGCCTGGGCGATGCGCCGCACGGTGCTGGGCATCGCCATGCGGGCGGCGGCGACCAACTTCACCATGGCGCGGATGCTGGGCATCCCGGCCAACCTGATCATCTCGTCCGCCTTCGCGATCAGCGGGCTGCTGGCCGGCGTGGTCGGAATCCTCTGGATCGGCAGGATCGGGTCGGTCGTCCCGGGGATCGGATCGGAACCGCTGCTGATCGCCTTCATCGCGACCGTCATCGGCGGGATGCGCAGCCTGGAGGGCGCCGTTCTCGGCGGTTTCCTGCTGGCGCTGATCGACACGTCGCTGAACTACCTGCTCAGCCAGGAGCTCCTGAAGTTCCGCGACGCCTTCACCTTCGGCCTGGTCATCCTGATCCTGCTGTGGCGGCCGGAGGGCCTGCTCAAGGGTCCCGCCACCGGACAAAGGACGTGAGGGCACCATGACACGGCATTTCCTCACCGCCGCGATCCTCGGCGGCCTCGTCCTCCTGCTCGTCGGGTGCGCCGAGATCCTGGGCATCCGGGTGTTCGACCGGATCGCGATCAACCTGTGCCTCTCCCTGATCCTGGTCCTGGGCCTCCAGGTCTTCATGGGCAACTCCGGCATCCTCTCCTTCGCGCATGTCGGCTTCATGGGGGTCGGGGCCTATACCTCGGCGCTGCTGACGATCCCGATCCAGATGAAGGGCATGGCCCTGCCGGACCTCTACCTCGTCCTCAAGGGCGTCCAGCTCTCGCCCTATCTCGCGATCGGGGTCGCCGGACTGGTGGCGGCCGCGGTGGCGGCGGCGTGCTCCTATCCGCTGATGCGGCTTTCCGACGCCGCCGCGGTCATCACGTCCTTCGCCCTGCTGGTCGTCCTGCACACGGTCATGACGAACTGGAGCAACGTGACCAACGGTCCCCGGACGCTGTTCGGCGTGCCGCGCGCCACCGACCTGATCCTGGCGGCCGGCGCCGCGATCGCGGCCGTGGCCGGGGCGCTGGCCTTCAAGGAATCGCGGACCGGCCGCCTGCTGAGGGCGAGCCGCGACGACGAGGTCGCCGCCGGGGCGCTGGGCGTCCACATCCCGCACCTGCGCTGGCGCGCCTTCGTGCTGGCGGCGCTGTTCGCCGGGATCGGCGGCGCGCTCTGGGGGCATTTCATCACCTCCTTCTCGCCCAACGCCTTCTACCTGCGCGAGACATTCGTGATCCTGGGAATGCTGGTGATCGGCGGCGCCAACACGGTCACCGGAGCCGTCGTCGGAACCTTCCTCGTGACGGGCGCCTTCGAGGGGCTGCGGTCGCTGGAGGGTGCCCTGAACAGCGCCAGGATCTTCAGCGACCAGGTGATCGGCCTGACCGAGGTCGTCCTTGCCATCGCCATGATCGCCATCCTGATCCTGCGGCCGGGCGGCCTGTTCCCGTCGCGCGAGATCGGCGCCATCATCGTGAGAGCCATAGCGAAACGGGAACGATCGACATGAGCTGGAAGACCGCCTACCGCTCCTTCTACTACGCCACCGCCGAGGAGCCGGACGACATCCGGCTCGATCCGGCAACGACCGCGCTCCTGGTCGTGGACATCCAGACGACCTACCTGGAAGACAAGGAGACGCCGGAGGAAACCGAACGCTGGCGTCCGTTCTTCGAGCATATGCGGAACACCGTGATCCCCAACAACCAGCGCCTTCTGGCCGAGTGCCGGAAGCGCGGCGTCGAGGTGATCTTCGCCCGCATCGCCTGCCTCAAGGACGATGGGCGCGACCGGTCGCTGAGCCAGAAGAAACCCGGCTTCAACTACCTCCTGCTGCCCAAGGACCGTCCCGACGGGCAGATCGTGCCGGAACTGGCGCCGCAGGGCGACGAGATCGTCGTCATGAAGACGACCGACAGCGCGCTGACCGGGACGAACCTGCGTCTCCTGCTGCACAACATGGGCATCAAGGACGTCATCGTCTCCGGCATCTTCACCGACCAGTGCATCTCCTCGACCGTGAGGAGCCTCGCCGACGAGAGCTACGGCGTCGTGGTCGTCGACGACTGCTGCGCCGCCGCGACCCTGGAACTGCACCGTCGGGAGCTGGAGATCATCAACATGATCTATTGCCATGTCGTGCAGCTCGACGAGGCGCTGGGCTTCTTCGGGTGACATCGAGCGCGGTTGTCGGGCAGGCATCGCCCTTGATGGACCGGCCTGCCGCCCAAGACTCCCGCGACGCCGCCGGCGAGCGCCAAAGCCGTGATCATCAGGGCCAGTGGAGCAGGCTCGGGCACCTCGACGGCGATGCTTTCCAACGTGGCGGTGTAGCTGAGAAAGGTGTTGAAGACCGTCGGGCGGTCCGGCGTGACGGGGAAGAAGGCGTCGGCTTGTACGAAGTCGTAGAAGGTGATGCAGAACCTGTCCGCGGTCCGGACGCACTCGTAGCGGGCCGCCTGGTCGAAGACGACAATGTTCTCGTCGTCCGGAAAAAGGCTCATGCCCAAGCGGTAACCGAAACTTGCCCTGGCATCCGTGATCTCCGTGAGATCGACGGACGTGGTCGGCCCGATCGCGACCGTCTGGGAGAAGGCAGGGGACTGGGGGACGACCGGGGTCGTGATGGTCGTCCGGACCGTGGCGCCCAGGCGAACGGAAGACGATCCGGGCGATGACAGGTCCAGCGAGGCGGAACCGAGAAGTCCGGCGAGAATGGACCCGCTCTCCGGAATCAACAACTCGCCATCGGCAATCCCCCCGCCCGTCGAGGATTCGATGACGAAAGGTCCGGAGATGATCTTGTTGTCGATGAAAGCGCCTTCGGGCAGGTTCTCGAAGGTGAAACTGAGGATGGGAAGTCCTACGATCCCCCGGCCGAACAGGGGAGCCGACATGGCGGCCGGAGAAGATCCGGCGAGCACCAGAAGCGACAGCGCGATGACTTTGACGGCAACCACGGCACACCTCCGGCCGGCTGTTCGCCGCCTGCTTCGGTCGCGGCCGGCATTCGGCGCAGTATCGATCGATGTCGACCGGCCGGGGTCATGCTCATCGGTCGATCTGCCGATCGGAGATGTCGGGTCCGGGCTGCGCGTACCATGAACGGCGTACCGCGGCGACCGCCGGGCCGCCGCGGTACGCCGCGGTCGCGGATGGGGCACGGGATCCCGGTCGAACCGCGCCGGGGTTCCCGTGCCCTGCCGGCTTCCGGTGCTATCGGACCGGCGGTAGGCCGGCCAGAAGCTTGTCCGGCGTGATCGGGTAGTCGCGCACCCGCACGCCGCAGGCGTCGTGGACCGCGTTGGCGACCGCCGCTCCCGCCCCCGAGATGCCCGCCTCCCCGAGACCCTTGGCGCCCACCGGGTTGGCCTGGCGGTCGATCTCCTCGATGAAGAAGACCTCGATCTGCGGGACGTCGGCGTTCGCCGGCACGTGGTATTCGGCGAGGTCGCGGTTGACATAGGCGCCGGTCCGCGGATCGACGACAGCATGCTCGTGCAGGGCGTAGCCGATTCCCCAGATCATGCCGCCGATCGCTTGGCTGCGCGCGGTGCGGTGGTTCAGGACGCGGCCGCAGTCGAACACCGCCAGCATCCGCCGGACCCTGACCTCCCCCGTGACGGCATGCACGGCCACCTCGGCGAACTGGGCGCCGTGGGTGGACTGGCTCCAGGAGGCGGAGTTGCTCCCCGGTTCGATCGTGCCGAGGCCTTCGATCGGCGATGCGCCCACGAGTTCGGACAGGGCGACGCGCCGGTTGCCCGCGATCGCGTGGCCGTCCTTGAGGGTCATGTCGGCGGAAGCGGCGCCCATGCGGCGGGCCAGCTCGGCCACGATGTCCTCGCAGGCGAGCGCCACCGACGAGGCGCTGGACGCGGCCCCGAAGGAGCCGCCCGAACCGGAGCCGGACGGGTATTCGCTGTCGCCCAGCCGGACGTCGATTCCCTCCACCGGAATGCCGAGCGCCTCGCCGGCGACCTGGGCCAGGATCGTGTAGGTGCCGGTGCCGAGGTCGGTCATGTCGGTTTCGACCGCCGCGCGCCCGTCCGGACCGAGACGGACGCGTGCGGTCGCCTTGGCCAGGAAGTTGACCCGCGAGGCGGTCGCCATGCCGTGGCCGATCAGCCAGTCGCCTTCGCGCCGCCGCTCGCGTTCGGCCCAGCCGAACCTGCGGGCACCCTCGTCGTAACAGTCGACGAGCCGTCGGGTGGAGAACGGCTTTCCGGTGGACGGATCGACCGACGGCTCGTTCAGCTTCCGGAACTCGATGGGATCGAGGCCGAGCTTCTCCGCCATCTCGTCCATCGCGCATTCCAGCCCCAGCATGCCCACCGCCTCGCCCGGTGCCCGGACGGGTCCGCGGGCGGTGAGGTCCACCTGGGCCGTGCGGGTCGTGAAACTGCGGTTGGCGCCGGCATAGAGCGCCACCGCGCCGAGGGCGACCGGCTCGAAGAACGCCGAGGCGCCGGCCTTCTGCCCGACCAGGCTGTCCTGGCCGATCGCGGTCAGCCTGCCGTCGGGGCCGGCGCCGAGGCGGATCCGCTGTATGGTCTCGCTCCGGCCATAGGTGGCATGGAAGGTCTGCCGGCGCGAGAGGGCGACCTTGACCGGGCGGCCGAGCCGCCGCGCCGCGACGGCGGCGAGGAGCATGTCGGCGGTCGCGGTCTTGCCGCCGAACCCGCCGCCGATGAAGGGCGACAGGATCCGGATGTCCTCGGGCCGGATGCCGAGCGACCGGGCGATGATGGCGATGCCTCCGGTGACGAGCTGGACCGGCGCGCGCAGCGTCAGCCGGTCGCCGTCCCAGGACGCGATGCTGCCGTAGGGCTCCATGGCGGCGTGGACCTGGGTCGGCGTGGTGTAGGTCACGTCCAGCGTCACCGGAGCCTCACGCATCGCCGTCTCGATGTCGCCGACGACGGTGTCGGGCAGCAGGGCGCCCTCGGGCGTCGCGAGCGCGTCGTCCTGCCCGTCCCGGATGTCGAAACGTCCGGGGATCGCCTCGCACCTCACGGTGACGGCCATGGCTCCCGCCCGCGCCGCCTCGAAACTCTCGGCGATCGCGACCCCGACCACCTCGCCGTAGCTGCCGATGGTGCCGTCGTACAAGGGCGCGTCCGGACGGCCGAAGACGGGCGTGTCCCGCGGCAGCGAGCCGTCGCCGGCGATCACGTCGATCACGCCGGGCAGCGCGCGGGCCGCCGCGGTGTCGATAGACGTGACGCGCCCCTTGCCGACCGGCGCCGTCACGGCGACGCCGTAAGCCAGGTTGCCGACGGGATGTTCGAGGGCGTAGGTGGCCGCGCCGGTGACCTTCGCGATCCCGTCGATCCGGGGGACGGGCCGCCCGAGCACGCCCTGGACGCCGCGGTCCAGGGCCATGCCGGCATGCTTCGAGTTCATCTGGTACCGGGTCATGGTGCACTCCTCCAGTGCCGGGGAGAGGAAGCCGGGGCGGTCATGCCGGCGTCCCGGTCAGGTCGCGCAGGCAGGCGACCAGCGTGCGGCGCGCGAGCGGGATCTTGAAATCGTTGCCGCCGTGCCCTCTTGCGTCGGCCAGCAGGGCGTCCGCCGCCGCCTCGAACGTCTCGGCGGCGGGTTCCCGGCCGATCAGGGCCCGCTCCGCCGCCGGGTCGCGCCACGGCATGGTGCCGAGCCCGCCGAACGCCAGGGCCGCCCCCGCGATGCGGCCGTCCCGCACGTCAACCGCACCCGCCACCGACACCAGGGCGAAGGCGTAGGAGGCGCGGTCGCGGACCTTGCGGTAGAGCTGGCGGCCGGGCGGGGGCGGGGGCAGCTCGACCCGGGTGATCAGCTCGCCGGCGGACAGAACCGTCTCCACGTGCGGCGTGTCGCCCGGCAGGCGGTAGAGGTCGGCAAGGGGGATGCGCCGCTCCGTCCCGTCCGGCCGCAGGGTGACCAGGGTGGCGTCGAGCGCCCGCATGGCGACGGCCATGTCGCTGGGATGGCTGGCGATGCAGTGCCCGCTGGTGCCGAGGACGGCCATGATGCGGTTGAAGCCGCCGATCGCGTCGCAGCCGCTGCCGGGGACGCGCTTGTTGCAGGCGGCGTCCGTGTCGTAGAAGTAGTAGCAGCGGGTGCGTTGCAACAGGTTGCCGCCGGTCGTCGCCTTGTTGCGGAGCTGGCCGGAGGCGCCCGCGAGCAGCGCCTGGCTGAGCATCGGGTAGCGGGAGATCACCCGCCGGTCGGCCGCGAGGTCGCTGTTGGGGACCAGGGCGCCGATGGAGAGGCCGCCGTCGGCCCGTTCCTCGATGTCGGCCAGGGGCAGGCGGCTGATGTCCACCAGCCGGTCCGGCGTCTCCACCTGCAGCTTCATCAGGTCGAGCAGGTTGGTGCCGCCGGCGATGAACCGCGTGCCCGGCGTGGCGAAGCCGGCCGCGGCCGCCTGCGGGGTGTCGGCCCTGGAATACTCGAACGTCCTCATGACTCCGCTCCCGCCGCGTCGCGGATGGCATCGACGATGCCGGGATAGGCCGAGCAGCGGCAGATGTTGCCGCTCATCCGCTCCGATATCTCGGCGTCGTCGAGCCGGACGGAACCCGGATCGGCGGTGACGTGGCTGGGCCAGCCCTTGCGGACTTCGTCCAGCATGCCGACCGCGGAGACAATCTGGCCGGGCGTACAGTAGCCGCACTGGTAGCCGTCGTGGCGGATGAAGGCGGCCTGCACGGGATGCAGCGCCTCGGCCGAGCCGATCCCCTCGATCGTGGTGATGTCGTCGTCCTGGTGCATGACGGCGAGCGTCAGGCAGGAATTGATCCGCCGCCCGTTCACCAGCACCGTGCAGGCGCCGCACTGGCCGTGGTCGCAGCCCTTCTTGCTGCCCGTCAGGTCCAGGTGTTCGCGCAGCAGGTCGAGCAGCGAGGTCCGGATGTCCGGATCCAGGTCGTAGGAGCGACCGTTGATCGTGAAATGCATCGGAGTCACCCTTGTGGTGGATGTCCTGGAACGCTGGCGGCTTCTGTTGGCTCCGCCGCCGGTGTGACCGTCCCGGATTGGTCACCGCGTTCCGCACCAACATTGGGCAGGTGCCGCCCGCGGAGAAGGCCTGGTATTATCCTGGGACAGGGGCGTCCCATGCTGGGATCCGGCCCGTCGTCGAGGAGCGTGCCGCGACCATGGCGGACCCGAGCAGAAGCGAGCTGGCCGATTTCCTGCGATCGCGGCGGGAACGCCTCACTCCCGAGGAGGTCGGGCTTCCCAACGGTCGCCGCCGCCGCACGCCGGGCCTGCGCCGCGAGGAAGTGGCCGAGCTGGCCGGGATCGGCGTGGATTGGTACGTCCGGCTGGAGCAGGGAAGGGATGTCAGCCCGTCGCTGACGACGATCGACGCGCTGGCGCGCGTCCTGCGCCTGGGCAGCGCCGAGGCGGCCCACCTGCGCGCCCTGGCTCGCCCGGCCGGAGCCGCCGCCTGGCAGCGGGAGACGGTCCCGGAGCCGCTTCGGCGCCTGATCGAAAGCCTCAACCTGCCCGCCTACATCACCGGCCGGCGCTGGGACATCCTGGCCTGGAACGACGCGGCGTCGGACATCTTCGGTTTCGACCGGATGAAGGAGGAGGACCGGAACGGCGTACTCTATATCCTGACCGACCCGGCCGCCCGGCACTTGCTGGGTGCCGCCTGGGCCGACGAGGCGAGGCGCATGGTCGCGCAGTTCCGCGCGACGCACGACCTGCTCGCGGGCGATCCCGCCTTCCTCGACCTGCTGGAGCGGGCGCGGGCGGGCTGCCCCGAGATCGCGGAGTGGTGGCCGGAGCACGACGTCCGCGATGCCGGGGGCGGGCGCAAGGTCATGAACCATCCCGAGCGGGGGCTGCTGCGCTTCGAGTACGCGACTTTCCAGTCGACCGACGATCCGGCGCTCAAGCTGATCCTGTACACGCCGGTATGAGACCGTTCCGGCGTATCCTCACGCCAGGAGGCGGACCGGGTCCTCGCCGCCCGCGGTCGCCGCTCCCAGGCGGCGGTCGGCGCTGACGCCCCGCGCAACCGCTCAGCCGGCCCCTCCCTCTTCCGGGGCGGACCCTTCGGCTCGCGGGTCCGGGTGCGCGAGGGCGCGATCGACATGGCTTCCGCCGACCGCCGCCGTCACCGCTACGTCATCCGGCCCATCCCGATTGCGAAGCACAGCTTACCGGTCTGAGCAGGACATGGCGGCTTATCCTGCCGGACGCCGTGAATTACTGTCGATCAGCCGCGACCTCAAGGCGCCTGTCCCACAGGCGGCCCATGTCTTGCCCTCATCCAGGGAGTTCAGATGTCGAACCCGCAAGATAGGCAATTTCTCGAAATCACGCGCCGACAGGTTCTGGAAGCCGGAGCCGCCGTGTCGTTGACCGGCACGATGCTGTCGGCATCGGGGCATGCCCAGCAAGCCGGCCCGCGGACCTCGCCGGAAAACGGCATGACCGTCCGCGTATCCTTCAACGTCAACGGCCGCCGGACGACGTTGGAAATCGATGCGCGGGCATCCTTGCTGGACATGCTGCGCGAGCGGCTGGGCCTCGTCGGTGCCAAGAAAGGCTGCGATCATGGCCAGTGCGGCGCCTGCACGGTCCTGATGGAGGGCCGACGGGTCGTGTCCTGCCTGACGATGGCCGCCAAAGCCGATGGCCGCGACGTTACCACCATCGAAGGCATAGCCGGGCCGGACGCCCTTCATCCCATGCAGCAGGCGTTCATCGATCACGATGCCTTGCAATGCGGGTACTGCACGCCCGGCCAGATCATGGCTGCGATTTCCTGCGTCAGGGAAGGTCACGCTTCGACGCCGGAGCAGATCAAGGAGTACATGAGCGGGAACATCTGCCGGTGCGGTGCCTATGCCGGCATCGTCGCGGCGATCGAACAGGCCGCTCCCCGGATCGAGCGGAGCTGAGCCATGAAACCGTTGTCCTATGTTCGCGCCGGAACGGCCCGTGAAGCGATCGAAGCCTTCGCCGCCGCCGGGGAAGGGGCCCGCTACATCGCCGGCGGCACCAATCTCTACGATCTGATGAAACTCGGCATCGAGCAGCCGTCGCACCTGATCGACATCGCCGCGCTCGAAGGCGCCGACCGGATCGATACCGGCGGCGATCGGCTGTTCTTCGGGGGCGCGGCGCTGATGGCGGACGTCGCGGAGGATCCGGTCGTACGCCGCGACTATCCCGTGCTGGCGGACAGCCTCTCGAAGGCGGCCTCCCAGCAACTGCGCAACATGGCGACCGTCGGCGGCAATCTGCTGCAACGGACGCGCTGCGCCTATTTCAGGAACGGCGCGAACGGCGCCTATCCGTGCAACAAGCGGGTGCCGGGCTCCGGCTGCGCCGCGATCGGCGGGCTTGATCGATCTCAGGCCGTGCTGGGGGCAAGCGAGGCTTGCAACGCCGTGTCTCCCGGGGATTGGCCCGTCGCGCTGACGGCGATGGATGCCGCGATCGAACTGCAAGGCGCCGACGGGACGCGGGTCATCCCGATTTCCGAACTCTATCGGCCGCCCGGCGGAACGCCGCATCTCGAATTCAGCCTCAGCCGGGAGGAGATCGTCACGGGCATCTCGGTGCCGAAGACGCCGGCCGGCCGGAACTCCACCTATCTGAAGGTACGTGACCGCGAATCCTACGCATTCGCGCTCGCTTCCGCCGCGGTGGCGCTGGACATGGACGGGGACCGCGTGCGCCAGGCGCATGTGGCGCTCGGCGGGGTGGCCACCCGGCCCTGGCGGGCACGCGGGACCGAGGCTCTCCTGCGCGGCCGGGACCTCGACCGGGAGCTCGCGCTGGATGCGGCCAGGGCGGCCTTTGCCGATGCCCGGGCCGGTCGCCACAACGCCTTCAAGATCGAACTCGGCGCGCGAACCCTTGCCGACGCCATCATGACTGCCGGGAGCAGGACCCCATGACACCGAACCGCACCGCTGACCGTCCCAGGTTCGATGCCCGTGAAAAGGTGCTCGGCCGTGCCTTGTATGCCGCCGACCAGGCGTTTCCCGGGCTGCTTCACGCGATGACCGTGCCCGCGACGATCGCCAAGGGCCGGATCCTGTCCATCGATACTGCCGCGGCCCGCGCTGTCCAGGGGGTCGTGCGTATCTTCACGCATGACGATTTCTCGCGGATCAGGACGACGCCCGCGACCCGCGGCGCCTATGGGCAGCCGGGAAAAGGCTACCAGCCCATGACGGTACCGCAGGTCCGCCACCGGGGCGAACCGGTCGCCCTGGTGGTCGCCGAGACGCTGGAGGCGGCGATCGAAGGAGCGGAAGCCGTGACGGTGCGCTATGCCGAAGAGCCTTTCAGCGCGCTGATGGAGGACGGCCTTGCGGGCCCGGAGGCGGAGGTCGCCCGCCAGCACCGGTCCGGCGATGCCGAGGCCGCCTTCGCCGGTGCCGCCCATGTCGTCGATGTGGAGTATCTGCATCCCCAGCAGCACCACAATCCCATCGAGTTGATCTCGACGACCGCCGCCTTCGAGGGCGGTACGCTGCGGATCTACGAGGGAACGCAGGCCGCGGCGGCCTTCGCCGGCGGACTGGCCGGCATGATGGGAATGGAGCCTCAGGCGCTTCGAGGCGTCAGCCCGTACACGGGCGGAGGGTTCGGCCAGAAGAACGGCGTCCAGGAGCAGAGCGTGCTGGTGGCGAGCGCCGCCCTGCTCCTTCGCCGCCCGGTCAAGCTCGTCATGCCGCGGGGCCAGCTGTTCCACACGGCATCCTATCGTCCGCGCAGCCGGCATCGCGTCCGCCTCGCGGCGGACGGCAGCGGCCGCCTGCTGGCCGGCATCTATGAAACGGTGCAGCAGAATAGCCGGTATGACGGATTCGCCAGCGATCACGGCGCCAATCCGCCGCGCATGTATGATTATGGCGCATGGCGGGGAAGCGAGCGCATCATTCGGGTCGACAGCCAGACGCCCGGACATCAGCGCGCCCCGTACGAGCATCCGGCCAGCTATGCCACCGAATGCGCCATCGACGAACTCGCCGGGGCGCTCGGCATGGATCCCGTCTCGCTGCGCCTCGCCAATGACGCCCGGCGTGATCCGATCACCGGCAAGCCCTTCTCCTCCCGCCATCTTGCCGAATGCCTGAGGCGCGGGGCCGCGCTGTTCGGCTGGGACCGGCGGAGGAGCGTGCCCGGCACGCTGGCGGCAGGCAACGGCGACCTCATCGGCCTCGGCGTCGCCTGCGGCAGTTACAAGGCCGCGATGACGCCATCGGTCACGACGCTCCGGCTCTCGGCCAGCGGCAGATGCGAGATCGCGACGTCGGGCCACGAAATGGGGCAGGGCTTGCGCAGCGTCATCGCCGAGGAGCTGATCGACGTCCTCGGCGCGGACCCCGGCAGGATCGAGATCAGGATCGGTGACACCGGCCATGCGCCCCAGCATCTCACCGCGGGTTCCTGGGGCGCGGGAAGCGCGGCGCCGGCGGCTCGGGCCGCCGCCTTGAGGCTGCGCGAGGAGCTCGTCCTCTTGACCGGGGCGGCGCTGTCGGAAGAGCCCGTCCATGTCCAGCTCGCCCGGACCCGGCGCCCCTTCCTGGAAGTGACGGTCGATACCGTGCCCCTTGGCAAGGACCGGCAGGCGATCGAGCAGCTGAGACGGGGCGTCCTCGCCACGACCGGGCCCGAATATCCCGACTTCCTCGCATTCAGCTGGATCGCGCATTTTGCCGAAGTCCATGTCGAGCCCTCGACGGGGCGCGTGCGTGTCGAGAGGGTTGTCAGTGTCGCCGACTGCGGACGGGTCATGAACCGCCGCACGGCGGAAAGCCAGGTCCGCAGCGGCGTGGTCTGGGGCATCGGTGCCGCCCTGCGCGAGGTCGGCGAGATCGACCCGCGGTTCGGCGGCGCGCTCAACAACGACCTTGCGGAATATGTCGTGCCGGTGAACGCCGACATAGGCGCGATCGATGTCGATTTCATCGACGAGCCGGACATCCAGCTCAACATATCGGGCGTCAAAGGGCTCGGCGAGGTGGCCATGGTCGGCGCGGCCGCAGCCATCGTCAACGCCGTCCACAACGCGACCGGAAAAAGGATCCGGCATTTGCCGATCCGCGTCGAGGACCTGCTCTAGAGCGGTCCCCGATCAGGTTGAACCGCTTCGGTCCTCGCAGCCGGCCGTTCCACTCGCCGCCCTGTGTTGCGCCATGGGCGCAACCTACGGCTCGATGCAGGGCGGGGGTGATGCAGGCCCGACGATCGTAGGTTGCGCCCATGGCGCAACGCATCTGATCGGCTGCCCCAGGCGGATCGACCTGATCGGGCACAGCTCTAGGCCCCGCAGCCGACCACGCCCGAAGGCTGGCGCGCCGGTGCGTTCGCGTCAGCCGCCGGCCTGCCAGTCGTAGGCCTTCATGTGATCGAGGAACGCCCGCATTGCCGCGCTCGGAAGGCGGCGGCTGGGGTAATACAGGAACCAGTGCGGCAGGGTGGGGCTCCAGTCCCGGAGAAGCTCCACCAACCGGCCGCCGCGGATATGGGGCTTCGCATAGTCGTCGAGTACGTGGGCGATGCCCCTGCCGGCCAGGGCGGCCTGAAGCTCGTTATGCACGGTGCTGAACGTCAGGCGTCCGGCGGGGGTGACCTCCAGCTCCTCGTCCCCATCGACGAACCGCCAGGCCGCGAGGGTGCCCCCGGGAAACCGGCGCCTTATGCAGTCATGGTCGACGAGATCATGCGGCGTTCTCGGCAGGCCCCGCCGGTCGATGTAATCCGGTGAAGCCACGATCGCATATCTGAGCGATGGTCCCAACGGGATCGCGATCATGTCCTGCGCCAACTGCTTGCCGAACCGGACGCCGGCATCGAAACCCTGTTCCACGATGTCGATCACCGCCGCATCGCTGACGATCTCGATCTTCACCTTGGGGAAGACATCCATGAAGTCGAACACGAGGGGGCATAGGAGATGATCGACGGCCGGAGCCGGCGCATTGATCCGCAAGGTTCCCGATGGACTGTCCCTCAGCTCATCGATCTCGGCGATCGCAAGCTGGATATCGCCCAGGGCCGGGGCCAGGCGATCAAGGAGGCGCTGCCCTGCCTCCGTCGGCGATACGCTCCTCGTCGTCCGATTGAGGAGCCGGATCCCGAGGGACTCTTCCAAGGCGTTCATGGTTTGGCTCAGGGCCGATGACGAGACGCCCCGTTCGAGCGCCGCGGCGCGAAAGCCGCCACAGCGTACGATCGCCGCGAACACGTCGAAACTGTCCAGTCGAACCGGGTTCATTGCGAAGTGTGCCTAATCAAGATAATCATGTTTGGCGATCTTATCAGCGCAATCACGCCGTGTCATGGTCGTGTAGCCGGCAGTGCGCCCTGATCGCCGTGTCTTCCCGATATGGCTCGGTCCGCCGGGAGGCGAAGCCTCCGGCGGGTTCGGTGCGGTCCGGTACCCGGTAGGCCGGGTTCACGGTTTTTTAGTATTCTAATGTTCAATTTGTCATACGGCTTGTCCGCTCGAGCGGGGGTCGATGCCTGTCATCCGGAGCCGGTCTCAATAGACGCCTGTATGGTCCGAGGCGGTGCGGCATTTCCAGTCACTCCTCCGGGCGAGCCCATGACGAATCACGTGAGAATCGACAATCTGGGCATCGGGTACCGGACGCTGACGGCCGGCGAGATCGAACGGGCGCTCGCCCTGCATCTGCGCTACGTACAGGGGCAGCGCGGCGGCATGCGGGTTTGCCTGAAGTTCTGCGATCTCTCGAGAGCCAACCTGGCGGGCCGCATCCTCGCTGGTCGACGAACTTCGGCAAGGCGCGCCTGGTCCGCGCGAACATGGCCGGCGCCGACCTGACCGAGGCGCGCCTGCAAGACAGCGACCTGATGCAGGCGGACCTGCGAAACGCGATCCTGCGCGGGGCCGTGATGACGGACGCGGTGATGACCCTGGCGGACCTGCGCGGTGCCGACATCCGGGACGCGGACTTCCGCGGCGCCAGGGACCTCAAGCTCTCCGGGCCGATCGCCTGACGCGGGCGGTGATGGCGCGGGAGGACCTAGATCGGCAAGCAGGAGGCAGCACATGGTTCTGGATCCACCGCCTGAGCGTCGCCGGGCCCCGCGCCACCTGGGCGATGGCTACCCGCTCCGGATCGGCCGTCATTCGGCCCGCCTCGTCGACTGGTCGGCGACCGGCGTCGGCCTCCAGGTCAAGGAGGAGGTCGACGGATACCGGATCGGCGACCCGACGACGCTCAGCATACACAGCGAGCTGACCCATGGCGTTGCCGTGTTTCCTGCCGTCATCCGGCGCGTCGATGCCGCGGAACGCGTCGTCGGAGTCGACTTCGCCGAGGACGCCGAGACCGCGGTGCGATTCCTGGTGGCCACCGTCGGCGACGTCTCCGAGGCCGTCCCGGAGGACAGGGGCGGCGAACCGCGGTAGAAGCCTCGGCTTCCTGCTCGTCCGCTGCACGGCCCGCTGCCCGAAGTGAACCGTACCGGGTTGACCGGAGGCCGGTTCGGTTCGGTTCAGTCACACCGCCATGGCAACGTGCTCGCTTTGAGCATGGTGGCGCGCCTCGGCGGCAGGGAGCGTCCGAGGTCGAGCATGCGGTTCAGGACGATGACGGCGATCCGGGCTTCGACCTTCCGGGCCGACCGGGTGGGCGAGCGCAAGGTGTCGCCGATGAAGCTCTCGTATCGGCTCAGCGCGCCCTCTGGCCCGGTCCTGGATCGTCGGCTCAAGGTCGGACGGTAGCCGGGCGGCGTGCCCTAGCGCACATAGTGGATATGGGGCCGCGCCGAGTGGTCGTGCCGCTCGATGCGCGCCTCGACCGAGAAGACGCTCCTCAGCAGGTCCTCGGTCAGCACGTCGGCCGGGTGTCCGGACGCGACGACCCTGCCCTGCCTCAGGACGACCAGCCTGTCGCAGAACATGGCGGCGTGGTTGAGGTCGTGAAGCGCGATGATGCTGGTCACCGGAAGGCCGGAAACGAGCCTGAGGAGGCCGATCTGGTGCTGGATGTCGAGGTGGTTGGTCGGCTCGTCGAGGATCAGCTCCCTGGGCGTCTGCGCCAGCGCCCTCGCGATGTGGGCGCGCTGCTTTTCGCCGCCCGACAGGCTTTGCCAGGGGTCGTTGCGTTTCCCCGTCATGCCGGCCTTCGCCAGCGCGTCCTCGACCGCCTCCTCGTCGGCCGACGACCAGCCCGAGAACATGGAACGGTGCGGAAACCGGCCGAGCTTGACGACGTCGACGACCTTCAGGTTGGCGTTCGTCGTCGCGTGCTGCTCGACGAAGGCGACGCGCTGGGCGATCGACCGGCGCGAGATCGCCCGGACATCCTCCCGGTCGAGCATGACCCGACCGGAATGCGGCTGCTTCAGCCCGGCGAGCAGGCGCAGGAGCGAGGTCTTGCCGGACCCGTTCGGCCCGAGCAGGCCGAGCATCTCGCCCGGTCGGGCCTCCAGGGAGACCGCATCCAGCACGGTCTTGCCGGCGATCCTCCACGTAAGCTGTTCGGCAGCGATGCTCATGACGCGCGCTGGAACCGGTAGAGGATGAGCGAGAAGAAGGGCACTCCCACCAGTGCCGTGACGACGCCGACCGGGAGCGTCTGCTGCGGAATCAGGACCCGCGACGCGATGTCCGCCAGCACCATGAAGATAGCGCCGGCGATCGCGCAGGCCGGCAGCAGCCGGATATGCGTCGGCCCCACGAAGTAACGTGCGGCATGCGGCACGACAAGGCCGACGAAGCCGATCGAGCCGACCATGCTGACGATGGTGGCCGTCATCAGCGCGGTCAGGGCGAAGAGCGTGATCCGCGCCCGACCGACATTGACCCCGAGCGCCGACGCCGCCTCGTCGCCGAAGGCGAAGGCGTCGAGGATCCGCGCGGCCATGAGGCAGGCCGCGAGGCCCAGGCCCACGACGATGGAGACCAGCACGAACTCGGGCCAGCGCACTCCGCCGAAACTGCCGAGCAGCCAGAACATCACGTCGCGCGCCTGCTGCGCATTGCCCGTGGTCGTGACGATGTAGGACGTGGTGGCGTTGAACAGCTGGGATGCGGCGACGCCGGCCAGGATCGTGCGGTCGGCACCGCCACGCGTGCCGTTCGACAGCAGCGCGACGAACAAGAAGGCCGCGAAGGCTCCGGCGAAGGCGCCCATCGACAGCGAGAAGGCTCCGGACCCGATTCCGAGGATGACGATCGCGACAGCGCCGGAGGAGGCGCCGGCCGAAATTCCGAGGACATAGGGTTCGGCGAGCGGATTGCGCAGGAGCGACTGCATGATCGCCCCCGACAGCGCCAAGCCGGCGCCGCAGAAGGCCGCGACCAGCGCCCGGCTGAGCCGGTAGTCCCAGATCACGGTCTCATGGATGCGACTCAGTTCGACCGACGTCCATCCCAGCCGGTTGGTCACGGCGGACCACGTCGTGGAGAGGGGGATCGGCAGGTCGCCGATGCCCACGCTGATCCCGACGACGAGGGCGATGGCCAGCAGGGACGCCAGGAACATGCCTCCCAGGGCGGTCAGCCGGCCGGTCACCTGCCGTGTCCCGGTCACTTCACCAGACCGAGCGTCTTCAATTGCCCGGCCACCTGCTCGGCCCCGTAGAGGGTGCGGACGGTCGGGTTCATCGCTTGGCCGTCCATGACGACCATGGCCTTGTTCTTGACCGCAGGCATTTGGCTGACGGCCGGGTCGGTGGTCAGGAACTTGATCTTGGCTTCCGACCTGTCGAGGTCCCACCTGTTGCGGTCGAGGCTGGCGACGACGATGACGTCGGGATTCGCGGCTATGATGCCCTCCCAGCCGAGCGTCGGCCATTCGGCTTCCGTCGTGATGGCGTTGGTGCCGCCGAGCAGATCGACGATGAAGCCGGACGCCCCGTTCTTGCCGCCGAGATAGGCGTCGGCGGACGGCGACGGGCTCGAGAACCAGAAGACGTAGGAGAGTTTCCGGTCGGCTTTCGGGGCGGCGGCGCGGAGTGCCGTCTCGCGCGCCTTGAAATCTGCGATCAGCTTTTGGCCGCGATCGGCGACGTCGAAGATCCGCGAGAGCTCGTCGATCTCCCTGTAGAGCAGGTCTATGTTCCAGAGCTGCGCGCGGCTGCCGTACACGTCCTTGGCGCCTTGGGTATCGAGGCATGTGCTGGGCGACAGGTAGGTCGGGACGCCGACCTTGTCGAAATCCCCGCGCTTGGCGACCTTGCTGTTGGGGCCGAGCAGGCTGGGCAGCGCCGCCGCGACGAAATCCGGGTCTTCGGCAAGGATGGATTCGAAGGTCGGGAACTCGACGGTCAGGAGCTTGACCTTCGCGTTGGCCTCGGCAAGCTGGGGCAGGACCGCGCTGGGCCAGAAGGCGGTGCCGACCATCCTGTCCTCAAGGCCGAGGAGCAAGAGGATCTCGGCGCTGTTCTGGCCAAGGCCGATCGCCCGCGCCGGAGCCTTCCGGAAGGTGACCTGGGTTCCGCAGTTCTCGACGGTCAGCGGATAGCGCGTCGGGTCGGCGAACGAGGGGGGCGCGCCGAGGCCGATCATGGCGAGCAGGCCGGCAACGGTCAGGAGTGATTTCAACGGGTTCATGGGAGTGTCCTAAGCCGGGTGGTCCTCACGGTGGGGCGACGATCGTCCGCCTGCTGCCGCGGACTGAACCGTCGCGCCCGGCGACGGCACGATGCCCGAAGAAACAGGGAATGTTTCCGGGGCATCCCCCCTGAGCCCTCGGCCCCGTGGTGCCTTCGGATGGATCCGCCTGGAGGCGCACATCCAATAATGCGACTGCGTCGCAGAAACAAGTGGTTTCTGTCCGTCGGCGAAGGCCCGGCCGGGCGGCGCGAACGCAGCCCGGTCATCCGCCGTTCCCGGATCGCCGCCCCGCCTATCGGGCCGGCCGCCGCGCCGCCGCGATGGTGCCGGCTCGGGCAACGGGCGCCGACTTGCAAAGTAAACCAGCGACGAAGGCACCTACTCGAGCGCCGTCACGCGCGCAGATTCCCGATGGTGGGCAGCGGGAGGATTTGCCGATGGGAGAGACCTCGGCGCGGCCGGATCAGGCGGCGGCAGTGTGAGGAGCGATGTTCATGCGGCCTGGATCGGCGGAACTGCTGGCGTCGGGCGGTCGCCAGTTGAACGGCAGCAAGGTATCGAGCGCCTGGATCTTGATCCGTCCGATCCGGCCGATGACGTCGGTCAGGTAGGCTTCCGGGTTGATCCCGTTCAACCGGCAGGTTTCCACCAGGCTGTAGATCACGGCGGCGACTTTGCCGGCAGCATCCGAGCCGATCACGTTCCAGTTTTTCCTGCCGATGGCTATGCCGCGCAACGCCCGCTCGGCCGTCAGATTATCGATTTCCAGCGTGCCATCGGCGGCGTAGCGCGCCAAGGCATCCCACTGTGCGTTCATGTAGCCGAGTGCCTTGGCCAGTTCGCTGCGCGGCGCCACCTGGCTCAGCCGCTCGGTCAGCCAGGCCCGCAGGACATCGAGCAGCGGCACCGCCTCGCTCTGGCGCACCGCCAGGCGTTCCGCGGGCGGCAGCCCGTAGATTCGCCGCTCGATGCGGTACAGCGCGGCAATCTGCTTCACGCCCTCGCCAGCAACCGGCGAGCCCTTGGCGCGCACCAGATCGACCAGCTTGCGCCGGGCGTGGCCAAGGCAGCCGGCCTCGACCATGGCACCATCCCGGTACAGGTGATCGAAGCCGGAGAAGGCATCGGCCTGCAGGGTGCCGGTGAAGCCCGCCAAGTGCTGGCCCGGATGCTTGCCAGCGCGTCCGGCGGAGAAGCGGAACACCGCGATCGAGGGTTCGCTGCCGCCGCGCGGCCGGGTGTCGTCGGCATAGACCCAGAAGCGGCCGTCGTGAGTGCCGGAACGGCCCGGATTGAGAACGGTCACCGGCGTGTCGTCGGCATGGATCTTGGTCCGCCGGATCAGCAGTTCGAGCAGGCGGTCGGCAATCGGCGCCAGATCGCGCGCGGCCGCTTCGACCCAGCCGTACAGGGTGGTGGTGGCGAGCAGCACGCCGAACCGGGCGTAGTGCGCCGCCTGCCGGTGCAGCGGCATGTGGTTGAGGTACTTGGCGATGACGACCTGGGCGATGGTGCCGGCGGTGGGCAGGCCGCGCTCGATCGGCCGGTCGTCAGGAGCCGGAGCCTGGGCCAGTTCACCGCAGGTCCTGCAGGCGAACTTGGGCCGGACCGTGACGTGAACCTCGGCATGGGCCGGCACGAGGTGGAGCTGTTTGCTCTCGTCCTGGCCGATCCGGGCCATCTCCCGGCTGCAGCACGGGCACTGCGTGCTGGCGGGCAGGATCTCGCGGGTCACCCGCGGCAGACTGTCGGGCAGAGGACGCCGACCCCCGCGGCTGCGGCGGTGCCGTCCGGTCGTGTCCTCGCCCGAGGGTTCCGCCTCGCCGGGATCGGCCGGGGCAGGTGCTGCCGTGTCGAGCAGGCTGAACTGATCCGGGCTCATCTTCTCCGAGGAACGGCCGAAGATCCTGTGGCGCAGAACCGCCAGGAACGTCTCCAGTCGTTCGTTCTCGCGCGTCAGCACCGCGACCCGACGTTCCAGCACGGCGATCCGCTCGAGCGGATCATCCTTCGGGTTCGCAGGATTGCTGTCGTGCCGGGCATCATCCATGTAAAGAAAGTATCCGCGCCGCCCCTCGTCGTAAACCGCAGCAGAAGCAGTAACATAGAAGTAATGCAGGCTTCTGTTCAGACGATAAGCAGGGGCTTCGCGATGGGTTTTGTCTTGGCTGATCGCCAGTCCAGACCGTCAACGAGCAGCGACATCTGGGCACGGCTGATCGTCACGATGCCATCCGCCGGGCTTGGCCAGATGAACTTTCCCTCGGTCAGGCGTTTCTGCATCAGCAGAAAGCCGGTGGTGTCGTACATTAGAACCTTGATCGTGTGCGCCGAACGCCCTCGGAAAACGAAAAGATGGCCACTGAAGGGATCCTGGAGCAGCACCGTCTGGATCTGTGCGGCAAGGCCGTCGATGCCACGGCGCAGGTCGGTCCGACCCGCCGCCAGATAGACACGCACGCCATCCGGCAGCCCGATCACGAACGCCTCTCGACGACGTCGAGCAGCCGGCCCAGGGTCACGGCGTCGAAGCCACGCCCAACCCGGAGGACGCTGCCCCCCTTCAGAACCAGTTCGATCCGGTCATCCCACGGCTCCGAAACACTCACCGCCGGTTCGGCGACATGGACCGCCAGAAACGTCGCCACGGTCTCCGATCCGGCCGATGATGTCAGGGCATCGGCGGCCTGCGCTTTGAGCCGGGAGTTCCAGTAGCCCAACGTGCCTGCCTTCAGCCCATGACGCTCGCTGTACAGCCGCAGCGACAGGCCGCTGCTCTTCCAGCCCGCCACGTGATCCCGCCAGAACTGCTCACGGTCTCCCAAGTGCCCGCCATCGGCCATCGCAGCCTCCATCGATTTCCTGTCACCAGGAAAGCTCGGCTTCAACAGACAGGCGGAAAAGGTGCCTTCGTCGCTGGTTTACCTTGCAAACAGGCCCGGCACTCCTATTTTCCGTGCCTGCGACATCACGCCGATCGCCCCGGGCCGGGGGTGGAACGAGCCCGTGTCATTCGAGGCCATGCATCCGGCGCCGGCGCAGCTTCCGGCGTGACGCCGGTTTCCCTATCCGAAATCCTCCGTAGCCAGAGATTGGATGCCTGTGTCCCTTCACTTCCTGATCGTTGCCAGCGAAACGCCGGATCAAGCCGAAGCACGCCGTCGATCCGTAGGCGCCGCGTCGCACGAGACCTACGCCTCGACCGTGCGCTCGCTGGCCGGCGGCGCGTCGATCGACTTCGTGTCTTGCGTGGATGGGTCGAGAACGCCGTCCCCTGCGGAGCTTCGTCGTTACGACGGCATCTTCTTCGCCGGCTCTCCGATCCAGATGCACGATGACAGCGGGGAAAGCCGTTCGGCCGCCCGCTTCGCGACGGACGTGTTCGAGTCCGGAACGCCCGCGTTCGGATCCTGCGCGGGCCTCCAGATCGCGGCCGTCGCTGCGGGAGGGACGTGCAAGCCGCGCGAGACCGCGTTGGAGGCCGGTTTCGCCCGGGGGATCACCGCGACGGACGCCGGGCGCGACCATCCGCTCCTGCGTGGGCGGCCGATCGTCTGGGACGCTCCGGCCATGCATTTCAGCGTCATCGACACCATGCCGCCAGGCGGCGTCGTCCTGGCAAGAACGAAGAGCACCCCGATCGAGGCGGCGGAGATCAGGTCGCGGAACGGGATGTTCTGGGGCGTGCAGTACCATCCCGAGCTGACGGTCGCCGAGATCGCCGCATCCCTGCGCAGGCAGGTGGACGACCTCATCGCTCAGGACATGGCGAGGGACGGTGCGGCCATCGAGTCCTACGCAGCTTTGCTGGACGAGTTGCACGACGACGCCGCGCGCAGGGACATCGCCTGGCGGATCGGGATCGACGACGAGATCACCGATGAGAAGAAGCGAACGAGCGAGCTGCGCAGCTTTCTCCATATGCTGCAAGCTTCGCGTTCCTGATCTGAGGCCGGGCGCGGCCAAGCCCTGTACCGCCGGCGCGGTTCGTCGGTCGAGCCGGTGTTCGGGCAGATGAAGGAGCGCCAGGGCGCCGCCCGCTTCGGCATGCGCGGGCCCGACCCTTGCCGCGGCGAGTGGCGGCTCGACGCCGCTGTCCACAACCTGCGAGAACTACACCGGGATCCTGTCCGCCGCGCGGAAGGTCCAGGGACGACGTGCCAAGATGGCCGGAAAGGCGGCCTGAAGCCGCCCCTTTTGCGCCGTTCCATGGCTCCGGACCAGCCCAGGTGAGCCATCGAACCCAGGCAGCAACAGGCTCCCTGAGGTGCCCGCTTGTTCGGGCGTCCGTCCGGGGCGGTTGCCGTGCTCTCCGCGCCAGCCGCAACGCTTCCATCGCCTGATGATTCCAGCGCAATCCGGAATCGAGGAATGGAACAATAATCCTGCGGGAAAGCATCGCTCAGGCTTGGCGGGAACCAATGTTTTCTTGATAAGAGCGCAATTCGGTGATCTTGTTCCAAACAATATAAACTTCATTGACATCCAATTTTAACATATCGCTTGTCCTTCAATTCACTCTGGTAGCGTTAATCCGATCTTAACCATCTGAAAACACATTTTGCTCTCCGTCGGATTACTTGTCGTTCCGGTGGGCGTGTCAACTTACCCGGAGAGCATAGGCATGGCTTTGCCCAGAATTTTCATCTCGACCGACCTGAGGCTTGAAGCGCAGGAGAAGGACGATGTTCAGTCCCTCGTCCATGCGCTGATGTATCAGGACAAGATGAACATCGTCGGCATCGCCGGAACCGCGTCCAAGTTCAACACCCAGGACGGCCTGGTCAGGGACATCGATGC
Source organism: Skermanella sp. TT6 (assembly GCF_016653635.2). NCBI lineage: Bacteria > Pseudomonadati > Pseudomonadota > Alphaproteobacteria > Rhodospirillales > Azospirillaceae > Skermanella > Skermanella cutis. Next base: position 685,067 of record NZ_CP067421.1, read on the forward strand.
CGTGATCGATGTCTACGGCAAGGACCTTGCCAAGCTGCGCGAGCACAGCCCTGCCTTCAAGTCCGTCGAGGACCTGAAGAAGGTAAGCCATCAAGGCGCCACGGACACCGCGCCTCCCAAGGGATATTCCAAGGCGACGGACTCGTCCGAGGCCATCGTCGCCGAAGCCAGGAAGGCCGCCGCCGCGGGCGAGAAGCTGAACGTGCTCACCTGGGGAGGGGAGGCGGACATGGCGCAGGCGCTGCACGACTCTCCCGGCATCGCCAAGCACGTCCGGCTGTTCAGCATCGATACGCAGGACATCCACGCCAAGAAGTACCTGCTGGACAACTTCAAGGGCAAGCTGGACATGTGGGTCGATAACATGACCACGTTCCGGGGCACCTACGGCACGCCGGAAAGCGGCTCCATGATCAAGGGCTGGCACGAGGCGAACGCCAAGGGCCACGGAGCCCTGGGAGACTTCTTCTCGAAGGTGTCGAGCAACATCTTCAACAAGTCCGGCGTCAAGATGGGCGATAGCCCGACCGTTCTCCGCTTCCTCGACGGGGATCAGGACGACCCGACCAAGGAAAGCTGGGGCGGGGAATTCCGCAAGGTGTCCGACGGCTACTATACGGACCTCAAGGGGCAGGGCTTCGACCGTCCCGGCACCCAAGGGGCCAGGACGGTCTACGAGCACCGCGACGAGTGGCTCGAAGACTTCGCCGGACGCTTCGATTGGCTGAAGGGCAAGGGACCGGCCCCTCTCCCCCATCCCGGAAAAGACGACGTGATCACCGTCAAGGCTTCGGGCGACCACTACAAGGGCAATCCGAACTTCGTCGTCAAGGTTGACGGCAAGACGCTGGATTTCACCAACAAGGTGACTGCCGTCCACGACAAGGGCCAGTGGCAGACCTTCACCTACAAGGGCGACCTGGACTCCCCGGGCATCCAGGAGCGGGAGGTCGAGATCATCTTCGACAACGATGCCTGGAACGGAAGGACCGGGGGCAATGGATCCGACCGGAACCTCTATATCGACGAGGTTTCGTTCAACGGCCAAGTCAACGACACGGATGCCGTGTTCAAGTGGAACAGCACCAAGTCATGGCTGTTCGAGGTCTGATGCCATGCCCGTTCCATTCCGACCGCCGGGATGGAACGGCGCCGCCGCTGTTGGCAGGGGAGGCGGCTGCGGGCGACCAACGGCGGGAGCGGACGGCGGCACGGAACCGCCGCCGTCCGCTCCCGCCCGAACGTGAAAGGCATGGGATTTGGCCGGTACCGACACACCTCGGCGCATCGAGGACTATGCCCTGATCGGCGACTGCGAGACGGCGGCGCTCGTCTCGAACCGGGGTTCCATCGACTGGCTTTGTTTTCCCCGGTTCGATTCCGCCGCCTGTTTCGCGGCCCTGCTGGGATCGCCGGAGAACGGCCGGTGGAGCATCAGGCCGAAGGATGACCAGGCGCGCACGACCCGGCGGTACCGCGACGGCACGCTCATCCTGGAGACTACTTTCGAAACGCCGGAAGGCTCGGCGACCCTGATAGACTTCATGCCGCCGCGGGACGGCTTCGCCGATCTGGTCCGGATCGTGGTCGGCAACCGGGGCCGGGTCGAGTTCGACCTCGATCTCGTGATCCGGTTCGACTACGGCCGGAGCATCCCCTGGGTCAGCCGTCTCGACGACGCCACGCTGACCGCCGTGGCCGGCCCCGATCTCCTCGTGCTGCGGACGGCCGCGGAACTGCGCGGTGCCGACATGCACACCGTGGGATCGTTCACCGTGACGGCGGGCCAGCGCATTCCGTTCACGCTGATCCATTCGCCGTCCCACCTGCCGCCTCCGGCCCCCCGCGATCCGGAAGCCGAATTGAAGAGGACGGAGGCGTTCTGGACGGAGTTCTCCGGCCGCTGTCCGCCGGTCGGGCCATGGACGGACCAGGTGAAGCGTTCCCTGATCACCCTCAAGGCCCTGACATACATGCCGACCGGCGGCATCGTCGCCGCGGCGACGACGTCGCTCCCGGAACATCCCGGCGGCCCCCGCAATTGGGATTACCGGTTCTGCTGGCTGCGCGATGCCACGATGACCCTGCAGGCCTTCATGAAGCTGGGCTACTACGAGGAGGCGTCGGCGTGGCGCGAGTGGCTCCTGCGCAGCGTTGCCGGCGACCCGTCCCAGATGCAGATCATGTACGGGCTTGCCGGCGAGCGGCGCCTGCCCGAATGGGAGGTCCCGTGGCTGGGCGGCTTCCTGGATTCCCGTCCCGTGCGCGTCGGCAACGCCGCCGCCGGGCAGTTCCAGCTCGACATTTACGGCGAGGTCGCCGACGCGCTGGCGCAGGCCCTGAAGGGCGGGTTGCCGCCGCACCCGAGATCCAGGGAGCTCAGCGAGACCATCATGCCGTTCCTGGAGCAGGCATGGCGGCGTCCGGACGAGGGCATCTGGGAGACCCGCGGCGGACCCCGGCACTTCACGCATTCCAAGGTCCTGGCCTGGGTCGCCTTCGATCGGGTGGCCGCGATAGCGCTTGCCGGTGATCCGGCCAGCGGACGGGCGGCCCGGTGGCGCCGGGTGGCGGACCTCATCCATGAGGACGTGTGCCGGAATGCCTACGATCCGGACCTCGGCAGCTTCGTGCAGTCCTATGGATCCAGGCAACTGGACGCGAGCCTGCTGGCCATACCGCTGGTCGGTTTCCTGCCGCCCGAGGATCCCCGCGTCGTCGGTACGGTGGCCGCGATAGAGCGGCATCTCGTGCGCGACGGCCTCGTGCTGCGCTACGACACGGGGACAGGGGAAGACGGATTGCCTCCCGGCGAGGGCGCATTCCTCGCCTGCAGCTTCTGGCTCGCCGACGTCCTCGTCCTCCTCGGACGCCACGCCGACGCCAGGCGGCTTTTCGAAAGGCTATGCAGACTGTGCAACGACGTCGGGCTGCTCGCCGAGGAATATGATACGGCGGAACAGCGCATGCTGGGCAATTTTCCCCAGGCGTTCAGCCATATCGGCCTGATAAACACCGCCCTGAACCTGACGCGGATTCCGGGACCCGCCGACGAGCGGTCCGAGCAGGACGAGGACGGCCCCGATCCGCAGCAACGGCCGGAGCAGCCACGCTACGTCTGAGCCGCCGCCGTCCGGCCGTTCGCTCTTCGATCTCGGCCGAACGGGTTTTCGGGACAGATCGAAGATGCCGTCAAGCAAGTGAAGCCTCACCTATTCAATAATATAAATAACCAAAATAGGATAATACCAAAGACGCTCCATTTCATAAACCGGGTCTTAATTGACAAGATGCATTGTGAAAAGAACGAACCTCCTGAGTGCACTTGTCATGGAAGAGTTTTTCGAGGATGCGTTGATCGAAGCTGTAGTTGGTGGAGATGAATTTCCTCCCCGCTCGCTTGCGGCGACGGCCCATGATGCCCTTCTGGAAGCTTGCGACCGGCTTCCCTGCGCCTTCGCGATCCTTGAACCGGACGCGCGGCCATCCATGATGAATTCCGCGTTCCGGACCCTGTTCAATCCATCCGTGCCGGTCGACGCGGGCGACCCGGATCTGGTCCGCCTTGCCGGCGGCGACGTCCGCTCGCTCAGGTCGGTGGACGGCCGGGCATGGCCGGTCAGCACCGTCCGTCTCGGCGGCGGACGCATCCTCGTGACGGTGGAGGACCGGTCGGCTCCGGCCGGCACGGACCTGACGGAGCGCAGGGACGCCTTGACGGGGGTGGCGAACCGGGTCGTCCTCAAGGAGCGTATCGTCCAGATGCTTGCCGAGCCCGAGCAGGATCGCCAAGCCGCGCTCTTCCTGCTCGACCTGGACCGCTTCAAGACGGTCAACGATACCCTCGGGCATGCGATCGGCGACAAGCTGCTGTGCCGGGTGGTCGAACGCCTGCGCTCGACGGTGCGCAAGGACGACCTGGTCGCCCGGCTGGGCGGCGACGAGTTCGCCATCCTCCAGCGCTCGTCCCGGCAGCCGGAAGCCGCCAAGGCGCTTGCCCAGCGGCTGGTCGACCTGGTCGGCCGCACCTATCTCGTCGACGACCATATACTGAACATCGGCGTCAGCATCGGGATAGCGCTGCCTCCGGCCGACGGCACCGAACCGGACCGCCTGCTCAAGAGCGCCGACCTCGCCCTGTACCGCGCCAAGGAGGAGGGGAGGGGGCGTTTCCGTTTCTTCGAGCAGGAAATGGACGCCCGCGCCCAGGCCCGCCGCGCGCTCGAACTCGACCTCCGCCGCGCCTTCGCGCTTCGCCAGTTCGAGGTCTTCTACCAGGCGCAGATGAGCCTCCAGGACAGGCGGATCGTGGGCTTCGAAGCCCTCGCCCGCTGGCGCCATCCGCAACGCGGCATGGTCTCGCCCGCGGACTTCATCCCGGTCGCCGAGGAAATCGGCCTGATCTCCCAGATCGGCGAGTGGGTTCTGCTGACCGCCTGCCGCGAAGCGGCACGCTGGCCCGGCTCGCACCGCATCGCGGTCAACCTTTCGCCCATCCAGTTCAGCAATCCCGGCCTGGTCGAGACCGTGTCGGCGGCGCTCGCGACCTCCGGCCTCGCTCCCGAACGCCTTGAGCTGGAAATCACCGAGAGCGTCCTGCTCGACAATACCGCCGCGACCCTGGCGATCCTCCATCGGCTCCGCACCCTGGGCGTCCGGATCGCCATGGACGATTTCGGTACCGGCTATTCCAGCCTGGGCTATCTCCGGTCCTTCCCGTTCGACAAGGTCAAGATCGACCAGTCCTTCATCCGCGACATGCCGACCGACGGCGACAGCGCCGCCATCGTGAAGGCGATCATCGGCCTCGGCGTCAGCCTGGGCATCTCGACCACCGCGGAGGGCGTCGAGACAGAGGAGCAGCTAAATCGCCTGCGGGCGGAAGGCTGCACCGACATACAGGGTTACCTTCTCAGCAAACCCGTCCCGGCCGCCGAGGTGGCGGCCGTCCTGAACCGTATCCCCACGTGAGCATCGAGCAGGCCGCCAAACCATGTCCGAACAGATCCACCGCCTCGTCTATTTCAGCCGCAACGCCATGCCCGGGACCGAAGACGAGATCGTCGCGGGCGTCCGGCAGATCCTGGCAAGCTCCCGCAGCAACAACGCCCGGGCCGGCGTGACCGGTGCCCTGCTGTTCAACAGCGGGTGCTTCGCCCAGGTGCTGGAAGGCCCCTCGCCGGCGGTCACCGAGACCTTCGAGCGCATCCAGTGGGATGAGCGCCACAGCGAGGTCCTGGTGCTGGAATACGCCCCCGTCGCCGCCCGTTCCTTCCCCGACTGGTCGATGTCCTTCGTGGGCGCCGACCGGTCCGGCCAGCAGCTGTTCGGCGACGTTTCCGTGACGAGCGGATTCAACCCGATCCACCTCAAGGCGGACCAGATCTTCGGGACGCTCGAACGCCTGGTGCGGGAGGAGGAGAAGCAGACCGCCTGACCGCCCGGCCGTCGGCCACGGGTGCATTTCCCGATCCGCGCGGCCATGCCGGCGGATGACCGGGCCCGGATTACGCGTTAGGCTGGTCCCGGACGGCGGCGAGAGAAAGGATGCACCCATGGCGCAGAAGTCCCCCAGGCCGCTGCGGTCACAGGCCTGGTTCGGCGGCGACAGCAAGGACAGCTTCATCCATCGGAGCTGGATGAAGAACGGCGGACTGCCGGACGATGCCTTCGACGGCCGCCCGGTGATCGGCATCTGCAACACCTTCTCCGAGTTCACGCCGTGCAACGCGCATTTCCGCGGCCTGGCGGAGCAGGTGAAGCTGGGCGTGCTGGAGGCGGGCGGCCTTCCGCTGGAATTTCCGGTCTTCTCCTGCGGCGAGTCCAACCTCAGGCCGACGGCCATGCTGTTCCGCAATCTCGCCTCGATGGATGTCGAGGAGGCGATCCGCGGAAACCCGATGGACGGGGTGGTCCTGATGGCCGGCTGCGACAAGACCACGCCGTCCCTTCTGATGGGGGCGGCGAGCTGCGACCTGCCGTCGATCGTCATTTCCGGCGGGCCGATGCTGAACGGCAAGTTCCGCGGGGCCGACATCGGGTCGGGTACCGACGTCTGGAGATTCTCGGAGGATGTCCGGGCGGGCCGCATGTCGCGCGAGCGTTTCATGGCGGCGGAAAGCGCCATGTCGCGTTCGCCCGGGCACTGCATGACCATGGGGACGGCTTCGACCATGGCCTCCATGGCCGAATCCCTGGGGCTGACCCTGCCCGGCAACGCCGCCTATCCGGCGGTGGATGCCCACCGCGCGCGGCTTGCCCGCCTGACCGGCCGGCGCATCGTCGGGATGGTCGGTGAGGATTTGCGCCTGTCCAAGGTCCTGACCCGCAGGGCCTTCCTCAACGCGATCCGGATGAACGGCGCGATCGGCGGTTCGACCAACGCGGTCGTCCACCTGCTGGCGATCGCCGGACGCGTCGGGGTCGACCTGACGCTCGACGACTGGGATGCCGCCGGCCGGAACGTGCCGACGATCGTCAACCTGATGCCGTCCGGGCGGTACCTGATGGAGGATTTCTGCTATGCCGGCGGCATCCCGGCGGTGATGAAGGAACTGTCGGACCTGCTGGACCTGGACGTGCCGACCGTGACGGGAGGGACCCTGGGCGACAACATCCGCTCCGCCGAGAACTTCGATCCCGACGTGATCCTGCCCCGCGACCGGGCCCTGGTGCGGGACGGAGGCATCGCCGTGCTGCGCGGCAACCTGGCGGCCGCCGGCGCGATCCTGAAGCCGTCGGCCGCGTCGCCCGAGCTGATGCGCCATCGCGGCCGCGCCGTCGTCTTCGAGAGCATCGAGCACTACAAGGCGACGGTCGATGACCCCTCCCTGGAGATCGACGAGACCTGCGTGATGGTGCTGAAGAACTGCGGCCCGAAGGGTTATCCGGGGATGGCCGAGGTCGGCAACATGGCGCTGCCGAAAAAGCTGCTGGAACGCGGCGTGCGGGACATGGTGCGGATCTCTGACGCCCGCATGTCGGGCACCGCCTACGGCACCGTGGTCCTGCACTGCGCCCCCGAGGCCGCGGTCGGCGGCACGCTGGCGCTGGTGCGGACCGGCGATTTCATCGAGCTGGACGTCGAGGCAAGGCGCCTGCACCTGGACGTGGCGGAGGACGAACTGGCCCGCCGCGCCGCCGCCTGGTCGCCGCCCGAACCGTCGATGCGGGGCGGTTACCAGAGCCTCTACGTGGAACATGTCCTGCAGGCCGATCGGGGCGCCGATCTGGATTTCCTGGTCGGTTGCCGGGGCCACGACGTGCCGCGCGAGAGTCATTGATCGGAACCCCGCCGGCTGCGGCCGGTATTGCGCAAGCGCTCCGAACCCGTGATCCTTAGGTGACGCACCAATCAGGAAAGAGGAACGCCGTGACAGACAAGCTTCCGGAGCTCCGGCTGACGGCCGAGCATCTCCATCTGGCCGAGGCGGACGCGGAACGGCTGCTGGACGGGTACCGGATCCGGCGCGGCGACCGGGTGATGGATCCCAAGGCGCAGGTGATCGGCGAAGTGATCAAGCAGCTGCGCTCCCCCGACAGCCTGCCGACGCCGGAGGAGTCGCGCGGCCAGTTCCGGAAGATGGTCGAACTGCTCGACGAGCCGCCGCCGGCCTCGGTCGAGGTTTCCGACCTCGCCTGCCCCGGCCCGGCGGGACAGGTCCCGTTGCGGCTCTACGCGCCAGAGGGTACGGGAGCCCGGCCCCTGCTGCTGTATCTCCACGGCGGAGGATGGATCCAGGGGGACCTGGAGACCCATCACGGCGCCTGCGGCAAGCTCGCCGCCTGGTCCGGATGCCTTGTGCTCGCCGTCGACTACCGGCTGGCGCCCGAGCACAAGTTCCCCGCCGGGTTGGAAGACTGCCTCGCGGCGTGGCGCTGGCTCGCCGCCAACGCGGCCACGCTCGGCGCCGATCCCGCGCGGCTGGCGGTCGGCGGCGATTCGGCGGGCGGCAACCTCGCCGCGGCGGTCTGCCAGATCCTGGCGGCCGGGGGCGAACCCGGGCCCGCGGCCCAGCTGCTGATCTATCCTTCACTGGATTTGGGCTGGCAGCTGCCCTCGCACCGGGAACTGGCGGATGCCTACATCCTGCCCAGGATCCGGGTCCGCTGGTACACCGAGCTGTATCTGTCGTCCCCGGAGCAGGCGGCCGATGTCCGCGTTTCCCCCCTGTGGACGGAGGACCTGCGCGGGCAGCCCCCGGCGATGATCGTCACCGCGGGTTTCGACCCGCTGCTCGACGACGGGCGCCGCTATGCCGACCGGCTCGAGGCGGCGGGCGTGCCGGTGGCCTACCGCGAGTTCACCGGACAGATCCACGCCTTCATCTCGCTCACCCGCGTGATCCCCCAGGGCAACGAGTGCCTGCGGGAGATGGCCGGTTGGCTGAAGTCGAGGCTGGGCTGAGACCAGGACCGGGCGGGGGCGGCTCAGGCGAGGCTTTTCGCCAGCAGGAGCAGGGCGGAGACCGCCGAAAGGCCGAGCAGAACCGGCCGCACCCGCCCGCGGTCGACCGCGCGCCGGCCCCAGAAGGACAGCGCGAACCCGACCGGCACCGCCGGGGCGAGATAGGCCGTCAGGATCATCTCCGTCCGGCCGAAATGGCCGAACAGGGCCAGGGCGGCGATCGAGAACCCGGCGCCGACGACGAAGAACGCACCCATGGTCGAGCGCACCTCCGGACCGGCCGCGTTCTGGAGAACGATCGCCATGGGCGGTGCGCCGATCGAGGTGAGCGTGCCCATGTAGCCCGAGGCCGCCCCGGCCGTGAACAGGGTCCCGGGGGTCGTGCGGACGCGCGGACCGGCCAGGCTGAGCCCGACCGCCGCGAGGACCAGCACGGAGAAGGTCACCCCGAACGCCGACGCGGGCATCAGCGAGATGCTGAGCCCCGCCAGGAAGGATGCGGGGATGCGCCCGCACAGCGCCACCAGCAGCTTGGCGGGGTCGATCGAGCGCCACTCGCGCGCCGCCTGCAGCACCGAGATCAGGAAGGCCAGTGCCAGAAGCGGCCCCGGGACGAACGCCGGGTCCATCATGCCCAGGATCGGCGCCGCCAGCAGGCCGAAGCCCAGGCCGGTCGACCCCTGCACGGCGGCGGCCAGGGCGACGCAGGCGAAGGCGGCGGCGTAGATCCAGCCGCCGAGGGCTATCGAGGACAGCATTTCCGTGTACGAAGCTCCGTATGGCGGGCCGTCAGGTCCGCTCGCTCGACAGGCGGTTCCAGACTTCGGCGGCGCAGGCGACGTCCTCCAGCCCGATGCCGACGCTCTCGAACAGGAAGATCTCGTCGGGCCGTGTCCTTCCGGGAGCCCGGCCGGTCAGGATCGCGCCCAGTTCGACCGCGCTGTCCCACGAGAAGGCGCCGGCCTCGGCGGCGAGCAGCAGGTCCCCCGCCTCCTCGCGCGCCTGGGGCAGCCACTCGACCACGACCCGCGCCGCACCGATGACGTCGGCGCCGATCTCGGCATGGCCGGGCAGGGTGGAGCCGACCGCCGCCACGAAGGCGCCGGGGGCGAGCTGGTCGAGACCGAACAGGGGCGTGGCCGACCGGGTGGCCGTCACGACCAGCCCGGCCCCGTCGAGCGCCGCCCGCGTTCCCGCCTGTTCGACCGGAAGGCCCGTCGCCTCGGCCATGCGGCGGCAGAAATCCCGCGCGTCGCCGCGGCTGACGACCCGCACCTGCCGGACGGGCAGGGTGCCGGCCAGGGCGCGGACGTGGGAGCCCGCCTGTATGCCGGTGCCGAAGACCGCGAGGGTGTCGGCATCGGCCCGGGCGAGTGCCCGCGCGGCGACCGCGGTCACGGCCGCGGTGCGCACTTCGGTCATCGCGTCGCTCTCCAGCACGGCGAGCGGGGCGCCGCTCTCCGCGTCGAACAGCAGGACCACGAACCGGAACCGCCCGGCGATCGTGGTGTAGACCTTGGCTCCCGCGACCCTGCCGCCGAGGTCGACGGCGGCCATGGTGGACAGCTTGACAGGACCGGCGATGGTCCTGACCCGGGCCTGCACGGCGGCCTGCCCGTCGGCGAAATGCCGGAGCGCGCGGTCCACCGCCTCCCGGGCGGCGGCGGGGTCGAGGAGTCGCCTGACGGTGGCGTCGTCGATCAGCTTCATGCCGGCTCCGCCCCATCTATCCGGTGGCGGACGGTCTCGGCAAAGGCCTTGACGGCCCTGCCGACATGGCGGTTCGCCAGGATCGCGGCCAGCTCCTCGTCGCCATCGGCGATCGCCCTCAGGATGGCGGCATGCTCGCGCCAGGCATCGATCTGCCGCCAGGAGACGGAGGAAAGATACATCCAGTGCGTCCGGTCGCGCAGGCTGCGCATGAAGTCGGCCAGGAAGCGGTTGCAGCCGGCGTCCGCCAGGAAGCCGTGGAACTCGTCGTTGATGGTATTGAGCCCCTCGCGGTCGTCCGCTCCCGCGGCGGCATCGCCGCGCTCGAGCAGCGCTTCGATCCGGGCGCGGATCTCCGGCGTGACGCGCCGGGCCGCGAAACGCGCGCTGAGTCCTTCCAGTTCGGCCCGCAGCTCGCTCAGTTCGCGGAACTCCTCCTCGCTCAGCGAGGCGACGAAGGCGCCGCGCCGGGGGAGCACGGCGACGAGGCCTTCGGTTTCCAAAGAGCGCAGCGCTTCGCGGACCGGATTCCGGGAGACTCCCAGCTCCTCCGCCAGCCGCTCCTCCACCAAGCGGGTGCCGGGCGCCAGGGCGCCGGACAGGATGCTGCGCCGGATCTCGCCGGTGACGACGTCGCGCAGCGCCGGATGAGGGGGCTGCTGGAGCGGGCGCGGCTCTCCGGAGGATGTGCCAGGGGACGACGACGTCGGAAGAGGCTGTCTCATGATGCTCATGGTCGGCTCGGCATAAAATTGTCTTTTGTATACGGCCTTGGACGCGGAGCGTACCCGGAAACGGACGACACCAGCAAGCCCAAAGGGAGGACTGGCACCAAATCGTATACAGGATGCGACCGATGTCTTGATCCGACAGGATCGAAGGCTAGTGCGTTGAAATTTTCCATCACAGAACGCGGTCATCACAGCAACATAACTGCTTTTTTACCTGTGGCACCCATGCGGACGCGCATTCCGCGACATTTCCATATTGACGCTTCGGACGACTGTATACAGACTAGTCCGTGTTCGGTATACAGAACCGTGGCGATGTCGAGGGAAAAATACTCCCGGCGGATCCATAAGAAAATGAACGGGAGGAGGGTCGCCGCCGGCGGGCCCTTGAAATATCAAACAAGAGGTTCTGGCGCATGGAACCAGTCCACTACGTCTATCTCTGCGGTGTTGCGGCCATCGTCGTTTCAATGATTCTGCGAACGAATGTCGTGGTGGCTGCGATCATCGCTACGCTCGCCGTAGCTGCTGCTTTTTCGGGCGATGTGATCATTGCCATTACCGCCGTGTTCAACAGCTCCCTCGTGGCGGCGAAGGAGTTGTTCAGCATCTTCCTCGTGATCGCCTTCATGACGGCCCTGCTGAATGCCCTGCGCTCCCTCGGGGCCGACCAGAAGATGGTCAGTCCGCTCCGTCACGTCGTCGGCAACGGCCATATGGCGTTCCTGGTGCTGGCATCCGTCACCTACGTGATCTCGCTGTTCTTCTGGCCCACGCCGGCCGTGCCGCTGGTGGTGGCGACCCTGCTGCCGGCGGCGATCGTCGCCGGCCTGTCCCCGATCGGGGCCGCAATGGCCATGGCGATCGCGGGACAGGGCATGGCGCTTTCGTCGGACTACGTGATCCGGGTGGCGCCGTCCATCAGCGCACGGGCCGCCGGCCTGCCCGACGCCACGGCAATGGTCGCCGACAAGGCCTTGGTGATGTCGCTGATCACCGGCGCGGTGGCGCTGACGCTGGGCTATCTGGCGATCCGCCGGACCATCAAGGCGCCGGACCGGCAGCACCTGTCGATCTGGCTGACGGGGTCGCCGGCCGGCGAGGGCATCGCGGAGCAGCGGCGCCGGATCGCCCGTATCGGATCGTTCAACAAGTCGGTGCTTGCCCTGCGCGCGGCTCCCGAAGCGGCGGCCGCGGAGAAGCCGGCCAGGCTGCCGCCGGGCAATGCCGAGCTGACCGGCGACGGTACCCTGGCCCTCGACGGGACCGTCGGCTCCCTCGATGTGGTCGGCCAGGGGCGCTGGCCGAACGTGCTGGCCCTGCTGACGCCGGTCGTGTTCCTGTCGCTGATCGCCTACATGCTGGCTCCCAAGTTCGTTCCCGGCCTGTCGAGCCTGAAGGGCGGCGAGGCGGCGGCGCTGGTGGGCGGGACCGCGACGCTGCTGATGCTGTTCGCGACCTTCGCCTGCAACGGCAGGAAGGCGATCCACATCGCCGCCGACCACATCGTGGACGGGCTGGTCTTCGCCTTCCGGGCCATGGGCACCGTGCTGCCGATCGCCGGCTTCTTCTTTCTCGGCTCGTCCGAGACCTCGGGCACGATCCTGGGGCTTCCCGCCGGCGTCGCCGGTCCGGCGCTGCTGTTCGAGGCGATCCAGTCGATGCAGCACCTGATCCCGCACAGCGCCACGGCCATCGCGTTCGGCGTGCTGGTCGTGGGGATCATCACCGGCATCGACGGTTCCGGCTTCTCCGGCCTGCCGCTGACCGGGGCCCTGGCCGGCGCGCTGGCCCCGGTCGCCAACGCCGATCCAACGACGCTGGCGGCGATCGGCCAGATCGGCTCGATCTGGACGGGCGGGGGAACGCTCGTCGCCTGGTCCTCGCTGATCGCCATCGCCGGCTTCGTCCGCGTGCCGGTGCTGGAACTGGTCCGCGCGCTCTTCCTGCCGGTCGTGGCCGGCCTGTTCGTCGCGACCCTTGCCGCCGTGGTCCTGTGGTGACGGCCCGACGGGCCCGGTGCCGCGCGGACCATACCCGCAACCCGTAACACCCTTCCACCGCAGGGGCCGAATCCCCGGATCGACCGGCCGACGGGGTCCCTGCCACTTCCGAGAACGAGAGGACGTCATGACCAAGCTGATGAACCAGGACGAGTTCCGCACGGCGCTGGAGAACGCCATCCAGGGCAAGAGCGCCAACAAGTCCCCGTTCAGCGTCGCCTGGGCTTCCGGCCGGCTGACCCGCGACCATCTCGCCCGGTGGGCCGAGAACCATTACCACTATGTCGGCCCGTTCGCGGACTATCTCGGCTACATCTACGCCCGCATGCCGGAACGGTACACCGAGGCAAAGGATTTCCTGCTGGCCAACATGTACGAGGAGGAGATCGGCGGCGACCGGCACACCGACCTGCTGATCCGGTTCGCCGAAGCCTGCGGCACGACCGCCGAGCGGGTGCGGGACCCCGAGAACATGTCGCCGACCACCCGCGGCCTGCAGAGCTGGTGCTACACGGTCGCCATGCGCGAGGACCCCATCGTCGCCGTGGCCGGCCTGGTCGTCGGGCTGGAATCGCAGGTGCCGTCGATCTACCGCAAGCAGACCCCGACGCTGCGGGACAAGTACGGCTTCACCGACGAGGAGGTGGAGTTCTTCGACCTCCATATCGTCTCGGACGAGATCCACGGGGAGCGCGGCTACCAGATCGTCCTGGAGCACGCCGACACCGTGGAACTGCAGCAGCGCTGCCTAAAGATCTGCGAGATCGGCGCCCAGATGCGACTGCTCTACACCACGGCGCTCTACAACGACTACGCGGCGGACAAGATCCCGCTCGGCGAACTCGGCCTCGCGGCCTGAGCCGGAGGCGCGGCGCCCGGGCGCCGCGCTTCCCCCCGGAGTTCCCGCAATCATCGGAAAAAGCCAGATGCCGACGGTCATTTTTCACAAGGGGGGCCAGACCTACCGGGACGAGGTCCAGGACCGGACCAACCTGGTGGTGCGGGCCGGCATTAGGAAATTCCCTTTCCCGCACCTGAGCTACAGCTGCGGCATGGGCAAGTGCGGGAAATGCGCCTGCCGCGTCGTCAAGGGCGCCGAGCATCTTCCCGAACCGAACTGGAAGGAGAGGAAGCGGCTCGGCGATCGGATCGCCTCCGGGTACCGGCTGGCCTGTCAGCTTTGGCTGACCCACGACGCCGAGTTCGTGCAGGACGAGAGCGACGCGGCCTGAGGGTTCGGGCAGCCCCGCATCCCACGTCCACCCATTCCGCTGGAGATTTCCATGTACGTCATCCTGACCAGCAAGCCCGGACAGTTCCGGACCGAGCCAAGCGAGGACCTGCGTCCCATCGAGGTCTACGACTATCTTTTCTACGGCTCCAGAAAGGCGCGGTTCAGCATCGCCGAGCTGGTCCGCGACACCCGGGTCACGATCGTCGACGAGCCCGAGTGCGGCATCGTCAACCGCGTCCCGTCCAAGTTCCTGGAGAAGTTCGATACCGTCGAGCGGGCGCGCCGCGAACTGGAGCATCTCACCTCCTTCGGCGGCATGGACGCGCGGCTGGTCCGTCTCGACCCCGCCCGGGCCGATGCGGTGGCCGTGTGATGGTGCAGGTGACCTTCATCAGCAACGACCGCAAGGTCGTTTCCTGCCCGGAAAAGAGCAACCTGCTCCGGGTCTCCCTGCGCGAGAAGGGGGGCATCCCCTTCAAGTGCGGCGGCGGCCTGTGCGGAACCTGCAAGTGCAGGATCGAGCAGGGCATCGAGAACACCGACGCCGTCAAGCCGAAGGAGCGGAAGATCCTGTCCCAGGCGGACCTGGACGGCGGGCTGCGCCTGGCCTGCCAGACCTTCGTCAACGGCGACGTCAGCGTTTCGTGGTAGTGGGGCCGCCCCGCCGGCACCCTATCCCCCGGAACGCGATCCACAGGAAGCCGCAATGACTGACACCACGAATCCCCCGGCCGAAACCTTCGGCAACCATATCGACGGCGAATGGGCCCCGAGCCGGTCGGGCGAGGTCTTCGCCAACACCAATCCGGCCGACACCTCCGACTTGGTCGGCCTGTTCCAGGCCTCCTCGGCCGAGGACGCCCGGGCCGCGGTCGCCGCGGCCGCGGCCGCCTTCGAGGGCTGGCGCCGGACCCCGGTCACGGCACGCGCCCGCGTTCTCGACCATGCCGCGGCCTATCTCGAAGCCCATGTCAACCGGTTCGCCGAGGAGCTGACCCGGGAGGAAGGCAAGTCTTTGGCCCAGAGCCGGGACGAGTTCCTGCGCGCCGCGCAGACTCTGCGGTTCTATGCCGTCGAGGGCCAGTCGCTGACGGGCGAGACCTTCGTCAACGACGATCCGGACATGGATGTCCACACCGTGCGGGAACCGCTCGGCGTGGTCACGGTGATCACGCCCTGGAACTTCCCCGTCTCGATCCCGGCCCGCAAGATCGCCCCGGCCCTGGTGACCGGCAACACGGTGGTGTTCAAGCCGTCATCGGACGCGCCCTTGAGCGGCCTGCGCCTCGCCGAGGCGCTGGTGGAGGCCGGACTGCCGAAGGGCGTGTTCAATTTCATCACCGGCCGGGCCGGCGCGATCGGCGCCGCGATCACCGAGCCGGCCGATGTGCGCGCCGTGACCTTCACCGGATCAACCGCCGCCGGCGAGCGGATCCACCGGTCGGTTCCCTTCACGACCCGCACCCAGATGGAGTTGGGCGGCAAGAACCCGCTGATCGTGATGGAGGACGCCGACCTGGACAAGGCGGTGGACCTCGCGGTCAAGGGCGGCCTGTCGCTGAGCGGGCAGGCCTGCACGGGGACCAGCCGCATCCTGGTGATGAAGTCCGTGAAAGCCGATTTCACCGAGCGGCTGCTCGCGAGGGTCAGGGCGCTGAAGATCGGCAGCGGCTTGAAGCCCGGCATGGACATCGGCCCGCTCGCTACGGCCGGGCAGCTCGAGCGCGTGCTGGGCTATGTCGAGATCGGCAGGCGCGAGGCGACGCACCTGCATGGCGGCGAACGCCTGGCCGGCCCCGGGTACGACCGCGGCTACTTCGTGTCGCCCGCGGTTTTCACCGACGTGACCCAGGACATGCGGATCGCCCGCGAGGAGATCTTCGGCCCCGTCCTGGCCATCATAGAAGTCGACGGCTACGCCGACGCCGTGGCCAAGGCGAACGACACCGACTACGGCCTGTCGGCCGCGATCGCGACGGCCGATCCGCGGCTCATGCACGCCTTCGCCCGCGACATCCAGTCCGGCACCGTGAAGATCAACCGCACCACCACCGGCAACCTGATCAACGCGCCGTTCGGCGGCCTGAAGCGGTCCAGCACCTCGACCTTCCGGGAGTCCGGACGGACCGGGCTCGATTTCTTCACCCAGACCAAGACGGTCTATCGCGGCTGCTGAACCCGAACGAGGAGACAAGACGATGAAAAGCACCCTGAAGCTCGAACTGCGGGAAGCCCGCCACATGGTCGAGGCCGCCATCCGGGAGGCCGGCCGCATCGGCGTGCTGGAGACCGTCTGCGTGGTCGATGACGGCGGCTATCCGATCGCGCTGGACCGCATGGACGGCGCGCGCGTCACCGGCCCGCAGATCGCCTGGAACAAGGCCTTCACGGCGGCCGGCCACAAGCGATCCACCCACCTGTTCAACCAGGCCCCGAACGGCCCGGCGCTGCCCGGCAACGAGGCGTTCGGCATCCAGTGGAGCTTCGAGGGCAAGTTCGCCGTGTTCGTGGGCGGCTTCCCCATCGTGGTCAACGGAGCGGTCGTGGGCGGAGTCGGCCTGAGCGGCGGCAACGGCGAGCAGGACACCGCCTGCGGTCTGGCGGCGCTGCGGGCGCTCCGCGAGCTTCTCGGGTCCGAAGGCCACGACGTCCTGGTCGAGGCGGATATCAAGAAGTGAGGCACAGTTCCCGCGGCCCGGCGATCCGGCCGGCCCGGTTGGAGGCATCCATGTCGTTCCAAGTCCAGATTCCAGAAACCGGCGAATCCTTCGTCGCCAAGGCCGGAGAAACAGTCCTGGCCGCCGCACTGCGGGCGGACGTCCGGCTGCCCCATGACTGCCAGGCCGGCGGCTGCGGGACCTGTCGCGTCAGGCTCGCCGCGGGTTCGGTCTCCTACGATGAGGCCCCGTTCGGACTGTCGCCCGAGGAGGAGGCCGAAGGCTACGCGCTCGCCTGCCAGGCCGTTCCCGAGGGCGACCTCGTGATCGAGGTGCCCCTGGTGACGGTGACGCTGCCCGAGCCCAGGCTGCACACGGCCGTGGTGGCCGGCATCGAGCCGCTGTGCGACGGCGTCAGCCGTCTGACCCTGACGTTTCCCGACGACCCGGCGCCCGACTATCTGCCGGGCCAATATATGAACGTCCTGCTGGAGGACGGGGTCATCCGGAGCTTCTCCATGGGTTCGGCTCCCGGCAAGGGCGTGCTGGACTTCCATGTCAGGAGGAATCCCGGAGGCCGCTTCACCGACCGGCTGCTGGCCCGCGCCAAGCCCGGCGACAGGATCCGGGTAGAGTTGCCGATGGGCTCGTTCCTGTATAGGGAAGAGGATTACCGCCCGCTGCTGATGGTGGCGACCGGGACGGGCATCGCGCCGCTCAGGAGCATCCTGGAAGCGCTGATGGACGATCCGGATTGCCCTCCCGTCCATCTATACTGGGGAATGCGGACCGAAGCCGACCTCTACCTGGACCGGGAGATCCGGACCTGGGGCGACCGCTTCGACGAGTTCACCTATGTCCCCGTCCTGTCGCGGCCCGGCCCGTCCTGGGACGGCCGGCGCGGCCATGTCCAGGACGCCGTCGCCGAGGATTTCGGGGACCTTTCGGAGCATGCCGTATATCTCTGCGGCTCGCCGGCGATGATCGTGGACGCCAAGCGGATCTTCATGGCACGGGGTGCCAGTCCCGACCATGTCTATGTCGAGGGGTTCACGACCGGAGCCTCCGCCGGCAATGCGGCCGTGCCGGTCCCGGCGGAGTAGGCATCTCGTACCTGCTCCGGGAGCTTCCGAATCGCGCGGACGGGAAATCCCGGCGTCGGGTTCGACCGGGTATAGGAACATCCCGACGCCGAGGGATGGCGCTGATCACGATGCGGCCGGCGGGATCCGTTTGATCCGGCCGGCTCGCGGCCCGGTCAGTCCTCCCATTCCTGCAGCTGGGCGAGGTCCTCCTCGACCATGTCGGTGACCAAGCGGCCGTCCTGGCCCAGCTGGAGCCGGTCCAGCGGCACGACGACCTGCTTGTCGCCGATGCCCAGCGTGCCGCCGAATTCCACGGCCACGGCGGTGATCCGGCCGTCGGCATCGCCAAGGACCTCCTCGACTTCGCCGATCTTGTCGCCGCCGGTGTTGTAGAGGTCCATGTCCTCCAGCTCGTCGATCGAGCGGCCCTGCCAGTTGACATCCGTCCGGTCGTCGTCGAGCTCGACGAGACCGCCGGCATTGGTGTTCGGAGCCGCCGTCTGGGAGATGGCGGCGGCCGGCATCGTCAGCGCGGCGGCCATGGTCAAGATGGCGAAACGCTTCAACATGGTGAGATCCTCCTGAACTTTGTCTGGCCGGCCCTGACATCGTGAAAAGTAGACCCGGCACGGTATCCCCTGAACCTCCTCAAAGTTCAGGAACCGATTGATTCAACACAGAATTCGGCATATGGTTCCGAAGCGGAGACCACGTGCCTGCTGTCCGGAGATCAGGTGGATTTCAGGAGTGGCGAGCCGGGCGCGCGCTCACTCGACCCATGATTACATGCGGCCCGGGCTATTGTTCCGGACCAGCCTCACGTGCCGTTGAACATCCGTTTCCGGGCATTGGAGACTAGACTGCCCGCCTTCCGTCGCGCGTTGCGGGTGACCGGCATGATCATCCGCAAAGCGGGAAACCCGACGGGTCGATGCCGCAGGCGTCCGCCGAAGGGGTGACGAACCGGTTCTTCCCGGACGGCGCGCCTACCAGCGTCAGGAGTCGTCGGACCCATGGGTCCGGTCATATCCGCTGATCGCGGGGGAGGTCCAGCCGCGCGGCGGCGCGGCCGGCCTGAAGACCTCCACGAGCAGGGGATGGCACGCGGACGCGTCGCTCGAATGCTCGGCGCCGCAGTCCCCGCCGGGGCAGGCCGACAGGGCGCCGAGCAGGTCGATCTCGGCGAAGAACTCCAGGAAGTCGCCCGGCCGGACGGGGCTCGCCTTCATGAAGTACTGGCCGGTATCGCGGGTGAACCCCGTGCACATGAAGACGTTCAGCACATCGTGCACGGCCGGCTCGACGCTCTCGCGGGGACGGCCCAGGCGGCCGGCGAGGGCGCGCGTCAGGTTCGAGTGGCAGCAGTGATGATAATCCCCGCCCGCGAGGAGCCGGTGGGTATAGGGATCGCAGCGCGTCCCGATCACGTCGTGCACCGACCCGCCCCAGTCGTCGAAGCCGTACCAGTCGAGGGTATCCTCCGTGATGGTCGCCATCGGCCGCAGGTAGGGCAGGCACGACCATAGCCGGTCCCCGGTCGAGACATGCGTGCCGTGCAGTGCCCGCGTCTTGCCCGAGAAGAAGCGCTCCTGAAGGTCGCCTGCCGACCAGAGGTTGAGGTCGCCTGCCGACCAGAGGTTGAGGTCGCCGACCTGCGGGCCTTCGATGCTGACGATGCGGAAGAAGCATCCCGCGGGAACGTCGAAGCACCGGGCCTCGCGCGGCGGGACGACGGTCTCGGACAGTTTCTCCCAGCCCTCCCGCGCGGCGCGGTAGGAGGGCAGGTCCGGCGGGGCCAAGCTGTCCACCGGGTAGCAGATCACGGGCCGGATCTTCCGGCGGGCGTCCGCGTCGCCGGGTTCCGGGTGCTCGGGCTTTTCGAGCTTCATCAAGGCTCTCCAGGGTCCTGGGTCCGGTCGATACCGGAGCACCATGGCATGTCCGAAGGGCCTCCGGAAGCCCCGATCGACGCTCCCTCGCGATCCGGGGCGCCGGTCAGAACAGGCTGGCCGTCGGGGTGTCGGGGTCCACTCCCAGCAGGGTGATCGATTGGGTCCCGTGCTGGAGCACCATGTCGCCCGCAGGGGTCTGGGCCACCTTCAGGTCACCCAGGGCGACCGAGGCATCCAGCTTGATGCGGTCGGTGCCCAACTCGAACCCGACGATCAGGTCGTTGCCATGGCTCGCCACGAAGGTGAAGGTATCGGCACCGGCGCCGCCGGTCAGCCTGTTGTCCAGGCCGTTGTCGACCACCTCCGAACCCGCCGACGTCGAGATCACCAGATTCTCGACATTGGCGGCCAGGGTGTAGCCGGTTGCGTAGACCTGGACCGTGTCCCGGCCCTCGCCGGCCTTCTCGACCACCACGTCGAGCCTGGATCCGATGACGTAGTGGTCGTCGCCCGCCAAGCCCGCCATGGTATCGGCTCCCGATCCGCCGTCGATGCGGTCATGGCCGGAGGTGCCGGTCAGCCTGTCCGCCGAGGCGGTACCGGTCATGGTCTTGGTGGGGATCGCCCCGACCTTCCAGTCGAAGGTGCGGCTGTCGACCGGAATCCCGGACGGGACGGGGGCGGGCTGGGCCGTGCCGAACATCACCAGTCCTTCCGGACCGGCCTTGGACCCGTCGAAGGTGCCGCCGACCTTGTTGCCGGTATTGACGCTGACCGCCCCGGCCTTGGCCGACAGCCAGGAGGATTTGGAAACGATGTTGTCGATCAGCTGTATGTTCTTGCTGGCATAGCCCAGGTTGTCCGTGCTGACGTTGACCACCGAGCCCGGGCCGGTGGACGCCAGGTAGTTGCCCTTGATCACGCTGTCGACGGCGCCGTAGGCGTTGACGGCATGCTTGGAGGCGGCATCCACCTTGTTGCCGGAGACCGTGAAGCCCTTGGCCTGATAGCCGAGAGTGCTGGGCCAGGTCGAGCCCTGGTTGCCGGCGAAGCCGCCGACCAGGATGCCGTCGGGCACCTGGTAGAGGTGGTTGTCCAGGATCCTGACGTTTTCCGAGCCGGCCTTGGCGACGATGCCCGAGAGCCCGACGATGTCGTAGACCCTGTTGTGGGCGATGATGCCGTTCCGCATATAGACGTCGTCGATGCCTTCCTCGCCGCGCACCCCGTAGACGGTATTGCCGGTGATCGCCGCGTTGACGGTCTGGGCCGTCTTGATGCCGTCCGTGGTCTGGCCGTGGACGATGTTCTGCTCGATCACGATGTTGGTGGCGAAGTTCGTCAGGGTATTGCCGCCCTGGGTGATCTTGACGCCCTCGGTGCCGCCGATCAGCTCGAATCCCTTGATGACGATGTTGTCCGGCCCAAAGCCGTAGATCGCGGGAAGGCCGGCGTTGGCCGCCTTGATGTCGGCCTTGCCCTGCCCGTCGGCCGAGACGATCCAGATCGGCTTGTCGGCGGTGCCGCTGACGCCGATCTTGACGTTCTCGGCATAGACCCCTTCCCTGACCATCACGGCGGTGCCGGGCTTCGCCTTGGACACGGCGGCCTGGATGGTCTTGAGCGGCGAGGAGGCGGTTCCGGTCCCTGCATCGCTGCCCGTGGGGGAGACCCACAGGAAGGCGGCGGGCTTGGCCGCCTCGTAGGGGACCACGCTGGCCGCCGCGGTGGAGATGGACGTGGCATTGTAAGGCATGGGAACGACCTATACAAACTAACGAGGTAACTCGTTCGAGTGTACGGACGCACGGACCATGCCTAAAGCCAAAAACCGCGCAGCCTCAAGTCATTTCTGTGACATTGAAACAAATGTGAGGTTTTTACTGCGTGTTTACTCGGGGTTTTTCGGGGGATTTGCTTCGGGGGACCGGGTCGCCCCGGCGCCGCGGGCGTGACGGCGAAGGAGGGCCGAACCGGCGTCCGGACGGGTCGCCGCCAGTGGCCCCGCCATCCCGGAAGTCCCCTGGACCTGGTGTTAACTCGATTCAGGCCGGCCGGAATCGGCTGCGCCATTTGCGGTCCCGGGACCTCCTCATTAGGGTGAGACCAAGCATCCTCTATGGATAGTTTTTAGACTAATCCACCGTAAATGCGGCCAGCCGGTCCCGGTGGATACAATCTTGCAGGTGGACGCCGAGGCAATGGAAGCACAGATCTCCGCTCGCGATCATATCGATTTGCACGCCAGTCAGCATCCGATGGAGTTTTTCGACGAATTCAGGACAGCGGAGGCGTATTGCCTGCACCTCATGCACAGCCATGCCTACAAGGAGGCCGCCGGGCTCGTGCCTGCCGGCCGGGTCCTCGACCTGGGCTGCAACAACGGGTACGGCTCCTACGAGTTGAGCCGGCATGGCCACCGGGTCGTCGGCGTGGACGTCTCCGCCGAGGCGCTCGACGACGCGCGGAGGCGCTTCAACGCCGACAATCTGGAATACCGGCAGGTGAGCGGGCAGGACCTCCCGTTCGAGGCCGACAGCTTCGACCTGATCACCAGCTTCCAGGTCATCGAGCACATCGTCGAGATGGAGCCCTACCTGCGGGAGATCCGCCGCGTCCTGAAGCCAGGCGGCCTCGCGGTCTTCACCACCCCGAACGCCCGGATCAGGCTCGACCCCGGGATGCAGCCCTGGAACCGGTTCCATGTCCAGGAGTTCACGCCGGAACACCTGAAGGAAACAGTGACGCCGTTCTTCGCCGACGTGACGATCAGGGGCCTCTATGCGTCGGAGGAACTCTACGCGACGGAGTTCAATCGCTGCCAGCGGGCGCTGAAACAGGCGCGCGAGACGCAGCGCGCCGCTCCGACCGCCGCCCAGCCGGTTCACGAGCCGATCCGCGACGCGATCGCCGCCGCGGTGAAGGCGGTCCTGCCGGCGAGGGCCGTCGAGTATATCCGCACCAGGCGCGACGGCGCGCCGGCTAGGAACGGCTCCGCCGAGGGCACCCTGGCTTCCGCCGACAAGGAGAGGCTGGCCCGCGGAAGCATCTTCTACCGCGAGGACGGCCTGGACAAGGCGCTGGACCTGATGGCGGTCTGCCGGCGGTGACGTGCCTTCGACTGGAGCCCGCTCCGATCCGACCGGAGATGACATGAAGATCGGCATGATATCCACCGAGTTCCCGCCGGCGATCGGCGGCATGCAGGTGATGGCGTTCAACCTGGCGCAGGGCCTGTCCCGGCGCCACGACCTCGTCGTGTACACGCGCAGGAACCAGGGAGTCCCGGCGGCGGGCCTCGCCATCGAGCCGGTCCTCGCCGCCGACATCAGGCACGACCTGCGGCCCCTGGCGGCGGCCGACGTCGATGTCTGGCTGGCCATGAATGCCGGATACGGTGCCCTGGCGGGGCGCTTGCCCAAGCCGATGGCGGTGGTCTGCAACGGCAACGACTTCCTGACGCCCTGGGTGATCGACTATCCCCGCCAGATCGACTTCCTGGAGGGAAAGCCCCATGTCTGGCGGTATGCCCATCCCCTCCGGCAGGCATGGCGCCGCCGGCTCCTCCGCCGAGGGCTTTCCCGTGCCGCGGCCGTGCTGCCGATCAGCGAGCATTCCAGGGACCTGGCCGTCCGCAGGTTCGGCCTCGACGGCGACCGGACCGTCATCCTCCATCCCGGGGTGGAGGACAGGTTCTTCCAGACCCGGACGCCTGCCGCGGCCGGGTCCCTCAGGCTGCTGACGGTATCGAGGCTGGATATCCATAACCGGCGCAAGAACGTCGACGGCGTCCTGCGCGCGGTCGCCGAACTCAGGCGTGGGATGGATATCCGCTACACGGTGGTGGGCGACGGAAACGACAGGCCCCGCCTCGAGGCCCTGGCCGGAGAACTCGGCATCGCCGATGCCGTGAGGTTCACCGGAAAGCTGGACGAGGCCGAACTCCTCGCCGCCTACCGGGAAGCCGACCTGTTCGTGCTGGCGGGCCAGGCCTCGGAAACCGACGTCGAGGGGTTCGGGATCGTCTATATCGAGGCCATCGCGGGCGGGGTCCCGGTGCTGTGCAGCCGGAGCGGCGGAGCCGTCGACGCCGTGCGGGACGGGGAGACCGGGATCCTGATCGAGCGGTCCGACGCCACGTCCATCGCCGAGGGGATCCGGCGTTTCCAGGCCGCCCGGTCCGGGTTCGACCCCGCCCGGATCAGCGCCCATGCGGAGAAGTTCCGGTGGAGTGCCGCGATCGACCGGGTCGATGCGGTGCTGGCGTCCGTGCTCCGCGGCGGCGTTCCGCGGGGCGCCGCGGTTCCCGTGGAAATGCCGGCCGGCGCGGCGCGCCGGGCGGACAGCGTGGGGATGACCTGAATGTCCGTCCGCCGTTCGCTCTTCATCCAGTTCCTCAACAGCTACAGCGCCGCGGGCATATCCTTCGTCTCCATCATCATCCTGGCGCGCCTGCTCACGCCGCAGGAGATCGGCATCTTCTCGGTGTGCATGGCGTTCGTCGGGTTCCTGCATACGCTGCGGGATTTCGGGATCGGGGCCTATCTCCTCCAGGAGAGGAACCTCGATGCCGAGATCCTCCGGAGCGCCTACGGGCTGGCGCTCCTGTTCGGCTGGACGGCCGCCGCCGTGCTGGCCCTGTCCAGCGGGCTGGTGGCCGATTTCTTCAACGAGCCGGGCGTCAGGTCCGTGACCCTGGTCCTGGCGGTCAATTTCCTGCTGATCCCGCTGGGCAGCCTGGCGATCCCGCTGCTGAAGCGCGACATGCACTTCGTGAGCATCATGAAGATCAATGTCGCGGTGAGCTTCGCCTACGCCGTCTCCACGATCCTCTTCGCCCTGCTCGGCGCGGGGTACATGAGCATGGCGTGGGGGACCCTGGTCAGCACCGTGGTGAACGTGGCGGGCAGCCTGGCGGCCCGTCGGGACCTGATCGGGATACGCCCGAGCCTGCGGCATGCGCGGCGCATCATCTCGTTCGGCGCCTACTCCGTCGGCTCCAACTTCATCGTGGCCTTCGGTCCCAACGGCACCGAGATCGTCATCGGCCGCATGCTGGGGCTCAGCGCCGTGGCCCTGCTGGGCAAGGGACGCAGCCTGATCACGCTGTTCCAGCAGGCCATCATGGCCTTCATCATGCCGGTGGCGGGCGCCATGTTCGCCCGCCAGTCGCGCGACGGAAGCGATGTCGGGAAATCCTTCCTGCAGGTGATCGGCTACCTGACGGCGATCGGCTGGCCGAGCTACATCTTCATGGGCTTCATGGCCTTCCCGATCATCGACATCCTGTTCGGGGACCAGTGGTACGAGGCGGTGCCGGTAGCCCAGATCTTCTGCATCGCCTACAGCATCGCGCTGCTGCACAGCATGAACAACATGACGATGGAAGCCTGCGGGCATGCCAGGGCCGCTTTCCGGTACCAGATCATCCTCTATCCGCCGACCGTCCTCCTGGTCATCGCCGCCGCTCCCTTCGGCCTCGTGGCCGTGGCCGGCACGACGATCATTTCCGCCACGGCCGGCCTGATCCTGTCGTACATGTTCCTGGGAAAGGTGATCAACATCCGGGCAGGGCAGGTCGCCCGGGCGGTGCGCAAGAGCGCGCTGGTCGCCGCCATCACCTCCGTCCCGCCGGCGGCGGTCTATTTCTGGGGCGGGATCGGCCCGGGAAACACCGTCATCCCGCTGCTTGCCGCCGCCGTCATGACGGGTCTGGTCTGGCTGGCCGCCGTCTTCGCCACGGACCACGAGATCAAGCAGGAAATCCTGAGGCTGATGCGTAGCGTCCTCGAGCAGATGCGCAGGATGGTGGGCTCGGCCGCTTGAGGGGCCCCCGCCCGGGACCGGCGCCGCCTCGCCTACGGCGAGCCCCGACGCCGGAACCGGGTCCGCAGGAGCCAGGCGGCCAGCAGCCCCAGGCCGCCGCTGGCCGCCAGCCACCCCGCCGTCCCTCCGGGCGGATCGAAGCGGACCCGCAGTTCGCCGGACGGATCGTCAGGCAGCACCACCGAGACCAGCACGCCCAGATAGGCCTCGACCGGCAGCGGCCGGCCGTTCAGCTCGGCCCGATAGCCCGGATAGGCGGCGCGGGCGAGGACCAGCCGTCCCCCCCGGTAGGCCGGGCCGGCGCTAAGGACATGGCGTTCCTCCCGGTCCGAGACGACCGGCGTCCTGTCCACGGCGACGCCGGGCGGCAGCCATGACAGGTTGCCGCCGCCGGCCGGAAGCGGCTCGCGCCGCCGGAACTCCGTCATGAAGCGCCCTTCCGCGGCGACGAGCCATCGGTCCGGCTTGTGGGCCAGGAAGGCATCGAGGTGGCTGCTTCGGCTGACCGAGATCCGGTCGATCCGGGCCAGATCCGCCAGGTCCAGGCCGGTCTCCGCATCCCGCCGGAACAGCTCGGCGGCGGCATCCGGGCAGGTCCAGCCGAACAGCCCCATGCACAGGCGCTGGGCCAAGCCCCTGGGCGAGATGGGCGAATAGCCGTTGATCATCCCGCCTTCCCCGAGCAGGAAGGCATTGCCGGACGTCGCCTCCTCCATGACGTCGGCCCGTCCCGAGCTCACATGGCCGGCCAGTTGCAGCGACCGTCCCCCGGCCGCCGCCTCGCCCTCGACGAAGGCGGGCGGGCGCTCCGGGAGAACCATCCTGCCCAGGATGTTGTTGTGGGGCCAGGCGGCGTGGGTGGCGACCGTGAAGCACAGCGACGAGGCGACCAGGAAGGCGCCGACCGGCGTCCCGCGCGTCCGGACCATGGCCGCCAGGACGAGGGAGAAGCCCAGGTGCAGGGCGAAGAACCCGGCGTGCAGGCGCCAAAGGTCAGGCTGCTGCTGCACCGACAGGACGAACATCACCAGGCTCAGCGCGCCCAGGATCACGCCGGTGCCGAGGCCGGATCCGGCCCCGGTCGGGCGCGGCCCGGCCCGCGTCGCCCGGTGGAGCAGGACCAGGCAGGCCAGCGCCAGGCAGAGATGGAACCAGGGAAGATACCGGAACGGATACCGGAACGGGCCGAGCTGGTCGGGTCCCTGGGCCAGGACCGCGAAACACAGCGCCGCCGCGAACGGAAGCAGCGCGGCCGGCGCGATCAGGCAGCGCCTTGCGAGGCAGATCAGGACGACCGGCAGGGCGAACCAGGCGGTCAGGTAAAGCGGCGGCGTCACCGACCGGACGCCGCCGTAGGTGTTGAGCAGGCTGGCATGCGACGGGAAGGAGAACTTCAGCAGGTCACCCAGCAGGGCCGTGTTGAAGCCGTTGTTGGACCAGCCCCGGGGCCGCATCGAGTCCTCGACCAGGGCCGCCACGGGAAGGATCGCCGGCAGCGAGACCAGCACTCCGCACGCCACCGACACCGCCAGCGCCGCGGCCGGCCTGAAGCTGCCGGTCCTGTACCGGCGCTCGCCGGCGAGAACCGCGGCCCACACGGCGACGGCGATCGCCGCCTGCGGGAATCCGGACGTCAGCGTCAGGAAGATCGCCGCGGCTGCCGTGACCGCGTGGCGCGGATCCTCCGTCGCCCTGACCAGGAACGCCATGGCCCAGGTGGACCAGGCGAAGGCCACCAAGTGGGATATCCAGGATGCGGCGAACCAGTACACCAGCATATTGTTGGTGGAGACCACCACGGCCGCCACGACGGCCAGGTCGTTCCGCAGGCCGACGGCCCGGGCCAGCAGGAAGGTCCCGAGCGAGCAGAGGGCGAGATGGAAGACCGAGAAGACGAAGGCCGCGGCCGCGGGGTCCGACATCCGGTGGATGGCCCAGTACAGCAGCAGCGACACCGGATTGTAGACGGCGTACTGGTACTCCCCGACCAGATTGCCGCCGAACCAGGTCCTGAGGCTGATCGCCGGCCAAGTGCCCTGGGCCAGCTGTCCGCCGATCTCCATGAACATCGGCATGAAGTAATGCTGCATGTCGTCGCGGAAGAAGAACCCGGGCTCCCCCAGTTCAGCGACGATGCCGCCCGCGACGGCCAGCAGGACGGCAAGGCTCGCCATGGCGGCGGTGGAGAGGCCGCGGGAGCCGGTCCACGCCCGCGGCGCAAGGATGTTCAGGTGCGTCATGGCCATTTCACCCTGTCCCGCCGACCGCGGGGCCGGACGCGGCGCTCACGGCCGGACCCGTGCGTGGGCGGCGGCGTCCCGCGCTCACTCCTGCATCCGGAAGCTCCAGAGGGCGTTGACCAGGTAGCTGGCCGGCGGGTAGCCGACGGCGACCGAGAGTGCCGCGACGCGGTGATCGAAGCGCAGCAGGTCGGTCAGCACGAGGCTCAGGGCCGTGCTCAGCGCCAGGAGGATGCCGGAGCAGATCAGGAAGCGCCGCAGATGGCGTTCGTGATCGCCGGACAGCCCGAAGGTGAAGCGGTGGTGGCCGACATAGGAGAAGGCCGTGGCCGCCAGGAGCGCCAACACGTGCGCGGCGGCCGGGGCGATGCCGGTCCGCTCGCCCGGAAGCCCGATGCTGATCAGGAGGTAAAGCAGGGTGGCGCAGCCCCCGACCAGGGCGAAACGGACCATGGCGCCGAGGGACAGGGCCCGGCGCCATCCGGGTCCGTGACGGGGACCCCGCCATCTCACGGTGCCGTCCAGATGGCGACCACGGTCTTGCCGAGGCTCCGGCGCAGGAGAGGGTCGAGACCCCGGGACAGCGGCACCATCATCCGGTCCCATAGGCGGATCTGTCCGGCCGTCGGCATGCTCGACCGCAGCAGCAGTCGGTTGCCCAGCGAGGCCAGCATGCCGACGCTGTCGAGGTAGAAGGCCGTGGCCATGCGCAGTCCCGGCGGCTCCAGGGCGAGCAGGGACTTGCGGTCATAGCGCCGGTAATGGCCGATCTCCCGGTCGAACGCGGTGAACAGGAACTGATGCGCCGGGGCCAGCACGATCAGGTGGCCGCCCGGTTCCAGGCGCGCGGCCGCGCGCGCCAGTTCCGCACGGTCATCCTCGATATGCTCCAGCACGTCGATGTAGAGGACCGTGTCGAACCGGTCCTCGGCGCCAAGGTCGGCCACCGTGCCGGTCACCACGCGGCAGCGATCCGGCAGCCGGCCGGCATCCACCGACCGGCGCAGCCGGTCGCTCAGGGCGGGATCCGGCTCCAGGCAGACCCACTCGATCGCCCGTCCGGTGACCAGCACCTCCGTGGTCCCGCCGATCCCCGCGCCGACCTCCAGGACGCGGCCGGTCACATAGCCGCCCAGGCGGCTGCCCCAGTACGTCTTCCAGCGCTCCGCGGACCGGAACAGCTCCAGTTCGGATCCGGCGTAGGAAAAGCCCGTCGTGTCCATGTTCCTCATCGTCTGGCAAGGGTGGTGCAGTCCCGGATGAACCGCAAGGCGTCCGTCGCCGGGATCGTGCTGCGGGCGGACCGGCCGCTGAGGTTCAGGAAGACCGCGACCACGGAGAACATCACCGTCTGGGACAGCAGGATCAGCAGGATGCCCGACACGGTGGATGTCCAGCCCGGGACCGCCAGGTCCGTCAGCAGGCGGACCAGCATCACGGTCACCAGACCCGCGGCGCAACCCACGGCCAGCAGCAGGGACAGCAGGAGCATCCTGACGAACGCGGCCTCGCTGAAGGCCGAAACCGCGCTCAACCCATGGGTCACCAGCGAGACCAGGTTCATCTTGGAGCGGCCGGCGTAGCGGGTCCCGCGGGGCAGGTCCTCCCTGCGGATCAGCAGGCGGGACTTGATCAGGGCGGCGGCCAGGTGGTTCCAGGCGTCGGGAAGATGGACGATCCGTTCGAGCGCGCTGGCCGGGATCAGGCAGAAATTGCCGAAATCGATGCGCCTGCCGGTGATCGCGGCGAAGGCCGCCTTGTAGAGCGAATAGAAGGTTCGGAAGACCAGCCCCTCGGATCTTTCGCACCGGCGGGCAACGATCACATGGTCGGGATGGCGATGGTGCTCGCGCATCAGGCGGAGCAGATCCTGCGGCCGGTCCTCGCCGTCCCCGTCCATCACGCACACGACGTCGAAGGTGCCGCGCCGGTGGATCTCGGCCAGGGCGGTGGCGATGGCCCGCTGGTGCCCGAGATTGCACGCCAGGCGAACCAGCTCGACGCGCTCTATGGCGCGCAGGCCGCCGACCGGGTTGGACGCGGACGGTACCGGATCGGTAGAGCCGTCGTCCACCGGCAGCACCTCGACCGAGGCGTTGGCTCCGGCCAGGACACGGTCCAGTTCCCGCACCAGGATGACGAACGAGTCCCAGTCGTTGAAGATCGGAATGACAACCGCGATGCGCATGATGATCCGGTCCGGCAATGGGGGGTACGGTATCGTGCTCCGCCGGTCGGCGGGCCCGAGGGGGGAAATGCTGTCGGCCTGGAGCATCCGCGGGTGATCGGGCCTGCGGGTTGATCGCGGCGCGCCGTCGCGCGCCGGTGGCCGCGGCCGCTGCGGTGACGTGCGCCGGGACACGGGTTCGAGGCCCATGGCCGGGCCTGCCGATCAATAATCGTCAAAATCCGATGACGCCGGTGATCCACAACAGGAGTACAAGAATCCCCGGTACGCCAAGCAACCAAAGCAAGAGAGGCATCATTTTTCTCCAGGTTCACGTATGGCTTTCCGCCGTCTGTTATCCAGCTACGGCGCAAGGGTCGTCCGGCTGCGTTTTGCTGGCACGGCCGAAGGACTCGCGGGATAGACACCCCCGGGATGGAGACGGTTCCATCGAAATTTACGGTCGGCTCGATCGGCACGCCCCGTCGCGGCGAAGCCCGACGGCGTCAGGCTGACCGGCGGGGCGCTTGCGCCGGCGCGACCGTGGACAGGCGGACCACGGGCGGCGCGAACCTGGAGGAGGGCCGCAACGCCCGGAACGGCCAGTACTGCCGGGTGTTCCCGCAGACCATCGACGTCGACGGCCGGCCCGAGCAGGGTACCGGGCGGGCGCGCCAGCGGCAGGACGGTTCCTGGCAGATCGTCGGCTGGCCTCCGGCGGGGTCGGACGGATCCGGGGGCGGTGATCGCCGAAGGCGCGCAACGCCTTCGGGGCGGGACGGTTGACCGCTTCGCGGAACCGAAGTCCCGTCCGCCCCCTTGAGCCGGAGATATGATGGAAGCCTCGAAACGGATCGCCCTGGTCGCCCACGACTCCATGAAGGAGGAACTCCTCGCCTGGGTCCGGCACAATGCCGGCACCCTCGAGGCCCACCGGTTCTGGTCCACCGGGACGACCGGGTCCAGGATCAAGGAGGCGTGCCCCGAGCTCGAGGTCACCGCCCTGAAGTCCGGCCCGCTCGGCGGGGACCAGCAGGTCGGCGCCATGATCGCCGACGGCGGCCTCGACATCCTGCTGTTCTTCACCGACGCCCTGTCGCCTCACCCCCACGACGCCGACGTCCAGGCGCTGACCCGCCTGTCCACGCTCTACAACGTCGCCCTGGCGACCAACCGGACGACGGCCGATTTCCTGATCACCTCGCCGTTCTTCGGAAAGTCTTTCCAGCCCACCGGCGGCGGGGACGGGACGCCCGCCCATCCGGACGCGCGGGGCTGATGCCCCGGGGTTCCGGGCGGGTCATGCCGGCCGGCCGTCCCGGAGTCCGAGGGCCGGCGCCGGAACCTTGTGCCCCCGGATCGCGGCCTCCAGCGCCGCGGCGAGGCCGGCCATCCGGTAGGGCTTCGCGATGACCCGGATGCCTTCCGCGACGGCGCCGGCGGCCGAGGCCTCGTAGCCGGTCGTGAGCAGCACGGGTAGGTCCGGCCGGCGGAGCCTGAGTTCCCGCGCGAGGGCGACGCCGCTCATGCCGCCGGGCATCATGACGTCGGAGAACACCGCATCGACCGTACGGCCGTCCGCCAGGGCGCCGAGGGCGGCCGCGGCGCTCGCGACCCGGGTCACCTCGTAGCCCAGCGAGGCCAGCATCTCCTCGGCCAGGGCGGCGACCTCGTCGCCGTCCTCCACCAGAAGCACGTGGCCCAGCGCCGCGATCTCCCGCAGCTCTCCGGGATCCAGGAGGGGACGGGCGGGCCTGTTCGGCGCCTTCGCCGACCGGGGCAGCAGAACCGTCACCGTCGTGCCCCGGCCGGGTGCGGTGTCGATGTCGACACGGCCGCCCGAGGCCTGGGCGAAGCCGAACGCCTGGGCCAGGCCGAGGCCGGATCCCTTGCCGACCTCCTTGGTCGTGAAGAACGGCTCGAAGACCCGGGCAGCGACATCGGGCGTCATCCCGGTCCCGTCGTCGGCGACGCTCAGCCGGACGAAGTCGCCCCGCAGGTCACCATTTTCCAACCCCGGGGCGTTCCGGGCCGCGAGGGTGATCGTTCCGCCGCCCGGCATGGCATCGCGGGCGTTGACGCAGAGGTTCAGCACGACGAGCTCGAGTTCGCCCGGATCAGCCTCGACCGGCCAGAGGCCGGGCGGAAAACGGGTCCGGATCTGGATGTCGCCCCGCAGCGACCGGTCGAGCAGTTCGCGCATGCCGCCGATCTGCCCCGCGAGGTCGACCGGCTCGGACCGCAGCGGCTGGCGCCGGGAGAACGCCAGCAGCTGGCGGGTGAGGGACGCGCCGCGCTCGACGGCCTGGTGCATACCGTCGAGCAGCCGCTGGCGGCGGGCCGGCTCCATGCTGCGGTCGAACATGCCGAGCCCGCCCGACAGGACCTGGAGCAGGTTGTTGAAGTCGTGGGCGACGCCGCCGGTGAGTTGGCCGATGGCCTCCATCTTCTGCGCCTGGCGCAACTGCTCGGAGGCGCGCTTCTGCTCGGTGACGTCGCGCCCTTCCGCGATGAGATGGTAGAGCCGCCCGGCGCCGTCGTGAACCGGCTTGACCGAGAAGTCGATGGTCGCGCGCACGTCGCCCGCGCCGCGCATCCCATGCTCCTCGCGCACCACCTCGCCGGCCGCGGCGCGCCGGATCGCGTCGCGGACCGCCGCCTGGAGCGCCGGATCGCCGCGCATCGGCGCGGCGAGCCAGAAGGGCCGTCCGACGATGTCCTCCGGTCCGATCCTGCTCCAGGCCATGGCGGTCCGGTTCACTTCCTCGACCGTCCCGTCCGGCGCGAGCAAGGCCATGAACTGGAATGTGGAGTCGAAGATCGTACGGAAGCGCCGTTCGCTTTCGGCCAGCGCCTCGGTGCGTTCGGCCACCCGCATTTCCAGCTCTTCGCGGGCCGATTTCGCGTCCGTGATGTCCACGCTGCAGCCGGTGTAGCCGAGGAACTCGCCATAGTCGTCGAAACGGGCGACGCCCTCGCAGCGCAGCCAGCGGACCTGTCCCCGGCGATCCACGACGCGGGTCTCGTGCCGGAACGGCCCCCGGGCCTGGAAGGCCGCGGCGAAGGCGCCGGTGTACGCCTCCAGGTCCTCCGGCAGGACGACCGCTGTCCAGCCCTCGCCGAGCATGTCGGCGGCCGGCCGGCCGAACAGGTAATCGTAGTGCATGTTCGCGAAGGTGAGGCTCCCCTCGACATCCGTCATCCAGATCAGGGCGGGCGCCGAGTCCGCCATGTGCCGGAAGCGCGCCTCGCTCTCGCGCAGCGCCGCCTCGGCCCGCCGACGGTCGGTCAGGTCGATCGAGACCGCGATCACGGACGTCAGCCGTCCCGCATCGTCGCGGATCGCGCTGACGCTGTTGTTGGCCCACACGCTGGAGCCGTCCGGCCGCACATAGCGCTTCTCGATCTCGAAGGCCTCGCCGCCGTCCACCAGATGCTGGAAAAGGACCGCGTTGCGCGGCAGGTCGTCGGGATGCGTGATGTCGTGCATGCGCAGGCCGAACAGTTCACCGCGCGGGCGACCGACGGCTTGGCAGTAGCGGTCGTTGACGGCGAGGAAACGGCCGTCGGGATCGCAGATCGCGAGTCCGGCGGCGGCCTGTTCGAAGAAGGCCAGGAACTCCCGGTCGCGCGCCCTCAGCTCCGCCTCCATGCGGCGGTGCTCGGTGACGTCGCGGCAGATCGCGGACACGCCGACGATCGAGCCGTCGCCGGCCTGCATCGGCGCGAGCGTCACCATTGCGTCCACGTGACGGCCGTCCTCGCGCCGGCCGGACAGCTCGAAGCTTATGGTCTCGCCCCGCGCCGCCTGGCCGAAGCGCCGCGGGGACTCGCCGGCGTCGTCCGGCATGAGGAACCCCGCCGATCGTCCGACCGCCTCTTCCGCCGTGCAGGCGAAGATTCGCTCCGCGCCGGGGTTCCAGGTCAGGATGGTGCCGTCGAGGGCGAAACTGATGATTCCGTCGGGAGACGAGGCGACCACGGCGGCCAGGTGCGCGTTGGCGACCATTACGCGGCGGTCCTCCGGTCCCGCAGCCGCTTCCAGGCAGCCGGCTTGGCTCCGATCCTCAGGACCATGTCGTCATCCAGGTATTCGCTTTCACAGTCATGGAGGGAAAGCTTCGACTGAAGAATAAACATCGATGCGCCGTAATGCCAACATCGATATTGTCCATCGTCATTGCCCTCGCGGCGCTCAATGTAGCATCGATATTGCCAAGCACGTCAGGGCGTATTTCAGGTGTGGCGCATGCTACATTGCGCCTTGCGACTGGTGCCGGGCGGCGTTCCGCCGACTACGGAAGCGCATCGGACTATGGGCTGGCAGAAAGGCATTTCAAGAGTACGGGAAGATCGCCGGATGGGGTGACCGCCTCGCCGTACGCTTGCCCGCCGCCGTCGTCGTGACCTTGGACCTGAAGGAAGGCGACGAGACCGTAATCCATGCCGCCGACGAGTGAAGCTTCGACATCGAGCGCGACCGGAGCCGCGAGAGAGCCCTGGAGCGGATCCGCTCCTTTCGCGGCGATTCCCATCCGATAGCGTGCGGACCGGATCGACTCCGCCGGCTCCCCGGGGCTGTGCGGCAACCCCGGGAAGGAATTTGCCGTCAGCGGCCGTTGGCCCTGCGCCAGTGGGCGAACTGCGTGCGGTTCTCCTCCTCGGTCGCGGGATAGAGGCCGAGGATCGAGCGTCCCGCCATGACCTGCTCGGCGACGAAATCCTCGAACGCCGTCATCTCCACGGCTTCGTCGGCGATCTCGTCGGCCATGCCGGCCGGAATGACGATCACGCCTTCGGCATCGCCGACGATCACATCGCGGGGAAAGACCGGCGCATCGCCGCAGCCGATCGGCACGTCGATGTCGATCGCCTGGTGCAGGGTCAGGTTGGTCGGGGCCGACGGGCGCTTGTGATAGGCCGGAAAATCCAGCGCCGCGATGTCCGGCGAGTCCCGGAAGCCGCCATCGGTGACGATGCCGGCGACGCCGCGCTTCATCAGCCGGGAGACCAGGATCGACCCGGCGGACGCCGCCCGGGGATCCTTGCGGCTGTCGATCACCAGGACGGCGCCTTCCGGGCACTCCTCCACCGCCTTGCGCTGGGGATGTCCGCGGTCCTGGAACACGCTGATCGGGTTCAGGTCCTCGCGGGCGGGAATGTAGCGGAGCGTGTAGGCCTCGCCCACCATCGGCGCGTTGGCGGGATTGAGCGGCCGGACGTCCTGGATAACCTGGTTGCGCAGCCCCCGCTTGAACAGGGCGGTGGCCAGGGTCGCGGTGCTGACGGTCTTCAGCTTCTCGCGCGTTTCCGGCTTGAGGGTGGTCATATCGAAGGTCCCCGGTTCCACGGAATTGGCTTTCCCTCCCCGGCGGGACCGCCGCGGGGGAGGGGGCTGGGGTCGCTCGCCGGGCTCAGGCGGGATTCCTGAACCGGGCGGCAAGCTGTTCGGAGGTGCGGGCCAGCAGGCCCACGTCGGAGCCGACCGCCGTGAACAGGCAGCCGCGCTCGATGAAGCGGCGGGCCAGGGCCTCGTCGCCGGTCAGGATGCCGGGAGCCTTGCCGCACGCCTTGATCCGGTCGATCGCGTCCTCGATGGCTGCGGTCACGTCGGGGTGGCCGGGCTGGCCCAGGTAGCCCATGTCCGAGGACAGGTCGCCGGGGCCGATGAACACGCCGTCGACTCCCGGAACGGCGGCGATCTCCTCCAGGTGGCCCAGGGCTTCGCGGGTCTCGACCTGCACCAGCACGCAGGTCTCCTCCGCGGCGCGGGCGTAGTAGTCCTTGACGCGGCCGAACCGCGACGCCCGCGAGGCGGAGGCGAACCCGCGGACCCCGTCCGGCGGATAGCGGGTCGAGGCGACCGCCTGCCGGGCCTCCTCGGCGTTCTGGACATAGGGGATCAGGAAGGTCTGCACCCCGGCGTCCAGGTAGCGCTTGATCGTCACCATGTCGTTCCACGGCGGACGGACGATCGGGTGCGCCGTCCCGCCCACCGCCGCCTGGAGCTGGCTGTAGACCATGGGCAGGTCGTTGGGCGCGTGCTCCGTGTCGATCAGCAGCCAGTCGAACCCCGATCCGGCCAGGATCTCGACGGAGATGTGGCTGGACAGGCTCGACCACAGGCCGATCTGCTGGCGGCCTTCCGTGATCGCCTTCTTGAAGCTGTTGATGGGCATGTCCATGGCGTTTCCTCGTCGCGTTATTGCTTGGCGGCCCTGGTCGATGGACCGGTCAGTGGATTTCCGGCTCTCCCGCGGGGGCGGTCGAGGCTCCCGTCTCCAGGAACTTGAAGTCGCAGCCCTCGTCGGCCTGGCTGACGAACTGCGAGAACATCGCGCCGTAGCCGCGCTCGAACCGGGGGGCGGGAGCCTTCCACGCCGCGCGCCGGCGGGCAAGCTCGTCCTCGCCGACCCGCAGCTCCAGCCGGCGGGCGGGAATGTCCAGCTCGATCACGTCGCCGTCCCGGACCAGGGCCAGCGGGCCGCCCACGAAGGATTCCGGCGCCACGTGCAGCACGCAGGCGCCGTAGCTGGTGCCGCTCATGCGGGCGTCGGAGATCCTGAGCATGTCCCGCACGCCCTGCTGGAGCAGCTTCCTCGGGATCGGCAGCTGACCCCATTCCGGCATGCCGGGTGCCCCCAGCGGGCCGGCGTTGCGCAGCACCAGCACCGAGGTCGCGTCCACCTCCAGGCCGGGATCGTCGATCCGGGCCGCCATGTCGTTGTAGTCGTCGAACACCACGGCCTTGCCGGCGTGGCGGTGCAGGTGGGGCTCGGCGGCGGGCGGCTTGATCACGGCGCCCTTGGGCGCCAGGTTGCCGCGCAGCACCGCCAGGCTGTCCGATGCGACCACCGGATTGTCGAGCGGCCGGATCACGTCGTCGTTGAAGACCTTGAAGCCCTCGATGTTGGCGCCGAGCGCCAGGCCGTTGACGGTCAGGCAGTCCCGGTGGATCAGGTCGCCCAGCCGCGCCAGCATCGCGCGCAGTCCGCCGGCATAGTAGAAGTCCTCCATCAGGTGTTTGCCGGACGGGCGGATGTCGGCCAGCAGCGGCGTCCTGCGCGCCAGCTCGTCGAACCGCTCCAGCGTCAGCTCCACGCCGGCCCGGCGGGCCATGGCGATCAGGTGGACCACGGCGTTGGTCGAGCCGCCCAGCGCCAGCACGGTGGTGACCGCGTTGTCGATGGATCGCGGCGTGACGATGTCCGACGGCTTCAGGTCGTCCCAAACCATGTCGACGATGCGCTTGCCGGTCAGCGTCGCCATCGCGGCGTGGCGCGAGTCCGGCGCCGGGATCGACGACGCGCCCGGCAGCGTGAAGCCCAGGGCCTCGGTGGCGCCGGTCAGGGTCGAGGCGGTGCCCATGGTCATGCAGTGGCCGGCGGAGCGGGCGATGCCCTGCTCGACGCCCTGCCAGTCGTCCTCGGTGATGTTGCCGGCGCGCAGTTCGGCCCAGTATTTCCAGCTGTCGCTGCCCGAGCCGAGCACCACGCCGCCCCAGTCGCCGCGCAGCATCGGGCCGGCCGGCATGAAGATGGTCGGCAGGTCCATGGAGAAGGCGCCCATCAGCAGCGCCGGCGTGGTCTTGTCGCAGCCGCCCATCAGGACGCAGCCGTCCGCCGGGTACGAGCGCAGCAGCTCCTCGGTCTCCATGGCCAGGAAGTTGCGGTAGAGCATCGTGGTCGGCTTCTGGAACGGCTCCGACAGGGACATGGCCGGCATCTCGACCGGGAAGCCGCCCGCCTGCCAGACGCCGCGCTTGACCTCCTCGACCCGCTGCTTGAAGTGGGTGTGGCAGGGGTTGATGTCGCTCCAGGTGTTGATGATGGCGATCACCGGCTTGCCGGCATAGTCGGAGCGGTCGTAGCCCATCTGGGCCGTGCGCGACCGGTGGCCGAACGACCGCAGGTCCTTGACCCCGTACCAGCGATGACTGCGAAGCTCCTCTGGTTTCTTGCCAGACATTCCCTGTTTCCCTCCCGCGCCTGCCCGCGCGTTTGACCGGCAGCCGTTATGATAACGCTAACAGAGCCATGGTAGCGATACCCGCCAATTCATAAAAGCACTTTTTGCCGCGGTTTCGGGGCAGGCGGTATCCCTTGGAAGGGGATCGGAGCGATGATAATGTCAGCGCTATCTACAGGACGAACATCTTGCAAGGCAGGCTTTCCCGTGGCCCGTTCCGCCCCCGCGCCGTCCCGCCGAAAAACTGCCGACGGCAAATCCGCAGCGGAGCGGCCGGGCGGCCGCGCCTCCAGCCGGTCGTCCGGCAGCGTGACGCTGAGCGACGTGGCCAAGCTCGCCGGCGTGTCGCCGATCACGGTGTCGCGCGTGCTCAACCGGCCGGAACTGGTGACCCAGAATACCATCGACGTCGTGCGCGAGGCCATCGCGCGGACCGGCTACGTTCCCAACCTGCTCGCCGGGGGGCTTGCCTCGAAGCGCAGCCGCCTGGTCGCCGCGATCGTCCCGACCATCGCGAGCTCGATGTTCGCCGAAACCGTGGAGGCGCTGACCGACAAGCTGGGCGAGTCCGGGTATCAGGTGCTGCTCGGCCTTTCGGGCTATCCGGCGATCCGTGAGGACGGCCTGCTGGACGCGATCCTGGGTCGCCGGCCCGACGGCATCCTGCTGACCGGCATCATGCATTCGCCCGCGACCCGGCAGCGCCTGCTCGCCGCCGGGATCCCGGTGGTGGAGATCTGGGACTACACGCCCACGCCGATCGACACCCTGGTCGGGTTCTCCCACGAGAAGGCGGGGGACGCGGTCGCCCGTCATCTCCTGGGCAAAGGCCGCCGACGACTGGCCGTGGTCGGCGCGGACGACGACCGGGCGATCCTGCGGCGGAACGGTTTCCGCGCGGCCCTGGCCGGGCAGGGCATCACCGACGTGCCCGCTGTCACCGTCCCGGCCCCGGGCACCCTGCGGACGGGCCGCGACGGCATGGCGCGGCTGCTGGACGGCGGCGCCCGTCCGGACGCGGTCTTCTGCAGTTCCGACATCGTTGCGCAGGGCGTACTGGCCGAGGCCCAGTCGCGCGGGATTTCGGTTCCCGGCGACTTGGCGGTCATGGGCTTCGGCGATCTCGACTTCGCAGCCTATACTTTCCCAGCGCTGTCGACCGTGCGGATCGACCGGCGGGCCATGGGGCGGATCGCCGCCGAAACCATGCTGGCCCGCATGGAGGACCGGGGCGACATCGAGCGCGTGATCGACATCGGCTTCGAGGTGATCGAGCGCGCCAGCACCTGACTGCCGCCCCGGCGCTGTCGAGCTATATGATGTATGATCAATCAGCCGGCTTGCGCCGGACTCATATGATGAGTAGTAATTCGGCGGCGCTGGCCGGTCACGGACAGCAGGTTCGGGAGAAGGGAAATGGCGATCGTCGCACGAGCCGGGGCCCGCAAGACCCTGAGCGCCCAGGTGGTCGAGGCGCTGCGGCGCCAGATCGAGGAGGGCGACTACGCGCCGGGGGACAAGCTGCCGGCCGAGCCGGTGCTGGTCGAGCGCTTCGGATTCAGCCGGACGGTCATCCGCGAGGCCATCGCGGCGCTCCGGGCCGACGGCCTGGTCGAATCGCGCCACGGCGCCGGCGTCTTCGTGCTCGGGTCCCGGCGGACCCTGGAAAGCCCGGAGCTGTTCACCCAGGCGACCGACAAGATCTCCGACATCATCGAGGAGCTGGAGCTCCGCATCGGCATCGAGGTCGAGGCGGCGGGCCTCGCAGCCCTGCGCAGCTCGCCCGCCCAGGAGGCGGAGATCCAATCCCAGCTCGAGATCTTCGGCGACCTGGTCGAGCGCGGGCTGCCGACCGACCAGGCCGATTTCGACTTCCACATGGCGATCGCGCGGGCGACCAACAACGGCCGGTTCAAGGCCTTCCTGGAGCATGTCGGCCGCCGGATCATCCCGCGGGTGAAGTTCCGCAGCGTCATGGGCGGGGTCGATCCGCTGCCGAGCCGGGACAGGATCCTGTTCGCGGAGCACACCGAGGTGGCGGAAGCGATCTGGGCGCGCGATCCCGAGCGCGCGCGGGAGGCGATGCGCCGGCACCTGCTCGGCGGCATCAAGCGCTACCGGGCCCTGACCCGCCCGAAGCCACCGCCGGGCGAGCCCGGTAAAGCTTGACAGTTCCGCCATATCATCATACGACTTTGAAAAGGTCATATTATGAGAAGGGTGGTGGATGTCTCCCGCTGAAATCAAGTCGCGCCTGTCGTCCGGCCTGTTGTCGTTCCCGGTCACCCATTTCGACGCCGAGCTGCGCCTGAACCTGGACAGCTACGGACGCCATGTCGAGTGGCTGTCCGGTTTCGGCGCCGCGGCGCTGTTCGCCGCCGGCGGCACGGGGGAGTTCTTCTCGCTGTCCCCGCAAGAGATCGCCGACGTGACCCGCGCCGCCAAGGCGGCTTCCGGCGACGTGCCCATCATCGCCGGCTGCGGATACGGCACCGCGCTGGCCACGGACATCGCCGCGAAGGCCGAGGAGGCCGGGGCCGACGGGCTGCTGCTCCTGCCGCACTACCTGATCGGGGCGCCGCAGGAGGGCATTCACCGGCACGTCAAGGCCGTCTGCCGGTCCACCGGGCTCGGCGTGATCCTCTACAACCGGGCCAATTCCGTGGTGAAGGCCGATACCCTGGCCCGGCTGGCGGACGAGTGCCCCAACCTCATCGGGTTCAAGGACGGCACCGGCCAGATCGACACGGTGCGCGCGATCACCGCCAAGCTGGGCGACCGGCTCTGCTACATCGGCGGCATGCCGACCCACGAGCTCTATGCCGAGGCCTTCAATGCGGTCGGGGTCACGACCTATTCGTCGGCCGTGTTCAATTTCGTCCCCGAGCTGGCCCAGCGCTTCTACCGGGCGATGCGCGGCAACGACGCCGCCACCATGGAAGCCATCCTGAAGGATTTCTTCTTCCCGTTCGCGGCGATCCGCGACCGGCAGCCGGGATATCCGGTGTCGATCATCAAGGCCGGCGTCGAGATCATCGGCCGCACTCCCGGCCCGGTACGCCCGCCGCTGACCGATCTCACGCCCGAGGAGAAGGACATGCTCCGGACCCTCGTGACCCGGACCGCCGGCTGAGCGCGGCTGCCCGGACCCGCCCCGGAGACGGCGGCGGCCCCAGACAAAAAAACACGGAGGAAACACCATGACACCCAGAGGTGTGCTGTCCGTCGCCTGCGCCATGCTGATGGCATCGGCGGCCCTTCCCGCGGCGGCCCAGACGGCAGGCGACGCCATCACTGTCGTCCTGCCGGAGCAGCCGGGCAACCTGGAGCCGTGCGGCAGCATCATGACCAATGTCGGCCAGATCCTGAACCAGAACGTCACGGAACCCCTGACGGTCATCGACCCGGAGAACGGGACGCCCCGGCCCAAGCTCGCGACGTCGTGGGAACGGGTGGACGACACGACCTGGCGCTTCCGCCTGCGCGACGGGGTGAAGTTCCATGACGGCGCCGACTTCGACGCCGAGGCGGCGGCCTTCTCGATCCGGCGGATGACCAGCGGGGCCTTCACCTGCAACAACATCGCCAAGTTCGGCAGCGCGAAGCTGACGGTGACCCCGGTGGACAAGTCCACACTGGAGATCCGGACCGGGATGCCGGAACCGATCCTGCCGGCGCTGCTGAGCGTCGCGATGATGGTCTCGCCGAACACGCCGGCCGACCGGGCGGTCAACGATCCGGTCGGCACCGGACCCTACGAGCTGGAAACCTTCACGCCGCAGACGGTCGTCGTGGAGCGGTTCGACGGCTA
The DNA here is from genome assembly GCF_016653635.2 of Skermanella sp. TT6. Taxonomy (NCBI): domain Bacteria; kingdom Pseudomonadati; phylum Pseudomonadota; class Alphaproteobacteria; order Rhodospirillales; family Azospirillaceae; genus Skermanella; species Skermanella cutis. Next base: position 726,798 of record NZ_CP067421.1, read on the forward strand.
CTGGGGCGAGACGCCCGACATCGCCAAGGCGACCTATGTCTGGCGCGCGGAGTCCTCGCTGCGGGCCGCGATGGTCCAGACCGGCGAGGCCCAGCTGACGCCCGCGATCGCCATCCAGGACGCCACCAACCCGGAAACGGACTTCTCCTACCTGAATTCCGAGACGACCGCGATCCGGATCGACACCGGCAAGGCGCCGCTCGACGACGTGCGCGTCCGCAAGGCGCTCAACCTCGCGATCGACTGGCAGGGCATGGCGGAGCTGTTCGGCGACGACGTGCTGCGCGCCTCGCAGATGGTCGTCCCCGGGATCAACGGCCACAACGCCGCCCTCGAGCCCTGGACCTCCGATCCGGACCGGGCGGCGGCGCTCCTGGAGGAGGCGCGCGCGGACGGCGTCCCGGTCGAGACCGAGATCAAGCTGATCGGCCGCAACGGCATCTATCCCAACGGCAACGAGGCGCTGGAGGCGATGATGACGATGTGGGAGGCCGTCGGCTTCAACATCGACCTGACCATGCTCGACGTGGCGGACTGGACCCGGTACCTGCAGAAGCCCTTCCCGTCGGAGCGCGGACCGACCCTGCTGCAGGTCATGCACGACAACAACAAGGGCGACGCCGCCTTCACGATCCCGATCTTCTACCATTCGTCGGGACAGTACGCGACCTTCGCCGACCCGAGGCTGGACGCCCGGATAGACGAGGCGCTCGACCTGACCGACGAGGCCCGGACCAAGGCCTTCCAGGAGATCCTGACGGAAGTGCATGACGGGATCGCGGTGGACATCCCGATGTTCCACATGATCGGCTATACCCGCGTCGGACCCGGCCTCGACTGGCGCCCGAACCTGACGACCAACAGCGAGATCCCCCTCGCGGAAATCCGCCTGAAGAAGTGACGCCGATCCGCGCCGCCGCCCGGCGGCGGCGCGGCGGCCCGCTTCCGCATCTCCGACAAGGGAAATCCGGATGTTCGGTTACCTCGGAAAACGCGCCCTTCACAGCGTCGTCTCGGTCCTGGGACTGCTGGTGCTCGTCTTCTTCCTGACGCGGCTGACCGGCGACCCGTCCTATCTCTTCCTGCCCCTCGACGCGACGCCGCAGGCGCGCGAAGCCTTCTCCCGGCTCCACGGCTTCGACCAGCCGCTCTACGTCCAGTTCTTCGATTATCTCGGCGACCTGCTCCGTCTCGATTTCGGGGAGTCGCTGCGCCAGAACCGGTCGGCGATGGAGGTGGCGCTGGAGGCCTTTCCCCAGACGCTGAAGCTCGCCGTGCTGGCGATGACCTTCGCCGTCGCCCTGGCGCTGGTCGTCGGGTCGCTGGCGGCGGCGAAGCCCGGGAGCCCGTTCGACCGGTTCGCCAGCCTGGTGTCGCTGGCCGGGGCCAGCGCCCCGGACTTCTGGGTGGCGATCGTCGGCATCCTGGTCTTTGCGGTCAGCCTCGACCTGCTGCCGACCTCCGGGACCGGCTCCGCGGCGCACTGGATCATGCCGGTTGCCGTCCTGATGCTGCGGCCCTTCGGCCTGCTCGTCCAGGTCGTCCGCGGCACGATGATCGGCGCACTGTCGTCGCCCTACGTCAAGACGGCGCGGGCCAAGGGGGTGAGGCGCCGGAAGATCATCTTCGCCCACGCGCTGCGCAATTCCCTGCTGCCGGTCGTGACCGTGGCGGGCGACCTCGCCACCAGCCTGGTCAACGGCGCGGTCGTCGTCGAGACCGTGTTCGGATGGCCGGGCATCGGCAAGCTGATGATCGACGCCATCATCCAGCGCGACTTCGCGGTGGTGCAATCGACCGTGCTGGTCACGGCGACCGCCATCTTCCTCCTGAACATCGCGATCGACATCCTCTACGCCGTTCTCGATCCGCGCATCCGGTACCAGACGTCATGACCGTGATCCCGACCGACGCGAAGGCGGCGCCCGGCGAGCCGGGCAGGGCCCGGGTCCTCCTGGGCTATCTCGTCCACGACAAGCTGGCGCTGCTCTCCGCCCTGTACCTGCTGTTCCTGATCGCCGCGGCGATCGTCGGCCCGCTGCTGGTCGGCGACCTGGCGACCAAGCTGGGCCTGCGCCAGCGCAACCTGCCGCCGTTCACGCTCGACCAGGGCTGGGCCTACGTGCTGGGCGCCGACACCCTCGGCCGCAGCATCCTCGCCCGCCTGGTGGTGGGCGCGCAGAACACCCTCGGCATCGCCGCGGCTGCCGTGCTGACCTCCGCCCTGGTCGGCGGCACGCTGGGCCTGGTGGCCGGCTACTCGAACCGATGGTACAGCCAAGCCATCATGCGGCTGGCCGACATCGCCATGAGCTTCCCGTCGCTGCTGCTGGCGCTGATCGTGCTCTACACGCTGGGGCCGAGCATCCCCAACCTGATCATCGTCCTGGCGATCACCCGGGTGCCGATTTACCTGCGGACCACCCGCGCCGAGGTGCTGGAACTGCGCGAGCGCATGTTCGTGAGCGCCGCGAAGGCGATGGGGGCCGGCTCGCTGCGCATCGTGCTGCGGCACATAGCGCCGCTGGTGGCGCCCACGCTGGTCACCATCGCCGCGATCGACTTCGCCGCGGTCATCCTGGCGGAATCGGCGCTCAGCTTCCTCGGGCTCGGCATCCAGCCGCCGCAGTTCACCTGGGGCGCCATGGTCGCGACCGGGCGGGGCTACCTGGCGAGCGCCTGGTGGGTCGCGTTCTGGCCCGGCTTCGCGATCCTGCTGACGACGCTTTCGCTGAACCTGTTGTCGAGCTGGGCCAGGACGGTCGCCGATCCGCAGCAGCGGTGGCGGCTCCAGACCCTGCGGAGGGCTCCGCGATGACCGGAGGGACGATCCCGAAGAAACCCATCCTGGAGGTGCGGGGGCTGACGGTCGACTTCCTGTCCGACCGCGACCCGTTCCGCGCCGTCAGCTCGGTCGATTTCCATGTCTGCCCCGGGGAAACGCTCTGCATCCTGGGGGAGAGCGGTTCGGGCAAGAGCGTCAGCACCAGCGCCATCATGGGGCTGATCGACACGCCGCCGGGCGACATCGTCGCCGGCCGGATGGTGTTCGACGGCCGCGACCTCTCGGCCATGAGCGCGGAGGAGCGGCGCGACCTGAACGGCCGCCGGATCGCCATGATCTTCCAGGACCCGCTGGCGCACCTGAACCCGGTGCACACGATCGGCCGGCAGATCGCGGAGGTGTTCGAGGCCCACGGCGTCGCCCGGGGAGGCGAGGCGAGGCGGCGGGCGGTCGACCTGCTGCGCCGGGTCGGGATTCCCGATCCGGAACACCGGGTCGACCAATATCCGCACCAGTTCTCGGGCGGCCAGCGCCAGCGCGTGATGATCGCCATGGCCATAGCGCTCCAGCCCTCCGTGATCATCGCCGACGAGCCGACGACCGCGCTGGACGTCAGCGTCCAGGCGCAGATCCTGGAGCTGCTGCGCGACCTCCAGGCCGAGCACGGCATGGCGCTCGTCCTGATCACCCACGACCTGGAGGTGGCGGCCTCCATGGCCGACCGGGTCATGGTGATGAAGGGCGGCCGGATCGTCGAGGAGGGCGAGGCCAGGACGGTCTTCACCCGGCCGAGGCACGATTATACCCGCGCGCTGCTGTCGGCCCTGCCGCATGCCGACGACGCGGACTCCCACCGGCGTTCCGGCACGGCCGCCGGCGAGCCGATCCTGCGGGTCGAGAACATCGTCAAGCGCTACACCCTCGGCACCGGCCTGTTCGGCCCCGCCAGGTACGTCGATGCCGTCAACGACGTCAGCTTCGTGGTCGGCAAGGGCGAGACGGTCGGCATCGTCGGCGAGTCCGGTTCCGGCAAGTCCAGCGTCGCGCGCATCCTGCTGCGCCTCAACGAGCCGACCTCGGGCCGGGCGCTCTACAAGGGGGACGACATCTTCGGCATGGACCGGCGCGCGCTGCTCAAGCTGCGGCGGAAGGTGCAGATGGTGTTCCAGGACCCCTACGGGTCCATGAACCCGAGGATGGACGTGCGCACGATCATCTCGGAACCGCTCCGCATCCACCGCGACATCCTGCCCAAAGCCCGGTGGAACGACCGCGTGGTCGAGCTCCTGGAGCTGGTCGGGCTGAAGGCGGAGCACGCCGCCCGGCACATCCACCAGTTCTCGGGCGGGCAGCGCCAGCGGATCGCGATCGCCCGGGCGCTCGCCAGCGATCCCGAGCTGATCGTCTGCGACGAGGCGGTGTCGGCCCTGGACGTCTCGATCCAGGCGCAGGTGATCGACCTGCTCGCTGACCTGCGGACCCGCTTGGGTCTGTCCTACATCTTCATCACCCACGACCTGCCGATCGTCCGGCACTTCGCCGACCGCATCATCGTCATGAAGCACGGCGAGATCGTCGAGCAGGGCGCCACGCAGGCGTTGTTCTCCAACCCGCAACATCCCTATACGCGCACGCTGCTGAACGCCACGCCCCATCCCAAGTGGGAGACCGGCGCCGCGGTTGGCGCTGCCGCGCTTCCTGACAGGCAGGCACTTCCATGAAATTCGACAATCAGGATCTGCAACGGGCCCTGACCGGCATCTCCGGCATCCTGGTAACGCCGTTCGACGGCGAGGACCGGCTGGCCGCCCGCCCTCCAGGCGCCGATCGTGGACCGCGCGGTGGCGGCCGGCGTCCACATCCTGGTCGCCAACGGCAACACCGGCGAGTTCTACGCCCTGACCACGGACGAGGCGGAGACGATGGTGCGGGCATCGGCGCGCCACGTCGACGGGCGCGTCCCGCTGGTGGCCGGCGTCGGCCGCGCCATCGGGGACGCCTGCCGCCTGGCCAGGGTCTCGGCGGAGGCGGGGGCCGACGCGCTGATGGTCCACCAGCCACCCGACCCCTTCGTGGCGCCGCGCGGCATCGCGGAATACGTGAAGCGCATCGCCGACGCCTCCGGCGGCCTGCCGCTGGTCGTTTATCTCCGCAACGACGCGATCGGGGTCAAGGCCATCGAGGCCCTGTGCGCGGTCGAGGGCGTCGTGGGCGTCAAGTGGGCGACGCCCAACCCCCTGAAGCTGGCCGAGGCCATGGCCGCCTGCGACCCGGACATCGTCTGGGTCGGCGGGCTGGCGGAAGTGTGGGCGCCGCCGCTCTACGCCGTCGGCGCGCGGGGCTTCACCTCGGGCCTGATCAATGTCTGGCCGGAAAGGTCGGTGGCGATCCACGCTGCCCTGGAAAGCGGCGACTACGCCGAGGCGCGCCGCCTGATCGCCGGGATGCGGGCCTTCGAGGACATCCGGGCCCAGGAGATGAACGGCACCAACGTGACGGGCGTGAAGGCGGCGCTGCGCCTGCTCGGACACGACTGCGGTGCCACCCGCCCGCCGTCGGCCTGGCCGCTGACCGAGGCCCAGTCGGCGATGCTGGCCGCCTTCGTCGAGGCCAACGGCCTCCGGCGGCTTGCTTGACGGAAAAGAAAATCAGTCCAAGGGGAGGAAACCAATGAAAACGAAGAAATCCATCAGGGGCACCGCGGCGCTCCTGGCGCCGGCGCTGGCATTGGCCCTGTCGGCGGGTACGGCGCTCGCGGCGCCGGGGGAGATCACGGTCGTCCTGCCGGAGCAGCCGGCCAACCTGGATCCCTGCCGGTCGATCCGAAACGACATCGGCCGCATCATCAACATGAACATCACCGAAACGCTGACCGACATCCAGGCGGAGGAGGGCACCGTCCAGCCCTTCCTGGCGACCGGCTGGCAGCAGGTGGACGACCTGACCTGGCGCTTCACGCTCCGGGACGGCGTCAAGTTCCAGGACGGGGCGGACTTCGACGCCGCGGCCGTCGTCCACACGATCAACCGCCTGATGAATCCCAACCTGTCCTGCGACAGCCGCTCCAAGTTCGGCGACATCAAGCTGACGCCCAAGGCCGTCGATCCCCGGACCGTGGAGATCAGGTCCGATATCCCGATCCCCATCCTGCCGACCCTGATGGGCACGGTCCAGATCGTCTCCCCGAACCTGCCGATGGACAAGGAAACCAACAGCCCGGTCGGCACCGGTCCCTACCGGCTGGACGGCGCATCGCCGGAGCGGGTGGTCCTGGCGCGGTTCGACGGCTATTGGGGGGAAGACCCGGAAGTCGCCCGCGCCACCTTCGTCTGGCGCCCGGAATCCGCCATCCGTGCCGCCATGGTCTCGACCGGCGAGGCCGACCTGACGCCGACCATCGCGGTCCAGGACGCGACCGACCCGGATACCGACTTCGCCTACCTGAACTCCGAGACGACGCGCATGCGCATCGACGCGCAGATGCCGCCGCTGGACGACCGCCGGGTCCGCGAGGCGCTCAACCTCGCCATCGACTGGGACTCGCTGGGCAGCGCCCTGTTCGGCGACGACGTGCTCCGCGCCTCGCAGATGGTGGCGCCGGGGGTCAGGGGACACAATCCCGACATCAAGCCCTGGGGCTACGATCCGCAGCGGGCGAGGGAACTCCTGGAAGCCGCCCGCGCCGACGGCGTTCCGATGGACAAGGAGATCCGACTGATCGCCCGCAACGGCTTCTTCCCCAACTCGGCGGAATCGCTGGAGGCGATGATGGGCATGTGGCAGGAGGTCGGCTTCAACATGACCATGGTGCAGCTGGAGGCCGCGGACTGGGTGCGCTACCTGGACAAGCCGTTTCCGCCGGAGCGGGGGGCGACGCTGTTCCAGCAGCAGCACGACAACAACACCGGCGACGCCGGCTTCACCGCCCCGGTCATGTATTCCAGCGGCGGCCAGTACTCGACCATCGCCGACCCCGAGGTGGACCGGCTGCTCCGGCAGGCGATGAGCGCCACCGGCGACGAACGCGCCAAGCTGTTCCAGGAAGTCTTCGCCCGGGTCCATGACGAGGTCGTGGCGGATGTCCCGATGTACCACATGATCGGGTACACCCGCGTCGGCCCACGCATCGAGGGCTGGCGCCCGACCCTCAAGACCAACAGCGAGATCAGGCTTTCGGAAATCGACCTGAAGGACTGACGATCCGGACGGCGGCGCCCCGACCGGCGGGCGCCGCCCATTCCCGCAGGGGCAGGCATTGACTCAGATTTCCAGAACCGGCGCCGCCGCGTGGCTGCCGCCGGTGATCGCCGGCGCGCTCTTCATGGCGGTCAACTCGGCCGTGGGCGCGTTCGACGCGGTCATCGTCCGCTTCGTCGCGGCCGAGGTCCATCCCTTCGGGATCGTCTTCTTCCGCAACCTCTTCAGCCTTCTCTTCCTGGCCTTCTTCCTGCGGCGGATCGGCCCGCACCCGTTCCGCTCCCCCCTGTGGCCGGTCCACTGCCTGCGGGCGGTGATGAAGCTCGCGGCGCTGGTGGCCTATTTCTACGCGGTGACCCTGCTGCCCCTGTCGGTGGCGATCGCCGTGGCCTTCACCACGCCCCTGTTCGTCTCGCTCGGCTCCATCCTGTTCCTGGGCGAACGCCCGCGTCCCCTCCGGCTGCTGGCGCTCGCCGCGGGTTTCGGCGGAGTCTGGATCGTCCTGCGCCCGGATACTGTACCCGTCGGGTTGGGCGCGGTCCTGGCGCTGGGCGCTGCGGTCGGCCTGGCGGGGGTCGCCCTGCTGATGAAGGTCTCCTCCTCGCGCGAGCCAGCACTCCGGATCGTCCTGCTCAACCTGCTGGTGACGGTCCCGGTGGCGTTCCTGCTCTGCCTGCCGGTCTGGACCACGCCGTCGCCCGCCAGCCTGCTGCTGCTGGCGGTGCAGGGTGCCGGAGGCCTCGCCGCCCAGTTCGCCTTCGCCCGCGCGATGAGGCTCGCCGACGCGTCGCTCCTCATCCTGGTGGACTTCATCCGGCTGCCGCTCGCCGTGTTCCTCGGCCTGGCACTGTTCGGCGAGCCGGTCGAGATCTCGGTCTTCGCCGGCGGCGGCATCATCCTCGCCTCGCTCCTCCTGCTGCTCCGGCAGGAGCGGAAGACGGCCCGGCAGGGACCCTAGCGATCGCGGCCCGATTCCTTGAAGCGCCGTTGCCCCGTTCTCAAGCACAGTGGCCCTAAGCGTGCGACAACCGGGGGCCCGCTTCCCCATACTGGGCCGCGTGCCGCCGAACTCCGCAGCGCGGTAATAACGGCGAATCGGGCTCAGCATTCAACGGGAGGCATTTCATGCATGTAAACTGCCTATTCTTCCTGGCCGGCATCCTCCTTGCTCCCGGCGCGGCACTCGCCGTCCCGGCCTATACCGTCGCCGACCTCGGCACGCTCCCGGGCGGAGGCTTCAGCATCGGTTTCGCCATCAACGCCGGTGGACAGGTCGTGGGGACCAGCGGGGTCGCGGACCCCAGCAGCCGTGGGTTCCTGTGGGACCCGGCGACCGGCATGCGGGACCTCGGTTCCCTTGGCCGCGGGAGCGAAGCCTTCGGCATCAACGCCGGCGGCCAGGTGACCGGAATAAGCTTCAACGCCAACGGTGTCCCACGGGCGTTCCTGTGGGATCGGGCGACCGGCCTGAGGGACCTCGGCACCCTCGGCGGAGACGAGAGGGAAGCAAGCAGCGGCGCCGACATCAACGCGAGCGGCCAGGTGACGGGAGCCAGCAACTTCGGTCCGAGCAGCGTCAGGGCGTTCCTGTGGGACCCGGCGACCGGCATGCGGAACCTCGGTACTCTCGGCGGCGGGAGCTTCAGCGCCGGCTCCGGCATCAACGCCGGCGGCCAGGTCACGGGAACCAGCGACACCGCGGGCGGCAACCGCCATGCCTTCGTGTGGGATGCCGAGACCGGCATGCGGGATCTCGGCACCCTCGGCGGGGCCTTGAGCGCCGGCGTCGACATCAACGACGACGGCCGGGTGACGGGAGCCAGCATCACCGCGGACGGGGGCATCAATGCGTTCCTGTGGGACCCGACGACCGGCATGAAGGACCTCGGCACCCTTGGCGGGGGTAGCTTCAGTGTCGGTAACGGCATCAACGCCGGCGGTCAGGTAACGGGACAGAGCATCACCTCGGACGGTGCCGATCTCGCGTTCCTGTGGGACGGAACGGGCATGTTCAACTTGAACGACCTGATCGACCCGGATGCGGGATGGACCCTCCTGAGCGGAAACGCGATCAACGACGCCGGGCAAATCACCGGTTTCGGCATCAATCCGGGTGGTCAAGGCAACGCCTTCCTGCTGACGCCGGTCACCGTGGCGGAGATTCCGGAACCGGGAACGCTGGCGCTGATCGCCTTCGGTTGTATCGGACTGGGCCTGTCGCGGCGGCGCATCCTTCAGTACCGGCCCTCCTTATCCGCTTTCAGTAGATGAGAGCTCCGAAGATCACCGAAGGAGGAGCGGACCGCATCCTTGCCCGGTCCGCGGACCTCGTCACCTGGCCCCGGCGATCGCCCGCGTCGCCCTCTCCTCGTTCTCCCGCGTCGCTGTCGCCAGGCTGACGATCACCAGGACGGCGACGGAGCACGGCAGCGCGAACAGCACGCTGTTCCAGCCCAGAGGCTTGCCGAGCGCCAGTTCCCACACCAGGGTCGCCACGCCGCCGGTCAGGATCGCCGCGAGGCCGCCCGCGGGCGTCGCCTTGCGCCACACCAGGGCGGCCAGCAGGGCCGGGGTGATGGCGGCGCCGTACATGGTGTAGGAGTACATCTGCAGGGCCAGGATGGTCGGGAAGAAGGTGCCGAGCGCGTAGGCCAGGACTCCCAGCCCGACCACCGCCAGCCGGTCGAACATCAGCCGGCGCTCGGGCGCCACGGTCCTGCCCAACAGGGAGCCGTAGAGGTCGTACATCAGGTTGGCGGATGCCGACAGCAGGTAGGAATTGCCGGTCGTGATGATGATCGCGACGGCCGCGGCCAGCAGCATGCCGCCCAGCAGGACCGGCAGCTTCTGGTTCGCCAGCGAGAGCACCGCCGTGGCCGGGTCGATCTCGGGCAGCAGGACGGCGGCCGAGGCGGCGAGCACCAGGATGATGCCGATGGTCAGGACGGAGCCCACGAAGAAGCCGATCGCCGCGGTTCGGGCCGTCCTCGGGTTCTCCGCCGCGGAGAACCGCTGGTAGACGTTCTGGTCGCCCAGCAGCAGCAGGAACAGGGGCAGGAAATAGCCTAGCATCTGCGGTACGGTGAGGCCGCCGGTGATGGTCTGCTTGGCCTCTGGAAGGGCAGCGATCATGCCGTCCAGCCCGCCCGTCTGCGACAGGATCAGCGGCACCGCGGCGATCAGCGAGACCAGGATGAAGATGGCGCTGATGAAGTCCGTGTAGGCCACCGACACCAGGCCGCCGATCGTGGCGAGGAAGATGATGATGGCCGCCGCGATCAAGGTCGCCTGCCACTCCGGGATGCCCGTCGTGATGTGAAGGACCTTGCCCCCGCCGATGAACTGGTAGGAGGTGATGCCGATGAAGGCGAAGAGGATGATCAGGGCCGCCACCGCGCGGGCCGCCTTGCCGTACCGGATCTCCAGGATCTCGGGCACGGTGTAGCGCGCCGCGACGCGGACCTTGTCGGCCAGCCAGAAATACAGGATCAGCACGCCGATCGGCGTGCCGAGGAAGAAGAAGATCCCGGCGAACGGACCGTACTGGAACACGAAGCTGGCGCCGCCGACGATGGTGCCCGATCCGACGAAGGTCGCCAGCAGCGTGCCGGCCAGCACGGCCTTGGACAGGCTGCGTCCGGCCACCATGAAGTCGTCGCTGTCCTTGACCAGCTTGCGCATGATGTAGACGCCGAACACGCATACGAAGAGCAGGTACGCGGCGATGATTACGATCTGCATGTCTCGGATCTCCCGGATTGCCACCCTGAGGTTTCGCTCGATTTCGAAACTTATCGAAAGCGAAACCGTTGGAATCGGACTTGGTGGCATCCCGGGCCGCCCAATTTTCCCGAGATCGGAGAAGCATCGTGTCCGTCGTGATTTTCAAGGATTGCACCGTGTTCGACGGGACCAGCGCGGATCTTCGCGAGGGCATGAGCGTCGTCGTGGAGAACGACCGGATCCGGGAGGTCGCCGACCGGCAGGTAAGCGTCGAGGGCGCGCGCGTCATCGAAGCCAAGGGGAAGACCCTGATGCCGGGCCTGATCGACGCCCATTTCCATGCGATCGCCGCCGATCCCGACCTGGGCAAGCTCGAGAACATGCCGAAGATGCTGCTGGCCCAGCATGCCCGCCGGTTCCTCGAGGCGGCGCTTCACCGCGGCTTCACCTCCCTGCGGGATGCCGGCGGGGCGGACTACGGACTGGCGCTGGCGACGGAGCACGGCCTGATCGCCGGGCCCCGCCTGTTCTTCGCCGGCCGCGCCCTGACCCAGACGGGAGGGCACGGCGACTTCCGGTCCTACGAGGACGGCTCGTCGCTCAGCCTGTGCCTGTGCTGCCGCGGCGGCGCCGCCCTGGCCCAGGTCGCGGACGGCGTCACGGAGGTGCGCAAGGCCGCGCGCGAGGAGCTGCGCCGCGGCGCCACCCAGATCAAGATCATGGCGTCCGGCGGCGTCGCCTCGCCCAGCGATCCGATCGACAATCTCCAATATTCCGACGAGGAGATCGCGGCTGCCGTCTGGGAGGCGCAGTCCTGGGGAAGATACGTCATGGCCCATGCCTACACGCCCCAATCCATCACGCGCTGCCTGAACCACGGCGTCCGCAGCATCGAGCATGCCAACCTGATCGACGAGGCGACCGCGAAGCTGGCGGCGGAAAAGGAAGCGTTCGTCGTCCCGACCCTGGTGACCTACGACGCCCTCAACCGGTTCGGCGCCGGCCTGGGCTTCCCGCAGGTCAGCCTGGACAAACTGCAGGTAGTGCTGTCCGCCGGCCTGAAATCGCTCGAGGTGTTGCGCCGAGCGGGAGTCCGGACCGGCTTCGGGACCGACCTGCTGGGGGACATGCACCAGCACCAGTCGTCCGAGTTCTCGATCCGCCGCGAGGTCATGAGCGCCGCCGAGATCCTGATCTCCGCCACCTCGGTGAACGCGGCCCTGGTCCAGAAGGAAGGCGAACTGGGCGTGGTCCGCGCGGGGGCGCTCGCCGACCTGCTGCTGGTCGACGGCAACCCGCTTGACGATATCAACCTGCTGGAGCATCACGGCCGTAACCTGGCGATCGTGATGAAGAACGGCAGGATCTACAAGGATGCGCTGGCCGCCTGACGGGCCTTCGACCGGACCCGGACGGGGCTGGCGGGCGCGTAACCCTCCGGATCATTCTGTCCAAGTCGACGACGGCGGCGGCGTTCCAGCCCCGCCCGTCGGACGGTACTCCTTCGCCCGTGCGATGAGGCTCGCTGGCGCGTCGCCGCTTCTGTGTCTTCGACAGAAGCCGGGTGCGTACTCCACACTCCCCCTGAAAGGAGATCCCCCGATCGGGCCGGGAAAACTTGATGCAGGTTATGGTATCCCGGGAAGTCTCAAGTAATCGTTCGGTCCGGCTGACATGCAGCCGACGCAGAATCGGAGTTCTGACCATATCTTCTGAAACGATTTCTGAACTGATGTCTAAGGGCTGGTTCAGGTCGTAGGGATCGTATGAAACGAAATCATGTTGTCCCACCCGCAACTGCATCGGTCCTAAAGAAGGCTCACCGGATCGGCCCAGATCCGGAGCAAAATGTATCTACAAATCTTTATGGGGACGACTGCCATGAGCGAGACCCGTTCGGATGAGGATCTGATCACTCCGCAGGAGCTTCGACACATCTCCGAAGAGAAGGAAATGGAGGAGATCCGCGCAGCCCTCGAACAACAGAAGAAACTGGAGGCGCAGCAGCAGGATCTCTACCAGGCCTTCATGAACCAGCACATCCGGCCGGACGCCAAGGAGCGGTTCACGGCGGCGGTGCGCCATGCGGCCGAACGCGGCCTCAACGAGATCCAATTGCTCCGTTTCCCGAGCGACTTCTGCACGGACGGCGGCCGGGCCATCAACAATTTCGACCCCGACTGGTCGAACAGCCTGACGGGATTCGCCAAGGAGGCCTTTGATGCCTGGGACCGGCATCTCCGGCCGTCCGGCTACAAGCTCCGCGCCCAGATCCTGAACTATCCCGGCGGCATGCCGGGCGACGTGGGAATATTCCTGCGCTGGTGACCGGGCCCAAGGCGCCGATCGGCCGGAAAACGTCTTAACGGGCGGCAGCGGGCCGCAAGCGGGGAGGTGCGAGGGTCATGTCCATTCTCCGGCAATCCTGGCGGCCAGGGAGGGAACGGGGCAGGCGCATCGTCCTGGCCGGCTTCTGCGCCGCCGCGCTGGCCGCCTGTTCGCCGGAGGAGGGCGCGCAGCAGGGGGCGGCGCCGCCTCCCCCGGTCGCGGTCGCCGTGGCGCCGGTCGCCCGCAAGGACGTCACCGTCGGGGCGGGGTTCGTCGGCCGGGTGGTCGCGGCCGAGGATGTCGATATCCGCGCCCGGGTCTCCGGTTTCCTGGAGAAACGACTCTTCACCGAAGGCCAGGACGTCCGGGCCGGCGATCTCCTGTTCACCATCGAGCAGGCCCCGTACAGGGCGCAGGTCGCCCAGGCCAGGGCCAACCTCGCGAGCGCCGAGGCGGCCGCGGTCAATGCGGCCGTCCAGTTGCAGCGCGCCCTCGACTTGGTGAAGAACAAGAACATCTCCGAAGCCGTCGTCGACCAGCGCCGCGCCGACGACGCGATGGCCAGGGCCGCCGTGCTCCAGAACCAGGCCGCCCTGGAACAGGCCGAGATCAACCTGGGCTATACGGAGATCCGCGCTCCCCTGTCCGGGCGGATCGGCCGGTCGAGATATTCCCCGGGCAGCCTGGTCGGGCCCGAAGCCGGCACCCTCGCCGCCATCGTCAGCCAGGATCCGGTCCACGTCACCTTTCCCGTGAGCCAGAGGGAGATCCTGCAGTTCAAGCGCCGCGCCGCGCAGACGGGCGAGGGGGCGAACCGAGCCATCGTCCGGCTCACCCTGGCCGACGGGCAGGCCTATCCCCATCCGGGCCGGGTGGACTTCCTCGACGTCAAGGTGGACCCGGGCACGGACACGCTGACCGTCCGGGCGGAGCTGCCCAATCCCGACCGGCTCCTCACCGACGGCCAGTTCGCCACCGTCTCGGTGGAACGCGAGGCGCCGGAGCAGGCCCTGGTGGTGCCTCAGGCCGCGGTCCAGGCCGACCAGGCGGGCACCTTCGTGCTGGTCGTCGGCGGCGACGGCAAGGTCGAGGTCCGCCGGGTGGCGCTGGGACCGGGCCGCCACGGCGAGACGGTCGTCGAGAAGGGGCTCCGGGAGGGCGAGATGGTGATCGTCGAGGGCGCCCAGAAGGTCCGTCCCGGGCAGGCGGTCGATGCGGCGCCGGTCCAACAGCCATCGGGAGCCTGAGCCATGCTGTCGAGCGTGTTCATCCGGCGTCCCCGGCTGGCGATGGTCATCGCCATCGTCACCACTCTGGCCGGGCTGATGGCCATCGCCATCATCCCGGTCGCCCAGTACCCGGACATCGTGCCGCCCCAGGTCAGCGTCACCGCCGTCTATCCCGGCGCCGGGGCCGCCGTCGTGGAATCCACCGTGGCCCAGCCGATCGAAGCCCAGGTCAACGGCGTCAGCAACATGCTGTACATGAAGTCCACGAGCGGCAACGACGGCAGCTATACCCTGACCGTCTCCTTCGCGCTCGGGACCGATCCCGACATTAACACGGTCAATGTCCAGAACCGCGTCAGCCTCGCCGAATCGAAGCTCCCGGAAGAGGTGAGGCGGCAGGGCTTGAGCGTGAAGAAGAAGTCGGCGGCGCTGCTCCAGGTCGTGAATCTCTATTCGCCGAAGAACACGTATGACTCGCTGTATGTCAGCAACTACGCCACCATCAACATCCTCGACACGCTGGCCCGCATCGACGGCGTCGGCGACGCGTTCCTGTTCGGGGCGCTCGAATACAGCATGCGGGTCTGGCTCGATTCGGACCCGATGACCAGCCTCGGGCTCACGCCCGCCGACGTGGCGAACGCGATCAGGAGCCAGAACACCCAGGCCGCCGTGGGCCGCATCGGGGCCGAACCGATCGGATCGGACCAGGCTTTCCAGCTGAACATCCAGACCAAGGGCCGCCTGGCCGACCCGGACGAATTCGAGGCCGTGGTGATCCGGGCCAATCCCGACGGCTCCGTGGTGCGGGTGCGCGACATCGGCCGGGTGGAGCTGGGGGCGAAGTCGTCGGACTCCTTCAGCCGGGTGAACGGCAATCCCGGCGTCTCGATCGCGATCTATCAGTCGCCGGGCGCCAACGCGGTCGCCGTCGCGGCGGCGATCCGGGCCGAGATGGACCGCCTGGCTCAGCGCTTCCCCGAGGATCTGGCCTACAGGATCGGCTACGACACGACGCTGTTCGTCACGGCCACCATCGAGGAGGTGATCCATACGCTGGTCGAGGCCTTCGTCCTGGTGGTCGTGGTCGTCTTCCTGTTCCTCGGAAGCTGGCGGGCGACCCTGATCCCGACCGTCGCCGTGCCGGTGTCCCTGGTCGGCACCTTCGCCGTCATGCTCGCCCTCGGCTACTCGGCCAACACCATCTCGCTGCTGGCCCTGGTGCTGGCGATCGGCATCGTGGTCGACGACGCCATCGTCGTGGTCGAGGCGGTCGAGCGCGTCATGGAGGAGGAGGGACTGCCGCCGAAGGAGGCGACGGCCAAGGCGATGGGGGAGATCACGGCGCCGATCATCGCCATCACCCTGGTCCTGCTGTCGGTGTTCGTGCCGATCGGCTTCATCCCCGGCCTGACCGGCGAGCTGTACCGCCAGTTCGCGGTCGCGGTCTCGGTCTCCATGGTGCTGTCGGCGATCAACGCCCTGACTCTCAGCCCGGCGCTCTGCGGCATTCTGCTCAAGCCGGCCCACGGACCCCGGCGGGGGGTGATGGGCCGCGTGACAAGGGCGATCGACCGGACCCGCGACTTCTATGCCGCCGTCGTCGCCCGGCTGGTGCGGCGGGCCGCGTTCGGCATCCTGTTCCTGCTGGTCGTGGCGGGAGGCGTCTACGCCCTGTCCAGGGCCACGCCGACCGGATTCCTGCCTCAGGAGGACCAGGGCGCCTTCTTCGTCGAGTTGCAGCTGCCCCAGGGATCGTCGGTCAAGCGGACGCTCGCGGCGGTGGAGCAGGTCGAGGACATCGTCCGCCCGATCGGCGGGGTGGTCGACGTGACCTCGGTGGTGGGCTACAGCATGATCAGCGGCCTGTCCCAGTCCAACGCCGCCTTCCTGATCGTCACCCTGGCGCCCTTCGGGGAGCGGACCGATCCGCAGCTCGGCGTCGGGGCCATCACGGCCAGGATCCGCCGGGAAGGCGCCGCCGTCCGGACCGCCGCCGTCATCCCCTTCCAGCCGCCCCCGATCATCGGCCTGGGCACCACGGGCGGGTTCGAGTTCCAGCTCCAGGACCTCGCCGGCGGCACGCCGGAGGACTTGGCGGCGGCGGCCCGCGGCCTGATCTTCGCGGCCAACCAGCAGCCCGCGCTGTCGGGGGTGTTCACGACCTTCGCGGCCGACACGCCGCAGCTCTATCTCGACATCGACCGCAACAAGGCCCAGACGCTGGGCGTGGCCATCGACGACATCTTCACGGCCCTCCAGGCGACGCTCGGCGGGTTCTACGTCAACGACCTGAACCTGTTCGGCCGGGTCTGGCAGGTCAACCTCCAGGGCGAGGCGGACGACCGCGACCAGGTGACCGATGTCTACCGCATCAACGTGCGCAATGCGAAGGGCGAGATGGTGGCCCTGCGGTCGCTGGTCGAGGCGCGCCTGATCCTGGCGCCGCAGTCCCTCACCCGGTACAACAACTACCGGAGCGTGACCATCAACGGCAGTCCGGCGCCGGGCGTCAGCTCGGGCACGGCGCTCGCCGCCATGGAGCGGCTGTCGGCCGCCACCCTGCCGTCCGGCTACGGCTACGAGTGGACGGGCACGGCGCTCCAGGAGAAGCAGGCGGCCGGGCAGACCACGGTGATCCTGGCGCTGGCGGTTCTGTTCGCCTACCTGTTCCTGGTCGCCCTCTACGAGAGCTGGAACATCCCGGTCCCGGTCCTGCTCTCCGTCAGCGTGGGGCTGCTCGGCGCCTATGCCGCGCTGATCCTGGCGGGGCTGCCCGGCGACGTCTATGCCCAGATCGGCATCATCGTGCTGATCGCGCTCGCCAGCAAGAACGCGATCCTGATCATCGAGTTTGCCAAGGAACAGCGGGAGCGGGGCCTCCCGGTCGCCGAGGCGGCGGTCGCGGGCGCGCGGATGCGCATCCGCGCGGTCATGATGACCAGCTTCGCCTTCATCCTCGGGCTCGTGCCGCTGGTGACCGCGCAGGGTGCGGGCGAACTGAGCCGTCGCGGCGTCGGCACCGCCGTGTTCGGCGGCATGCTGGCCGCCTCGCTGGTCGGCGTCTTCCTGATCCCGGTCCTCTACGTCGTGTTCCAGCACCTGCGGGAGAGGGTTGGCCGCGAACCGCCCGCGGAGCCGGCGGCGTCGCCCTCGGCGCCTGCCGTCGTGCGCCCGGCGATGACCGGGGAGCTGCCGCGCGGAGCCCACGGCGACTGACGCCGGTGCCGGTCAGAGAAGCCGGTCCAGGCCGTCGCACACGGCGGTGAGCACCTGGATCCGCGCGGCCCGCTTGTCGTTGGCCGGCACCAGAACCCAGGGCGCCCCGGTCGAGCCGGTCCTGGCCACCATCTCGTTGACCGCCATCAGGTAGTCGTCCCAGCGCTCGCGGTTGCGATAGTCCTCCTCGGTGATCTTGTAGCGCTTCCGCGGGGTGTTCGCGCGCTCCTCGAACCGGCGGAGCTGCTCGTCCTTGTCGATGTGCAGCCAGAACTTCAGCAGCAGCGAGCCGTGGTCGGTCAGCTGCCGCTCGAAATCATTGATCTCGTCATAGGCCCGCCGCCACTCCTCGGGCCGGGCGAAGCCTTCGACCCGCTCGACCAGGACCCTGCCGTACCAGCTCCGGTCGAAGATCAGCATCTTGCCGGCGTGCGGCAGGTGCCGCCAGAAGCGCCAGAGATAGTGGCGCGCCCGCTCCTCGTCGGTCGGCGCCGCGACCGGCACGACGCGGCAATTGGCCGCCTTCATGCTCCAGACCAGCCGGCGGATGGCGCCGCCCTTGCCGGCGCTGTCCCAGCCCTCGAACGCGAGCACGGAGGACAGGCCTTCCCGCCTGGCCCTCAGGGACAGCTTGTGGAGGCGCCGCTGCTGGTCCTCCAGCCGGTCGCGGTAATCCTCCTCCGCGATCCGGCGGGACAGGTCGAGGCTGCCCAGGACGTCCACCGGCCGTGCCGCCGGCTTCAGGGCCTCGGCGGTCCGGGTCGCCGGCGCGGCATCCGCCTCGTCCAGCCGGGCCGTGAAGGCGGCCAGCAGGTGCTCCGCGGCGCGCAGGTCGCGATGGCGGGCGTCGGTGCTCTCCACCACGGTCCAGGCGGCGCCGCCCGCGCTGGTCTCCTGCAGGTAGCGTTCGCACAGCGGCTTGATCTCGTCGTAATGCTTGAAGATGATCCAGTCGCGCTGCTCCAGCTGCCAGCCGGAATCCTTCCGCTTCAGGCGGCGCCTCAACTCCTGCCTGGGCAGGTGCAGCCAGATCTTCACCAGCAGCATGCCGTCGGCCACGATCGCGCGCTCGAAGGTCCGGACATGTTCCATCCGGGCGGCGAAGCCGTCGCTGTCGATGCGGCCGAGATAGCGGTCGGCGATCGCGTCCAGCGCCAGTCCGCCGAAGAAAATGGCGGCGCGCCCCCGGGGCGGCAGCGCCATCCAGTAACGCCAGAATCGGGGCCGCTGCCTTTCCTCCTCGGTCTCCTCCTCGAACACCTGGGTATCGAGATAGCGGGCGTCCAGCCACTCGTTCAGCCGGTCTATCAGCTCCTCGCAGCCGATGCGGTCGTCGCCGGCGACCGCGATCAGGACCGGCACGTCTTTGCGCCTCAGGTGGAACTGCGCTTCCAGCAGCCGGGCCCGGAGGTCGGGCATGCGGGCCTTGTAGTCCTCCTTCGCCAGGGTGCTGCCGATTTCCGCCACGTCGAACATCGTTTCCCCTCCCGTAATGATCTTTCGTGATGGTCGCCGGGTCACCGGCCGCCCGGCACCGGCGCGTCCTCGTCCTTCCCCCACTCCTGGATCAGGCTGTAGCCGATCGCCAGCAGCGTCGGGCCGAGGAAGATCCCGATGAATCCGAAAGCGATGATGCCGCCCATCACGCCGAAGAGGATCATGAGGATCGGGAGGCTGCCGCCCCGGCTGATGACGTAAGGCTTCAGGAAATTGTCGATCGTGCCGACGACCAGCAGGTTCCAGATGATGATGAAGATGCCCCATTCCCGCTGCCCCTCGGCGAACAGCCAGGCCGCCGCCGGTATCCAGGCCAGCAGGAGGCCGCCGGGAAAGAGCGACAGGAAGAACGAGAGGAAGCCCAGGAGGAAGGCGCCGGGAACCTGCGCGACCCAGAAGCCCGCCGTCGCCAGCACCGCCTGGACCAGCGCCGTGCCGAGCACCCCGTGGACGACGCCTTTGATGGTGCTTCCCGCGATCTCCATCAGCCGGCGGGACCGGTCGCCGGCGACCCGCCTGAACACGGCGTCGGCCATCCGGACGACGGCGGTCCCGTGCACGTACAGGAAGAACGCGGTCAGGACGCTGACCGCCGTTTCGAAGATTCCGCCGGCCAGGGCGGCACCCTGGGCGAGAGCCCAATCCCGGGCAGGTCCGACATAGGGCCGGAGGGATTCGGCCAGCCCCGCCCCGTCATGGGCCATCTCCTCCCAGGCGCGGGTCAGGTCGGGACCCAGGAAAGGCAAGTCGGCGATCCACCGCGGCGGCGGCGGCGGTCCCTGCTGGAGCAGCGACCGGATCCCTTCGGCGAGGCCGACGACGCCCTCCGCCAGGCGCGAACCCAGAATGACGAGGGGCAGCAGCAGCACCAGGGCGACCAGGAGGGTCATCACGACGGCGGCCGGTCCCTCGCGCCCGCCGAGGCGCTTCACCAGGAAACGGTAGATCGGCCAGGTCGAGAAGGTCAGGATGACCGCCCAGAGGATGGCGGCCAGGAAAGGCCGGAGGATGACGAAGCAGCCTACGGCCAGGGCGAGGAGAAGCACCAGTCCGGCGGCTTCCTGCACGTAGGCCCGCGGCCCCGGCGCGGCGGCCGGTGCCGTTCCGGGCTTCGGCGTCGTCGCGACCATGTCCTCAGGCATCCGGGTTCTCCAAAGAGCACCTCGAGGATCACCGGGCAGCCCTCCCGGCCGGGTCAGCTTTCAGCCAAGTCTACGGCGATCACCCGTTTTTCCGTAATCCGGGATTTCCCCTACGCCGGCTTGGCCGAGCGCCAAGGAAATGCCCTCGCGCACTTGCCTTACGGGGCGGGGCAGGCCCTTATGCTCCAGGCTCGCCCCTTACTGGTTCGGATCCTGGTGTAAATGCGGAATGAAAAGTCGGAAAGCGGAAATCCGATCCCTGGATACGGTTCAAGACATCGAAAGGAGTGGTCGGATACGGGTGCCGCGATATTCGTCGTGACCATCACGGCCTGCATGGCGGCGGTACCGCTTATCGGTAACGGGTACTTCTACTTTTCCGATGATTTCCAGATGATGATCATGCCGGTCATGCTGGAGATCGCCCGCCAAGTCACGGAATGGCAGATGCCCTTCGTCACCGGGCGATCCTGGCTCGGCGGTGCCATCTCCGCGGAATACCAGTACGCTATCTGGAACCCGGTATCGGTTTCCCTCTATGTCCTGATGGACCGTTTCGGCCGTTTGGACCAAGCCGCGGCCTTCTTCTCGATCTTTCATCTCTGCCTGCTGTCGGGCGGCATCTTCACGTTGTGCCGGGGATTTGGCATCCCGCGGGCCGGAGCCGTCGCCGCCGCGCTGGCCGGCGGAACCAGCATGTGGGTGGTTTATTGGGGCCAAGCGTGGGTGAACGCCCTGGTCGGCATCGCTTGGCTGCCCTGGGCGTCGGCCGCGCTCCTGCTGGCCTACCGGCGTGCGCTTCATGTCGGGCCGGCGGCGGTCGTGACCGCCCTGTCCCTCGTCAGCGGCTGGCCCTATACGGCAATCGCCCTGATCGTGGGCGCCGGCATCGCCCTTGCCGCGAGCCTCGTCCTGACCGGCCGGTTCCTGGCCTGCGTCCGGGTCGTCCTCGCCATGGGCCTGGGCGGCGCCATCGCGGCTCCGGCCTATCTTCCGCTGCTGTACTTCCTGCTGGAAGCGTCGATGCGCTCCCACGGCGCATCCTCGGATGTCCTCACGGCGCATTTCGACACCCTCCTCGCCGTCAGCCTTCCGATCTTCCCCAACGTCCTGAAGACCTTCAGCGGCGTGGAGCGCACCGCGCCGTCCCCGCCGATCCACTATGTGTCCTGGTTCATCCTGCCCGTCCTGGCCAATGCCCGCTGGACGGCCCTCGGCTTGAAGGACCGGCGGGGAGGGCTCGGCCTCGGCCTGGTCCTGGTGGCGGCCGCCTTCGGCCTGCTGTCCATGTACGGGGCCGGCTGGTATTTCCGCTGGCCCTTCCGGCTGCTGCCCTACTACCACATCGCGATCGCGGTCCTGGCGGGATGGCTGATGACCCGGACAATGGGGGACGGGCAGGGGGTCTGGAATATGGGCAGGACCGCTCTCGCCTTCGCCGTTCCCCTGGCGCTCGGGTTCCTCAACCAGTCCGGCATGGCCACGGACCAAGCCATCCTGCTCTCGTGGATCTGCGTGCTGGTCCTCCTCACCCGGTACTTCCAGAGGTCATGGCCGGAGTACTGGATGGCGATCCCCGTGGTCGGGCACGTCACCATTTTCGTCTACCTGACGGCCGTCTTCCCCCACAACGGCATGGTACCGCGATGGACGCCTCCGGTGGAGCGGCAGGCCCTGCCCGGCATCGTCGATGCCCCCGGGGTGCGGCAACTCGCCCTTTACCAGCCGCCCGGGCGGGATGCGTCCTTCGGTTCCGGCAAGGCTTTGGACGATGCTTTCTGGTCCGAGCTGATGCCGGGAAACAACCTGCTCCACCATGACGTGGAGGCGATCAACGGCTACTCCGCCCTGGACCCACGGGGACTGCGCGAGGCCTTCTGCATGGATTACATCGGGGCCAGCTGTCCCGACGCCGCGAAGCGGATCCTTTCGCCCGCCACGTCCGCGGATGGCGCCGCCGGGCTTTCGCTGCTCGACCTCACCCGGGTCGAGCGCGTGGTCGCCCAGCGGGGGCTCCATGCCGCGATTTTCGCCGCGGAGGCGGGAGGCACCTGGGTCCGGGCCGGATCGGGCAGGCATGCCGATGTCTTCGTGAGGCGCGAGCCGCTCCCCCCGCGGCCGGGCAGCGTCTCGGTCCAGCCTCCGGACGTGCAGCTGCGGCTGGTCGAGAGGGGGCCGGACCGCGAGGCCTATCATCTGGACAAGGGGCATGGCGGCGGGCGGGTCGTCTGGGCACGGGCCTGGTATCCCGGGTACCGCGCCTTCCTGGCCGGCCGGCCTCTCGAGGTCGAGCCGGTACTGGGATTCCTTCCGTCCGTCGTGCTCCCTCCGGGCGAAGGGGGCGAACTGGTCCTCGACTACGTCCCGGCGGGGCTGCGGCCGGGCTTGGCGATCGCCGGCATCGCCCTGGCACTGGCCGGCGCCTTCTCACTCGGAAGCCTGCTGCTGAAACGGGAAAGGCGGGCAGGGGAGGGGATGTCGGTGACTGCCGAGGGCTAGGCGCCGGGCCGCAAGGATCCGCCGGCCCGGCAACCATGATGTTCCCGATGTGTCACAACCAGGGCTCGGGGGAAAGCACTGTGATGGAGGATTGTGGCGCGGTAACCGACAAGGGAAAGCCGTCGCTTCGGCTGACCGGAACCGCCGGGCGGCGATGCCGAAGACTTGACGGCGAGGAGAAGGAGCAAACATGGACATGGATCTGTGGCATCTGGGAATCCTGCTCATTCTGACTTGGCTGGCGTGGTTGAACAGGCGCATCATCGTGTACTATCTCCGCTCGCGGCACCTCTTGAACCGGACCTTGGCCCGATATGTCTTGTTTTCATCCTCGGATGTCGTTCTCTCGAGCCTGATCCACCTGGGTGGATTCATCGGCGTGATTCTTGTCTGCGAGGCCTACTATAGTTGGCATATGAGCGTGGCCGAGTACAACCTCCCCCGCTGAAGTCCCCTCGCCGCAGACATGTCGCCCTGCTCCCTTCTGCACGGAGGATGCCGAGGCCTGCGCCTTCAGGACGAAGTCGTAGGCGAGCCTCCGCCAGGGCCCCGCGCTCCCGTCCGGCGCGTCGCCGGGAGCGCCCTGCGGGCACGCCACGACCAGAGAGGGCTTGACGCCGAACGCCGCGTCGTCGGCGAGGTACGGGCCGTCGGCCGGGAAGAGCTGGGTGACCAGCGTCTCGTACCCCTCCGCCGCGATCCTGAAATGGATGTGCGCCGGCCGGAAGGGATGTCGCCCGGTCGCGTTCAGCAGTTCTCCCACCGGGCCGCCTGCCGGGATCGGGTAGTGGGACGGCAGGATCGACCGGAAGGCGAAGCGGCCCCGGCCGTCGGCGCGGAAGCGCGCCCGCAGCGTCGGTTCCGTCAGTTCCGGGCGCTGCATGTCGTAGTAGCCGTTCTCGTCCGCCTGCCAGACATCGACGACGGCGTTTGCGAGCGGCCGCCCGTCGCCGGACGACACGGAGCCTTCTACATGGAGGCGCTCGCCCGGCTGCCCCCGCGCCATGTCGGCGCCAAGCGGCAATTCGGGGGCGTCGGCGGCGTGGAACGGGCCGGGCGGAGCGGTCTCGGTGGTTCCCCCGGCTGTCGGGTGGTTGATGGAATCGACCAGCATGGTGACGCCGAGCACGTCCGACAGCAGGACGAATTCCTGGCGTCCCTCGGTGCAGGCCCGGCCGGCGCGGGCCAGGAATTCGAGCGCGGCGCCCCACTCCTCGACCGTGAGCTCGACGTCTTGCACGAAGCCGTGCAGGTGCCGCACGAGGCTCGCAATGACGGCCTTCAGGCGCGGATCGCCGGTGTCGGCGAACCGGTCGATCACCTCCCGCGTGAGGGAGTTCCCGTCGAGATCCGTCATGAAATCCGGCATGGCGGCCGTCACCCGGGAATCATGACGCCCAGATAGGGCGCTGTCGGCTTCTCGGACGGGCCGGCAAGGTCCGGCACCTTGTGCTGCACCGGCTTGAGGCTCCTGAGATAGGCCGCAAGGGCCTGGGCATCGGCGTCGGTGAGCTTGCCGTAGCTGTGATAGGGCATCACCGGGGCCAGGACACGGCCATCCGGGCGGACGCCGGTGCGGACGGCCGTGACGATGTCGGCCTCGCTCCAGCGACCGAGGCCGGTTTCCGGCTCCGGAGTCAGGTTGGGCGGGTAGAAGGTTCCGAGTCCCGGGACTTGGAATCCTACCTCGGAGCCGCCGAGGTGACGCTGCGGATCGGGCTTTCCCAGCAGTGCCCCGGTGGTATGGCAGCCGCCGCAATCCATGATGGATGCTAGATATTCGCCCCGCTTCACGGTCTCCTCCGCGGCGGTCGGCGAGGTCGTCACGAGGGCCGCGCCGAGCAGCAGCGAGGTGGCGGCGGCACCGGCGGTCAGAATAGTGCGCATGGTCCGAAAATCCCTTGATCATCGTTGGATGACCGGAGTCTTACCGCGCGCGGCTTTCCCGGGCTCTCGCCGGACTTTTCCTGAACTGTCCGGAATTTTCCCGGATCTCCTACTCGGGCACCCCGGCTTTCCTGAGCCCTTCGATGAACACGTCGCGGTGGGCGAACTTGCCCAGGTTGCGGCGGAGCACGCTCAGGCAGAGGGGGGGACCCACCCTGTTGCGGATCTCGATGAACTCCCGGGCCTCGTCCAGCAGGCCCAGGTGGCCGCAGCAGCTGATCAGGGTGTTGTAGTGCCCGGAATATTCCGCGAAGGAGGAGACCGAGGCCCGTAGGAAGGGCAGCGCCTCCTCGAAATGCTGCGCCCCCAGGAGCGCCAAGCCGTGGATCGCCGTGTAGAGCCCGGAGAAGCCGTCCAGCGGGCTCATGCGCAGCGCGCGGCCGGTCTCGGCGATCGCCTCGTCGAAATGGCCTGCCCGCAGGAGCGCCCAGCCCAGCGCCGTGCGGCCGAGCGCGAAGCTCGGGTGGAGGCCGAGCGCGGTCCGGAGCTCCCCCAGGGCCCTCTCGTGCTGGCCCGCCGTGCTGAGGCACAGCCCCGAGACCATCCGGGCCCACGGATCGCTGGGATCGAGGGAAAGCGCATCCTGGGCATGTCCGGCCGCCTGACGGTAGCCCTCGCGCGCGTCGGGAAACCAGTAGCAGAGCGCCGCCCACCACAGCGCCCAGCTCAGCAGCGCGTGAGCGCGGGCATAGCCCGGCTCGATCGCGACGGCATGGCGCAGCAGGGCCTGGGCGTCCTCGTTCTGCCGGCGCCCCACCCGGTTGATCAGGCCCATGGCCCGCACGACCAACCCCCAGGCGTCGATGCTTTCCGGCGCCCTGCTGGAGACCCGGAACCCTTCCTCGGCGTAAAGGTGGGGCTCCACCGCGGCGACCACGCGCTCCGTGATGTCGTCCTGGACCGCGAAGATGTCCTGGAGGTCGCGGTCGTACCGCTCCGCCCAGATGTGCTTTCCCGTCTCGGCGTCGACCAGCTGGCCGGTGATGCGGATGCGCAGGCCCGCCGTCCTGACGCTCCCCTCCAGGACGTAGCGCACCCCGAGGTCCCGGGCGACCTGCCGGACGTCGGCCGGCCTGCCCTTGTAGACGAAGGAGGAGTTGCGGGAGATGACGAACAGCCAGCGCAGCCGCGCCAGCGCCGTGATGATGTCCTCGGTGATGCCGTCGGCGAGATATTCCTGCTCGGGATCACAGCTCATGTTGGCGAAGGGCAGGACCGCGATCGAAGGCTTGCCGTGGATCGTCGCCTCGGCGGGACCCGCGGCCGGCGCCGCGTGCCGGTCCGGTTCCCCTGCCGGACGGAAGGACAGTTTCGTATGGTTCTCCACGATGGAGAGCGTCTTGTCGGAGAACAAACCTATCAGCAGCTTGTCGACCGTGGATTTTCCCAACTTCGTCTTGAAGGCGAACTGCTCCCGCGACAGCCTTTCACGGGCAAGATAGTTCCTGATCGTCGCTGCGATACGCTTCTTGTCTTCCAACACCGCCCTCCGATGTCGGCAGAGGTCGCCCCTTTCGGAAAGATGCCGGCCATTATCCGGAAAATCCAGACATATTCCGGATAGACCCGCGGAAACGAAACAGGCGTACAAGAAGGGCGTTCCGGGACCGGCGACCCCGTTCCGCAAGAAAACCCAGGACTTCGCCGCCGGCATCCCGATGCCCTGGAAGTGGAGGAACAAAGGATGACAAGCCTGTTCGAGACCGCCGCACCTGAATTTCTTCCCGATCGGCCGATCTCCGTCGACCCGGACCTGCCTTCGCCGGCTCCCCTGATGGCCCTCTCGACCGGTTTCTGGGGCTTCAAGACCCTGGCTGCGGCCCATGAGATGGATCTCTTCACCCGGCTGGCAGGCGGGGCGAGCACGACATGCCTGGAACTCGCCGAGGCGCTCGGGATACTTCCCCGTCCGGCGGAAATGCTGCTGACCGGGTGCGCGGCCCTCGGCCTCCTGGAGAAGCGCGGCGGCCGATACCGTAACGCGCCCATCAGCGAGTCCTATCTCGTGCGCGGCAAGCCCGATTATTTCGGCGGCTGGATCGAGATGGCCGACAAGCGGCTCTATGCCGGCTGGGGCAAGCTCGCCGAGGCGATCCGCACGAACCGGCCGACGACGTGGGATCCGGCCGTGCAGTCCTCGATCTTCGACGCCGAGGACCCGACGATGCTGGCCCTCTTCTGGGAGGCGATGCACGCGCTCTCGACCATGACCGCGCGCCGGCTCGGGGAGGCGGTGGACCTCGGCCGCTTCCGGCATCTCCTGGATATCGGCGGCGGCTCCGGCGCCTACGACATCGAGCTCTGCCGGCGCTATCCCCATCTTCGCGCAACCGTGTTCGACCTGCCCCACGTGACCGCGATCGCCGCCGGCAAGATCGCGCTGGCCGGGCTGGGCGGGAGGATCGGGACGGTTCCGGGCGATTTCTTCGGCACGGCGCCGTTCCCCGGCGGCCACGACGTCCACCTGCTCTCGATGATCCTGCACGACTGGAGCGAGGAGAAGGACCGGGCGCTGCTGCGCCGGTCCTTCGAGGCGCTGCCGAGCGGCGGCCTCGCCGTGATCAGCGAGCTTCTGGTCAACGACGACAAGACCGGCCCGGCCGCTGCCGCGCTGATGAGCCTGAACATGCTGATCGAGACGGAAGGGCGGAACTACACGCCATCCGAATACGCCGGGTGGATGGAGGATGCCGGCTTCCGCGACGTGGAGACCGTCTGGTTCGACGCGCCGGGCGCCAACGGCGCGGTCGTCGGCCGCAAGCCCTAGACCGGCGCGGGCCGTCGAACGAGGGAGGATGCGATGAGCCTGGGGATCCGAAGCACGCTTCTGTACGCCAACGTCGCCCTGATAGCCTGCTCGCTGTCGGCCGTCTCGGCGGTCGTGCTCCTCCGTCATCTCGCGGTGGTCCAGGCCGTCGCGGACCGCGAGATCGAGCAGGTCGCCAACGACGTGGCGCACCGGGTTTCCCGATTCCTGGAGAACGGCCCCGCCGTCCTGGACAGGGTGAAGTACTTCGTCGAGCACCGGGACGCTGTCCTGGGCGACACGGACCGCATGACCGACTACCTGGTGTCCGAGGCCCGGGCGAGCCCGGCGCTGACCTGGGTGAGCGTCAGCAGCGCCGGAACGGGAGAGTTCCTGGGCGTGACCCGGCGCGACGGCGCGCTCGTCCTCAACCGGTCCGATCCGACGGTCGACGGCGGGATCGCCCGTGAATGGGAATTGCGCCCCGACGGGACCCGGGTCCCTATGGAGACCGGACCCGGAGTGCCGTACGACCCCCGCGGCAAGCCATGGTACGCCCTGGGAATCGACGCGGACGAGCCGCGCTGGACGGGTGCCTACGAGTTCGCCGAGGGCAGGCCGGGCATCTCGGCGGTGGTCGGACTGAGGCATCCCGGGACGGGCAGGGCGGCGGGCGTGGCGACCGCGGATTTCCATCTCAGCGGGATCGAGAACTTCCTGGCGGACCTGCGGGTCGGGACCAGCGGGCGCGCCGCGATCGTGGCGCCCGGGTCCGGCGGCGGTCCCCTCGTGCTCGGGGCCGGTCCCGACTTTCCGGAAGAGCTGCGCGCCGCGCTGTCGGCCGCCGCCGGATTCCCCGCGGGCCGGCCCGGCGGTCAGTACCGCGCCACGGCCGGCGGGCTCGTCCTCGACAGCCGCGTCCTCACGATCGGCGGCGGCCTGAGCTGGCAACTCCTCGTCATGCTGCCCCTCGCCGACGTCGAAGGGCCGATGTGGTCCGCCACGGCGGCGGTCCTGGTGACCGCCTGCATCTTCCTCGCGGCCGGAATCGTCGCCGCGACCGTGATCGCCCATGCCATCTCCAGGCCGATCCGCCTGATGAGCCGGGATCTCGCGGCGATCGGCGACCTCCATTTCCCGGGCAGCCGGCCGGTCCGCTCTTCCATCCGCGAGATCGACGCGATGGCGCGCTCGCTCGTGCGCATGAAGGCAGCCCTGCGGTCCTTCTCGACCTACGTGCCGGTCGACGTCGTCCGGCGCGTCCTGACGAGCGGGCAGGCGGCCGAACCCGGCGGCGAACTGCGCGTGCTGACCGTCCTGGTCTCGGACCTGGCCGGCTTCACCGGAATCGCCGAAGGCATGCCGCCGGGGAAGCTGGTCGGGTACCTGGGCAAGTATTTCGGCGCCCTGGAACGGGCCGTCCAGGACGCCGGCGGCGTCGTGGACAAGTTCATGGGCGACGGCATGCTGGCCTTCTTCAATGCTCCGCACCATGTTCGCGGTCACGCGGCCCGCGCATGCGAGGCGGCGCTCGACGCGCAGCGCTCCCTCGGCCTGCTCGACCTCGAGGACGGCGACGCGCCGCCGTCCCGGACGCGCATCGGCCTCGCCACGGGAGAGGTCCTGGTCGGCAATATCGGGACG
The DNA here is from genome assembly GCF_016653635.2 of Skermanella sp. TT6. NCBI lineage: Bacteria > Pseudomonadati > Pseudomonadota > Alphaproteobacteria > Rhodospirillales > Azospirillaceae > Skermanella > Skermanella cutis. The sequence continues at coordinate 755,754 of NZ_CP067421.1, forward strand.
GCCCAGCGCCTGTCCTACACGGTGATCGGGGACGCTGTGAACCTGGCGTCCCGGCTGGAGATGCTGAACAAGGCCTACGGGACCGCCATCCTAGTATCGGGCGAGGTTCGACGGACTGCCGGCAGCGGCTTCGAATGGCGCCACCTCGACCGGGTCACCGTTCCCGGACGGTCGGAACCGGTGGAGCTGTACGAACTGCTGGGCCGAACGGGGGAGGTCGACGGGACGACGCTGATGGTCCGGGATCTCCACGAAGCGGCCCTGAGGCACCTGGTCGCCGGCCGGTTCGACGAGGCTGCGCATGGCTTCCGCGCCCTCCTCGACAGGGCGCCCGACGACCGCCCCGCCCGGTATCTCCTGGAGCACACCATGGGGATGCGGGCGGAACCCGCCGGCGCGGCGCCATCGAGGGACTGGCGGGGCGTGCATGTCCATCGGTCCAAGATGTGAGGACGACGGTGGTTTCTCATGCTTCCGGTCGACTTCACCGGAAGTCTCGCCGGACTTGACCAACCTTGACCGCTTGCGACACCCGGCCGATCTCCCGCGGGTCCATGGCGACCGTCGGATTGGGATTCTCGATCAGCGTCATGGGACGGCTGACGGTCCTGCCGGAACCCGGGTTATGGCGGATACGGTTCCGGCGTTTCATGTCCATCGCGCGGCGGGCGTGTGCGCCCTGAACCTTCCGGCTCCTGGCTTTCCTGATTCGCGTGTGAGAAACGGCCTTCCACGCTCCGCCGTTACAGGGCGGCCAGGATCCGCACCCAGGACCGGATCCCCTTGCGGAAGCTCTTCAGGTCGTATTTCTCGTTGGGGCTGTGGATCCGGTCGTCGCTGAGGCCGAAGCCCGCCATCACCACGTCGATCCCGAGCTTGTCCTTGATCAGCGTCGTCACCGGGATGGAGCCGCCCCCGCCCACGAAGGCGGCGTCGCGGCCCCATTCATCCGTCAAGGCGGCCTGCGTCTTCTGGAATGCCGGCGCGCCCGTGTCGAAGGCCACGGCGGTCCCGGACCCATGCTCCATGAAATCCACCCTGCAATCGGCCGGGACCCGCGCCTTGACGAAATCCCGGAAGGCCGCGCGCACCTTGTGCGGGTCCTGGTCGAACACCAGCCGGAACGAGATCTTGGCCGAGGCCTGCGCCGGGATCACCGTCTTGAAACCGGCGCCCTGATAGCCGCCGCCCATGCCGTTCACTTCGCAGGTCGGCCGCGACCAGACCATTTCGAGAGCCGAGCGTCCCTTTTCCCCCGCCGGCACCGACAGCCCGACCTCGCCCAGGAAGGCTTCCGTGGAAAAATCGAGCCTGGCCCAGCTCTCCTTCAACGCTTTGGGCAGCTCCGGCACGCCGTCGTAGAAGCCTGGGATGGTGACGCGCCCGTCGGCGGCGCGCAGGTCGGCGATGATGCGGGCCAGGATGTGGTTGGGGTTCGCCGCGGCCGAGCCGTAGAATCCCGAATGCAAATCGCGGTCGGCGGCGTGGATGGTGATCTCCTCGCCGCAGAGTCCGCGCAGGCTGGTCGTGATCGCCGGCGTGTCCGGGTCCCACATGTTGGTGTCGCAGATCAGCGCCAGATCGGCGCGCAATTCCTCCTTGTTGGCGTCCAGGAACGGCGGCAGGTTCACCCCGCCCGATTCCTCCTCGCCCTCCAGCAGGATCGTGATCGGGATCGGCAGCTTGCCCGTCACCGCCTTCCAGGCGCGGCAGGCCTCGACGAATGTCATCAGCTGTCCCTTGTCGTCCGCGGCCCCGCGCGCGACGATCATCCGGGATCCGTCCGCCCGCGTCTCGACCGAGGGCGCGAAGGGGTCGTGGTCCCACAGTTCCAGCGGATCGACCGGCTGCACGTCGTAGTGACCGTAGAACAGCACCGAGGTCCCCGGCGCCGAGCGATCATGCGCGACGACCATCGGATGGCCTGCCGTGTCCCGCACGCTCGCGTCGAAGCCGATCGAGGCGAGATCGGCCGCGTGCCATTCGGCGCAGGCCCGCGTCTCGGCGGCATAAGCCGGATCGGTCGAGATCGACTTCAGCCGCAGCGTGGCGAACAGGCGGTCCAGCGCCGCGTCGAGATCGGCGTCGGCACGGGCGAGGACTGCATCGAGTTCGGACATTTCCAGGTTTCCTCCCTTGGTTTCCTTTACCTTCCGCAGAGATTCACGCGGAGTCTCCGCCCGGGCCGCAGGCTCAGAACGGCCAGATGACCGGCACCACGAAGATCACGAGGATGAAGCACCAGATCAGCATCGGCAGGCCGAGCTTCCAGTAGTCGCCGAACCTGTAGGCGCCCGGCTCCATCACCATCAGGTTCGTCGCCGTCGCAACCGGCGTGAGGAAGGCTCCGGCGCAGGCGACGCACACGCACATCAGCACCGGCTGCGTGGAGATGCCCATCTGCTGGGCCGCGACCACCGAGATCGGAATGATGATGAGGGCGGTGGCGGTATTGGAGATCACCTGCCCCAGGACCGCCGAGAACACGAAGAGGCCGGTCAGCAGCGCATAGGGACCGGCATCCCCGACGATCCCTACGAGCGTCTCGGCGAGCAGGCGCGCGGCACCGGTCTGCTCCATCGCGGTCGAGAGCGGCATCATCGCGCCGACCAGGATCACCGTCGTCCAATTGATCGAGCGATATACCTGCTCCACGCTCAGCACCCCCGAGATCAGGACGATGCCGGCGGCCAGCAGCCCTGCCACGGCGGGCGGCACGAGCCCGGTGGCCAGCAGGAACACCATGAGCGCCAGCGCCGCGAGCACCGTCCCCGCCCCGCGTCCCATCGGCACGGCCTGGCGGCGCATCAGGTCGGGCGAGTTCACCACCAGCACTTCGGCCTGGTCGAGCCGAGTGTCGAGCGCCTTCCAGGTGCCTTGCAGAAGCATCGTGTCGCCGGCCGCCAGGGCGTCGCCCGGCATCAGGTCGACGCCCTGTCGCTGAAGCGCCAGCACGATCAGGTCGCCGCTTTCGGTGATCATTCCGGGAAAGAAACGCTCCCCGATCAGGGGCGACCGCGGTGGGATCAGCACTTCCGCAAGCCCGGAGTCGCGGTTGAAGAGCTGGTCGGTGATCTCCCCCTCGGGCGCGTCCTCGCGGAAGGCGAGGTTGAACTCCCGGGCGACTTCGGCCGCCTGGTCGGCGGGTCCGCGCAGGACCAGCAGGTCGCCCTCGCCGATGGTGTCGCGCCGGATCAGATGACCCCGTGCGTCCTTGAACGTCACGAAGGCCAGATCGCCCCGTCTGGCGAGGCCGATCGCCTGGCGCGTCTTGCCGATCAGGGGAGATCCGGCGCGAACGTGCAGCTGGTACACGTCGCCCGACAGGCGATACTGCTCGAACAGGGTGGTCGCGAGCCGGCTCAGGTCTGGCGGAAGGGTCCTGCTGGTGCGGTTCGGCAACAGGCGTTCGCCGAACAGCACCACGATGCCGATACACCCCAGCACGATCGGCGCGCCGATCAGCGCGAACTCGAAATAGCCGAACCCGCCGCCGCCTGCATCGGCCGAGGCTTCGACCACGAGCACGTTGACCGGACTGCCGGTCAGCATCAGCAGGGAGCCCCCATGGGCTCCGAAGACCAGAGGCATCAACAGCTGGGACGGCGACCGGCCCAGCCGGATGGCCATGACGACGACGACCGGCAGAAGCGCCGCCACCGCGCCGTTCACGCTGATCAGGGCGCTCAGGATTCCGACGAAGCCCATCATCAGCACGATCAGCCGTATCCGGCTGTCGCCGGCCTGCCGGATCAGGAGCTGCCCGGCCCAGGCCGTCACGCCGGCCACCTCCAGGCCGGCGCTGACGACGAAGAGCGCTGCGATGAAGATGACCGCCGGGTCGCCGAAGCCTGCCAGGCTCTGGTTCAACGTCAGTATGCCCGTCGCCCAGAGCGACAGCGCGGCGCCTACGCAGACACCGATGACCGGCAGACGGTCCCATATGAACAGCACAATGATTGCAGCGATGATAGCGAAGACGGTCCAGATCTCGCTCACGGATCCAACCTTCAAGTCTCTTGCTGATGCCGATATTGCCAGCGCGGGCGCACCGGTCGCCAGACAGAAGAATTATAAACTCCTTGATTAACATGCAAGGTATAATATCGAAGGCAGAAACATTGGTTGCAAAAGATTATGATATTTTTGGGCGCGTGACTTTGCCACGCGCAAGCAAGCAAAGTCTTGAAAGTTCGCCTTCCGGATGAAGAAACACTTCTGAAACTGTTTCAGCAGGTTCCAATTCTCTTGACGAAAGAGACACTAACTGTTCTGGTGCTCGGTTTTTTGGTATTAATACTATGCTGAAGTATCCTCGCAGTCATCGTTCAGAGCATATTCCTACAAACCTTGTCTCAAGGGAGGGGCGATGGCGGACCAGATTGGATACCCGACGCCGAGCCGGACGCAGACGGTGGCCAGGAAACCGGGTGCTCTGGACAGGTTTCTCACGACGATCGAGCGCGTTGGAAACAAGGTGCCGCACCCGGGCATCATCTTCTTCATCCTGATCGGCATCGTCATCGTCCTGTCGGCGATATTCGGCCTTCTGGGAACCTCGATCACCTACGAGGTGGCCGATCCGGTTTCGGGCGAGATCGAGACGCGCACGACGGACGTGCGGAGCCTGCTGTCGCCGGAGGGCCTGCGCTTCATGATCACGTCCCCCGTGGCCAATTTCCTGGGCTTCGGATCGGTCGGCGTGATCGTCATCGCCATGGTCGGCGTGGGCGTCGCCGAGGAATCCGGGCTGATCGCGACGCTGGTGCGCAAGATCGTCCTCATCGCACCCCGCTCGATCTTCACCTTCATCGTCGTGATGCTCGGGGTCGTTTCCTCGATCGCGGCGGACGCCGGCTACCTGGTGCTCGTCCCGCTGGGCGCCGCGGCATTCCACAGCCTCGGACGGCATCCCCTGGCGGGACTGGCGGCGGCCTTTTCCGGTGTGGCGGCGGTATTCCTGGTCAACGTCTTCGTCACGCCCACCGACGCGCTGCTGGCCGAAATGACCAACGACGCGATACGCCTCGTCGATCCGGCGCGCCAGGTCACCCTCGTCGGCAACCTTTATTTCATGATCGTCTCAAGCCTTCTGATGGCTGTCCTCTGCACGCTCATCACCGAGAAGATCGTCGAACCGCATCTGGGACCGTACACGGGCGGCGTGCCGGTGCAGGCCGCCGAAGGATTGGCCCCGGAGCAGTCTCGGGGCCTGCGCAACGCCGGCGTGGCGCTTGCGGTTTTCGTGGCGGCGATGGCGCTCCTGACCGTACCGCCGAACTCGGTGCTGCGAAACCCGCAGACCGGGGAGATCCTGTCGGGCTCGCCGTTCATGGACGGCCTGATCATCCAGATCAGCGCGCTTTTCTTCGCGGTCGGCTTCGCCTATGGGAAGGGAGCCGGCACGATCAATAATCTGACCCAGGCGATCGGCATGATCGTGAAGACCTTCGGGGGGCTCGCGGGGCTGATCTTTCTCCTCCTGGTGATCGCGCAGTTCATCGCCTTCTTCAACTTCACCAACATGGCGGTCGTGCTGGCCGCCAACCTCGCCGACATCCTGCAGGACGCTCCGATCAACGGGGTCGGCTACATCATCATCTTCGTGCTGATCATCTTCCTGATCGATGTCCTGATCACCGGGGCCGTCGCGAAGTGGGCGATCTTCGCTCCCGTGTTCATTCCGCTTTTCATGCGACTGGGCGGGGACCCGAACCTTGTCCTGGCGGCCTATCGGGTCGGGGATTCGCCGATGAACGTCATCACTCCGCTGAACGTGTATCTCGGGGTCATGGTCGGCTTCGCCGCGAAGTACCAGAAGGACGCCGGTATCGGCACCATCGTCTCCCTGATGCTGCCATACACCGGGATCCTCGTGGTCGCCTGGACCCTGCTCCTGATCGCCTGGTACCTGCTCGGCATCCCCCTCGGGCCGGCCTGACCAAGGGAAACGCCTGTCTCAACATAGGGAGAAAACCACAGATGTCCGATCTGATCTGCGTCGCGTTCAAGGACAAGGAAACGGCCGACAAGGCCCTCGACGAATTGCGGGAGATGCAGCGGGAATACCTCATCGACCTCGAGGATGCGTGCGTCGCGGTGCGGGAGCTGGACGGCAAGGTGCGCCTGAAGCAGGCGGTGAACCTCGTGTCGCTGGGAAGCGCCAAATCGGGGCTTTCCGGCATGCTCTGGGGCTCGCTGGTCGGCCTGCTGTTCCTCAACCCTCTCGCCGGCATGGCGCTGGGAGGCGTCATCGGCGCCGGAACGGGCGCGCTGGCCGGCAGCGTGACCGATTACGGCATCCCGGACGATTACATCCGGAAGATCGCCCGGACCATCGAGCCGGGGACCTCCGCGCTGTTCGTGCTGGTGCGCAGGGTCAATCCCGACAAGGTGCTGCCCGAACTCGGCAAGTACCAGGGCACGGTGCTGCGCACGTCGCTGACGACCGAGCAGGAGAACCGCCTCAAGGAGGCTTTGAACTGCGCCACTGCGCAGGCGACGGCATGACCGGAAACCCGCGTCGGGCTTCGCCCGGCGCGGGGCATTCAGATCGACCAGCGCCTGTCGCCGACGAAGGCGATCGTCAGCCAGCGATCGCGTTCCGATCCGCCGATCGCCGCCCCGATCTCCTCGCGGATCTCGTCGAGGCGCCGGATGCTGTCGATCCGGAACGTTTGCGGCACGATCAGGTGGATCTCGATGAAACGGGAGCGGCCGACCTTGGCGACATAGGTCTCGTAGCCCTCGAAGCCGTATTTCTCCACCGTCGCCTCCGCGACGGCCCGGACGCTGCTGTCCAGGTTGCCCGGCGCGGCGAGGAGGATTTCCGAGATCGCCTGCCTCACCGTCCTCACCGGCACCGGAAGGATGATCAGCGCCAGCAGGGCGAGGATGGCCGGATCGACGTAAGGCGCAAGGGCCTCGAAGCGCGTGCCCCGCAACATCGCCGCGGCGATGAAGGCCACCAGCAGGGCCAGGGTGATCGTTCCCGACATCAGCCAGCCCTTGAGGTCGAGGGCGACGAACTCCGACCCGATCGCGCGGTTCGCCCGGCGGCCGGCGAAGAACATCGCGAAGCACGCGGCCGCGACGACGGCGGCGTAGACGATCGCCCAATCGAAGGAGAGATCGCGCCCGCCGGCCAGCAGCAGGCCGACCGCATTCACGAAGGCGTAGAAGGCGAGGAGGATCAGCAGGGCGCTGTTGAGCGCCAGCGCCATCGGTTCGAGGTGCCAGAAGCCCAGCTGGAAGCGCTCGCTCTTGTCGCGGGCGATGAGCCGCGTCACCATCAGCGCCAGCGCCGTCATGGAGGCGTCGACGGCCGAGAACATGCCGTCGAAGATGATGGAGAGCGATCCGGACAGGATGCCGAAAAGGACCCCGGCCGCTCCGATGAGGACGGTGACGAGGATCGAGCGGCGTAGGACTTTCTGTTCGGCGTCGGCTGCGGGCATCATCGAACTCCAACTGATTGGGCAGGCTGCTTTGCTCCCCGGCGGTTCCCGCCAGTCCCTCAGTATTCCCATTCGTACAGCACGCCGATACTGGCGCCCGAGTTGGTCCCGACATCGGTGCGGAGCCTCAGGTTCCTGGTCAGGGTGATCTCGACCACGGCCCGGCTGCCCGCCTCGCCGACGCGCTGCTCGGCGCCGACATAGACGTCGCGCGAGACGTAGCGGCCGGCAGCGACGCCGGTACCCGACAGGCCTTCGCCCGGCTTGCCGCTCAGCAGCTCGAGCCGGTCGATGCCCAGCGTGCCGCGCACCCTGTCGATGACGCCGGGAGCGCCGCCGATGCCGGTGAGACGGCTGATGGAGTGCGCGATCTGGACGGCCTCGATCGCGCTGAGATTGCTGAACGGCTTGTTGAACAGGACGCGCGAGAGGATCTCGTCCTGCGGCAGCTCGGGCGAGGAGGTCAGCGTGATCCTGGGGGCGGACGCGCGTCCCGTGACCACCACCTGCGCCGTGATGTCGGCGGTCCTGGCCTGGGCACTGATGTCCAGCATCGGATCGGCGCTGCCGTCGCCGGTGAAATCGATGTCGGCCCGGGTGAATTCGAACCATGTGGTCAGCAGGTCGAGCGTGCCGCTGACCAGCCTCAGCCCGCCGCCCGGGACCGGCTTGGCCGTCGTGCCGCCGACCGTCGCATCGGACGACAGTTCGATCGCCAATCCGCGGCCGCGCACGAAAATCCGGTTCTCCGCCTTCACGGCGATGTCGAGCCGGAGCCGGAACGGCGACGCCGCGGACAGCTTCGCCGGGGCGGTGCCGCCCGGCCGGTTGATTTCCTCCACCTGGATCTCGGCCACGGCGGACGGCATCCGTTCCGGTATCCGGATCTCGGCATGCCGGATCGTAACCGGTCCCTGGAGCAGCGGGGCGTCGAGCGGTCCGGTCAGGGTCAGCACCGTGTCGATCCTCGCCGTGACGAGGTCGGTCTGGACGAGCTGCGCATCGCCGGCCCGGATCCGCAGGTCGAAGGCCCGTGGGTCGTCCGGATCGACGTTCACCGAGCCGGCGGCCTCGACGGTGCCGCCGCCCGGCGTACGTCCGTCGAACCGGTCGACCGTCAGGCGACTGCCGTCGCCGCGCAGCCGCAGGGCGATCCCGTTGATCACCGCGCCCGCCGCCCGGTTCTCGTAACGCCCATCGGCTATTCTGGCGTCTCCACCCAGCCGCGGATCGCCGAGCGAGCCGGCAAGGTCGAGATTGACGTCGAGTCGCCCCTGCGCCTGGTCGCCGGTGTCGGCGAGCAGGTCGTTCAGGATCGCGAGTTCGACATGGCCGCGCAGTACCCCGCTGACGGGGACGTTCCGCGGCAGGTCCACCGTCAGCGGTTCCCGGCGCAGCACCAGCGGCAAGTCCGCCTGGAACCGCATGTCGACACCGTCGCGTCGGCGGGTCGCGGCCTTGCCGTCCAGGGCCAGCCGGCCGTCCCGCCACCGGCCGGTGGCGCCGATGTCGATGCCGGTCAGTCCCGCGGCCTCTCCGCCCCTCAGGCTCACGTCGGTTGCCCGCAGGTCCAGGTCGGCGCGCGGATCGGCGAGGGTGCCGCCGAAGACCGCCTTCCCGTCCAAGCGGCCGGTGACTTCATGATCGGGCGTCGCCAGGGAGACCAGCGCCAGCGGGATCCGGATCAGGGTGGCGGTGCCGTCCAGGGCGTTGCGGACCAGTCCGCCGTCCAGGGCGACGCGGGCCTCCCGGCTGGCGAGGAGCAGGTTGCGGACTTCGAGGATGTCGGGGCCGATGGTCGCGGTCGCCGGACCGGCCAGCCGGAACGGCTCGCCGGCATAGGCGCCGTCCAGCTTGTCGACTCCGAGCCGCCGGAGAGCTCCTTCCCGGGTCAAGCTGCCCGCGAGCCTCACCCGTACGGGCTGCGCCGGAGCGCCGGCGACGGCAACGCCCATGCCGTCCAGCCTGCCGTCGAACCGAATCCCGCCCGGCGCGGCGCTGACGTCGGCGTTCAGGTCGAGCCGGCTGGCCGTCAGCACGGGACCCTCCGGACCGGTGACCGACAGGTTCCTTGCCCCGAGGGCGGCGGTCGCGGCCTGCCGGCCCCGAGCATCGTCAAGCCTGACCTCCAGCCGGCCGCTGCCGCCCAGCATCCGGCCGGCCAGGGCGGAGAAGGCGCCGAGATCGCCGATGTCGCCGGCCAGCCGGCCCGTCGCGGTCATGCGGTCGAGCGCCATCCTGACGGCGCCGGTGATCCGGTCGTGCCCGGCCCACAGCGATATCCCGGTCAGGTCGAGGCGTTGTCCTTCCAGCGTGAAGGCGGATCTGGCATCGAGCGGCTGCCGGCCCACGACGGCCCTGGCGTCCAGGGTGCCGCGCGATGCTCCCGGCGCCAGGGTCGCCCGCACAGAGAGATCGGCGCGCGGCACGGCGCGGCCTGACAGGACGAGATCGCGGCCGGCCAGATCGGCCCGGAGTTCCAGCGCGTCGAGCGGCCCGGTCGCGGTGCCGTCCACCACGGACGATCCGGCCACCGCGGTCTCCAACGGTTCGGCGAGGACGTCGAGGCGGGGCAGGCTGGCGCGCCACTCGGCATCCAGTGCGCCTCCGCGGAGAGTCGCCGACGCCGTGAGCGCCGCATGCCGGCCCTCGATCCTTAGGCCGGACAGGTCGATCGAGCCGTCGGCCCCCACGGTCACGAGACCGGCCAGATCCACCTCGCGGCCGACCAGGGCGTCGACCGCGGGATGGATCCGGCCGGTGCGCAGGCCGGTGGCGGTGCCGGTCACGTCCGCCCGGACCAGGACCGCCTGATCGCCGGCGGTCAGGTCGGCGCCGAGCACGGCCGCTCCTTCGAGCGGCACCCCGGCGATGCCCGCCAAGTGCTTCAGGTCGGGCATGTCGAGCGCGACCCGGGCGCCGACTGCCCGCCAGTCGCGGACGAGGGCGGTGGCGCTCAGGGTCCCGATGGCGGCGCCGACCCGAATGCCGTCTACGCGAATCTCCCCGGTGCCGGGAAGGACCACGGCGCTGCCGGAAATCCTCACTTCCGGGCCGGCCAACCGGGCGATGAGCGGGTCCCCGGCGGCGATCCCGTCGATGGCGAGATCGGCGGCGACGGTCGGTGCGTCGGCCGGCCCGGCGGCTTTCCCCGAGAGCCGGACGTGCTCCCATCCGACCTCGGGAGCGAGGGTGCGCAGCGACGAACCGGCATCGGCCTCCAGCGCATAGTCGAAGTCGAGCTCCGGGGGATCGAACCGGTAGGTGCCGGAAAGCTCCAGTGTTCCGGCTGCCAGCTTCACGCGGGCGCCGGTGAGCGCGATCCTGCGGCCCGGCTCGAGGGCGGCTTCCGCCTGAAAGGCGACGCCGTCACCGATCAGCGCGGCGGTTCGCGGGTCGAGCAATCGGTCGAGCGGTCGGGAGAGGGCGGCGTCACCGCTGATCGTCAGGCCGTAGCCCGCAGCGCCGTCCGCACCCGGAATACCGCGGATCGTGGCATCGGCGGCGACGCGCGCTATGTCGCCGGCGCTGCCGTCCAGCCGGCCCCGCCAGCCGGACAGGGGGCCGGAGCCGCGCAGGGCGAGAGTGATCGGCGGCAGGCCGGGAACGCCGGCAGCCCGTGCGATCACGCCGCCCTCCGGCTCCTCCACCGTCAGGTCGATGTCGAAGCGTTCGGCGCCCGGCGCGTGGCTCAGCGCCAGCTTGCCGGTGCCCGGCCGGTCCAGGCGGCCGATCCCGAGGTTCGCGCCGATCCCGGCGCCGCCGCGGCCCAACCGGGCGCTGCCGTCGATCGTCAGGCTGGCCGCCTCGCCGCCGAGCACGGGGGCGCCCAAGTCGAGCTGCCGCACCGTCAGCCTTCGGAGATCGAGGCCGACCAGCAGGTCGGGAAGCCGGGGCAGGCCGGAGGGTTCGTTCTCGGGTGGAGGCTCCGGCGCGCCGGCGGGGAGTCGCTCCAGGACCATGCGGCTGACATCGAGGCCGCTGATCCGGACCTCCCGCCGGAACAGGGCTCCCGGCGTCCAGTCCAGCTCGGCCTGATCGACGGTGAGCCATATGCCCTGGCCGTCGGCGATGGCGAGGTCGCGGATGGTGGCATCGAGGCTCCAGCTGAATCCGAGGCTGCCGATCGTGACGGTGCGGCCCGGGCCGCTCAGCAGGTCCTGGATCCGGCCGGTGACCCAGCCGGGACCGCTCTCCCCGGATCGCCCCTGGATCATGACGGCGCCTGCCGCGCTGGCGAGCAGCAAAGCCGCAGCCCACCGGCGAACCCGACTTCCCATGAGACTTCGCCTTCGCTTGCGATGCTTCCGCGCCCGCGCTCATTCGGGAGGCGGAGCATCGCGGTTCACCTGGCTATCCCGCTTGGCCATCCAGCCATAGCGGATCAATTCGTATTCGAAGGGCGACCCCGTCGAATGGTACCGGAAGGGCACGCGGTAGCGGGCATCGATCTGCTGGATTCCATAGGGAACGTAGTCATAGGCGGTGGCGTCCAGGATCGAGTTCGGGATGGCGAAAGCGAGGGTCGCCCAGTCCACCGCCGTTCCGACCGCGTCGCGCAGGTTGGACGGGCCCAGGGCGGGCAGCACCAGGTAGGGTCCGGCGTCCACGCCCCAGATGCCCAGGGTCTGGCCGAAATCGGCATTCTGCCGCGGAACGCCCAGTTCGGTGGCGACGTCGAACAGGCCGAACAGCCCGACGGTCGAGTTGATCATGAACCGGCCCAGCGTCGGGGTCGCCTTGTCGGGGCTTGCCTGAAGCACCGAGTTGGTGAAGGTGGTGATCTCGCCCAGGTTCTGGAAGAACGACGACACCCTGCGGCGCACGAAACGGGGGACGACGAACTTGTAGGCGTCCACGACCGGAACGAGGACATACCGGTCGAGCTGGGCGTTGAACTTGTAGATGCGGCGGTTGGCCCCCTCCAGCGGATCATGGACGAGCAGGACGTCGCGGGCCCGGTCCGGATCGGCCGAAACCGCGGCCAGATCCCGGCGGGGCGGCTCATGCCGCCCGGTCCCGGCCGGACCGGCGCATCCGCCGGCCGCTAGCAGGAAGACGAGGGCCAGATGCGCGGCGGGGCGCCGGGGCAAGCGGCGCCTCATCGGGAAAAGAAGTCGGCCATGAACGCGGCGACGGCACGGTGCTGGAGGTTTCCCATATGGCCGCCGTTGGGGAAGATACGGGCGCGCGGACCGAACAGCCGGAGGAGTCCGTCCAGGTCGCCCGGCGCCAGGATCACGTCGTCGCGGTTCGTCATCAGCCAGATCCTGTCCTCGTGCGAAAGCCACTCCCCGATGGCGGAGAGGCTTGTCCCGTCGAGCAGATCCTGCCGCGTGCGTCCCGGCTCCCGGTCCAGGTAGGTGTCCGCCAGCATGTCGTCGAAGTAATCGAGCAGGCTCGTGCGAAGCGCCACGGCCAGGTACTCCGACAGGGGCGTCGTGGACAGGAACGGGAGATCCCGGGGGAAGATGTACCCGGCCCCGGTCATCACGTCGGAAGTGAAGACAAGGTTCGCCGCGGATAGCCGGAAGGCCAGGCCGATCGCCGTGGCGAGCTGGTCGTCGGAGGGGCTGAGCCTCCGGTAAGCCTCGATCTTGAGATCCGGATCCTGGAAATCGAGGGCGTCGGCGCCCGGATATGCCGCCAGCCGGGTGACCGCCCGGTTCAGGAAAGCATCCAGCCCATAGATCCCGTCGGGCAGCCCGCGCACCAGCATGGCATCGATTTCCTTCACGGAGCGGTAGACGCTGAGGGGCGGATTGATCAGGAGGACCCGATCGAACCCGAAACCCGCCTGCCCCAAGCCCGGCATCTCGTCATCAAGCTTCGCGACGTGAGCGGCATGCCACCCGCCCAGGCTGTAGCCGGTCAGGTAGTATCGGGAAATCCCGACGGATCTTCGAAGCCGGCCGTCGATCAGGCGCATGAGGCCGTGCAGGTCGGCGGCGTCCGATTCCGGATACCCCGGCAACCGCGTCGTGCTGGCGTTTACGATGAAGTTCGCATGCGTCGGCGACGGAAGAAGGACGACATGCATTCCGGCCGCATGCAGCACCTGGCCGAGCATCAGCATATGGCGGGACTGGTCGTCGGCGCCGGTACCCGCGATCACGAAGACCAGCGGCGCCTCGTGGTCCTGAAGAAGGGTCGAATAGCGGAGGCGGTCGGTGTGCCAGAACCCTTCGGGCACCTCCCTGGCTTCGAAGACCTTGAGCTCCCGCCGGACGACCCTGGCGTCCGCCGGGAGCTGGACCCGGAACTCCGCCGGCGTGCCCAGCACCGTCGCGGTCCAGGGATTGTCGAAGGGATAGTCATAAGGCAGGGTGGCGGGCGGGCCGGGGCTGGGATCGCCCCCGCCCGGCGGCGGGCGCTGCGCGCAGCCGGCCGCGAGGAGCAGGCAGAGCGCCGCGACCAGGATGCGAGCCGGCGAGGTCACCGCCGGACGACGACTTCGGCGGCGGCGAGGCGCTGGAACAGGCGCCGCCGGCGATCGGGAGGCAGCCACTCGTACAGGAACATCTCGAGCGGTTTCCAGATCGAGACCCATCCCAGGATGACGAAGCTTTCCTGCACGATCCGCGTGATCGGGCGGGCGGGAAGGTTCTCCGTCACATGCCAGGCGAGCAGGAGGCAGGTGGCGAGCGTCGCGAAGCCGATCAACCCCGCGCGGCGCCCGGCCCTGAACAGCTCCCTGATCCTCTTGGACTCGGCTTTCGCGCTCGAGGCGAAATGGTCTGTCAGGGCGTCGGCGATATCGGGCGGCGAGGGCGTCGGCACCTCCTCCGTCGCTTCGGCGGCCGGCAGGTGGATGACGATGCGGACCGGCTGGTTCGCCGGCAGCTCCTTCGTCCTCTGGAGAAGATACTCGTCCGCCTCCTCCGTCAGTCTGCCCGCGCGGAACGGCGACGGGTCCAGGTCGGCGAAGAGTTGCGAAAGCCTGCCCAGCCTGATGTCGATGTCGCCGCCGGTCCGCTCCGCCGGCATCGCCGCTCGGTTCATGTCGACCCCTCCAGCTTCCGCTCCCGGCCGGCGAACCACGTCACGTACAGCGTCGGCAGGAAGACGAGCGTCAGCAGCGAGGCGACGAGCAGGCCGCCCATGATCGCGAAGGCCATCGCCCCCCAGAACACCGTGAACGCGATCGGGATGAGGCCGAGCACGGTGGAGGCCGCCGTCAGCATGATCGGGCGGAACCGGGAACTGCTCGCCTCGATCACGGCGTCCGTCACGCCCATTCCCGACTTGCGCTCCGCCTCGATCTGCTCGATCAGGATCACCGCGTTCTTCGCGATCATGCCGACCAGGGCGAGGACGCCCAGGATGGCGACGAAGCCGAGCGGCTGACCGAACGCCAGCAGCGCCAGGACGACGCCGATCAGCCCCAGCGGCACCACGCTCAGCACGAGGATCAGCCGCTGGAAACTCCTGAGCTGGACCATCAGCACGGTCAGCACGAGGAACAGCATCAGCGGCACGACGGCGAAGACCGACGCGCGGCTGTCGGCGCTTTCCTCCGCGATGCCGCCGACCTCGATGCGGTGACCCTTCGGCAGGGTGGCTGACAGTTCCGCGATCTTCGGGGCCAACTCGTCGATGACCGATTCCGGCAGGATGCCGCCCGCCACGTCCGCCTGTACCGTCAGCGTCGGCACCCGATCGCGGCGCCAGACCAGCGGATGGTCCTGCCCGTACTCGAACGTCGCGAACTGCTTCAGCGGGACGGCGCGCCCGTTCGGCAGGGACACTTCGAGGGTGCGCAGCGTTTCCACGGAAAGGGTCTGCCCCCGGATCTCCCGCGCCAGGACGTTGACCAGATAGATCCCGTCCCGCACCTGGGTGACCGTCGTCCCGGAAATCGCGGTGTTCAGCACGGAGGATGTCGCCGCGGAGCTCAGGCCCAGGCGCCGCGCCTCGTCCTGGTCGATCCGGATGCGCAGCTCGCGAGCGGTCTCCATCCAGTCGAAGTTGATCCGCCGCGTCTCCGGGGCGGTCGCCACGACCTGCGCCAGCCGGAGGGCGATCTCGCGCACCTCGACGGGATCGGGACCGCTGACGCGGTACTGGAGCGGCCAGCCCACGGGCGGGCCGAGTTCCAGCGGGTAGACGCGCCCGACCACGTCGGGGAACTCCTCGGCCAGCAGCTGCTCAAGCCGGGGTTGCAGCCGCTCGCGCGCCTCGATGCTTTTGGTCACGATCACGGACTGGCCGACGAAGGGGTTGGCCAGCTGGACGTTCAGCGGCAGGTAGAAGCGGATGGCGCCGCGCCCGACATAGCTGCTCCAGCTCTCGATGTCGGGGTCCTCGCGCAGGCGCGCGTCGAACCGCTCGACCGCGCTCTGCGTGGCATGGATCGACGCGTTCTGCGGCAGCCGGAGATCGACCAGAAGCTCGACGCGGTCCGACGGCGGGAAGAACTGCCGGGGAACCAGGCCCAGCAGCAGGACCGAGAGGACGAAGAAGCCGAGCGTGACCCCGATCGTCAGCCAGCGCGCCCGGATCGCCGCGGCCAGCACGCGGCGATACGCCCGCAGCACGAAGTTCGGCTCCGTGCCGACGGCCGCCCTGGGCGGGCGCAGCAGCATGGTGCCCAGGAGGGGCGCGAAGATCATCGCGACGAACCATGAGGCGATCAGCGCGATCCCGACGACGGCGAAGATCGAGAAAGTATACTCGCCGGCCGAACTCTGCGCGAATCCGATCGGAACGAAGCCCGCGATCGTCACCAGCGTCCCGGCCAGCATGGCGAAGGCCAGCGTCTTGTAGGCGTATACCGCCGCCACGTTCATCGGGTCGCCGGCCGCGAGCCGCCGCGTCATCGCGTCGATGGTCGTCAAGGCGTCGTCCACCAGCAATGCCAGCGCGATGATCAGCGCACCCAGGGAGACGCGCTGAAGGTCGATGTCGACCAGATCCATCACCGGGAAGACGATGGCCAGCGTCAGCGGTATGGCGATCGCCACCACGGTCCCGGCGCGGACGCCGAGCGCCAGGAAGCTGACGGCCAGCACGATGAGGATCGCCTGCCACAGGGAGGTGGTGAAGTCGGAGACCGCCTCGTCCACGGTGCTCGCCTGATCGGCCACCAGCTCGGCCTGGATGCCGATCGGCAGGTCGGCGACGATGCTGGCCATCTCGGCCGCGATATTATCGCCCAGCGCCAGGATGTCGCCGCCGTCGCGCATCGCGATCGCGAGCCCGAGCGCCGGCTCGCCGTTCACCCGGAAGGCCGGCTGCGGCGGGTCGGCATAGGCGCGACGGACTTCGGCGAGATCGCGCAGCCGCAGCATGCGGCCCGCCGCCACGAAGTTGACGTCCAGGATGTCCCGCTCGGATTCGAAGGCGCCCGAGACCTGGAGGGACAGCGCCTCCTCGCCGGTGCGCAGCACGCCGGCGGGTCTCACCATGTTCTGGGCCTGGAGCGCCGCGATCAGCGCGCCCGGATCGACCCCGAGCCCGGCCAGCGTCTCCGCCGAGAAATCGACGAAGATACGCTCGTCCTGCTCGCCCAGGATCTCGATCTTCGAGACGTCCGGCACGAGCAGGAGGCGGGAGCGGACCTCCTCCACATGGTCGCGCAGCTCGCGGTGCGTGAAGCCCTCGGCGGTGAAGCCGTAGATGATGCCGAACGTGTCGCCGAAATCGTCGTTGAAGCCCGGCCCGACGACGCCCTCGGGCAGGGTGTGGCGCATGTCGGCGACCTTCTTGCGCACATCGTACCAGGTGTCGGCCACCGCCTGCCCCTGGGCGCTTCCCACGAGGTCCACGAAGATCACGGTCGTCCCGGCGACGGTGTAGCTGCGCAGCCGGTCGAGGTTGGAAACCTCTTGCAGCGTCCGTTCGAGCCGCTCGGTCACCTGCTGAAGCGTGTCGTCCAGCGTAGCACCCGGCCACTGGGCCTGCACCACCATGGTGCGGATCGTGAAGACCGGGTCCTCCGCCCGGCCGAGCTTCAGGAACGACAGGGTTCCGGACACGACGATGCCGATCATGAAGAAGACGACCAGCGAGGGGTTCCTGATCGACCACTCGGACAGGTTGAAGCCGCTCACGGTGCGGCCCCCAGGATGCGGACCTGCTGTCCCGGCCGGAGCGCCTGCACTCCCGCCGTGACGACGACGTCATAAGGCTCCAGCCCTTGCGCGACGACGACCCGCGCCAGGTCGAAGCGATCGACGTCGATGTTGCGCAGCGCCACGGTGCCGCTGGCCGGATCGACGATCCAGACGGCGGGCTGGCGGTTCGACTGCGTCAGGGCCGAGGCGGGAATCTCGATCGCCCCGCCCCCGCCCAGTTGCATCGACCCGACGACGGTGGAGCCCAGCCGCATCGCCTCGGGCGGGTCGTGCAGGCCGATCCGGATCTGGAAAGTCCGGGTCACGGGATCGGCCTGCGGCGCCACCTCGCGCACCCGGCCGGTGGTGCTCACCGCCGGGTCCGAGGCCAGCGCCACCGTGATGACGGGGTCGGCGGGCGCACTCTGGATCAGCCGCGCCGGCACGTCGAAGACGGCGTCGCGCCCGCCCTGGCGGGCCAGTTGCACGATCATGCGGCCCGCCGCCACGACCTCGCCCGTTTCGGCGCCGCGGGCGGTGACCGACCCGGCGCTGTCCGCGACCAGTTCGGTGTATCCCAGCTGGTCCTCGGCGTTGTTGAACTGGGCCTGGGCGGCATCGAGTTGCGCCTCGGCGGACTGCCTCGCTTCGAGCGCCTGGTCGTATCGCGCGCGGGTCGTCCAGCCCTGGGCCAGCAGGGTTTCCTGCCGCTCGTAATCGTTGCGCACCCTGGTCAACTGGCCCATGGCGGCCGTCAGGTTGGCGCGGGCCGTCTGGAGGGCGTTGCGCGCCGATTCGGGATCGAGCCGGGCGATGACTTGGCCGGCCTCCACCCGGTCGCCCACGTTCACCGGTCGCTCGATCATCCGTCCGCCGACGCGGAACGACAGGCTGACCTCCTCCTGCGCCTGGACCTGTCCCGTCAGGGTGACCGTCTCGCCCGCCTCGCGCTTCTCGACCGTCACCACCCGCACGGGACGGATCGGCTCGGCCGCGCTTTCCTCGTCATCCCCGCACGCCGCCAGCAGCGTCAGCGACGCGACCGCGAGCACCAGGGGCACCGGCGAGTGTCGGGATTTCCGCTCGGAAGCACGGATCCAGTTCTGTCTTCGGTACATGGTCGCTCCCCAATGTGCCGGTTCACGGCGAGCTTGTTCGGATCAGAAGGAGCCGAGAAGGTTCGTCAAGACGATCAAGACGGCCAGCGCGAGCATCGGAATGGCGCAAGCGACGATGAAGATGTCGCCGTAAGCCTCCCGGTGCGTGATCTTGCAGACGGTGAGCAGGGTGATGACGGCGCCGTTGTGCGGCAGCGCATCAAGGGCGCCCGATGCGACCGCCGTCACCCGATGCATCGCATCGAGGGAAACGCCGGTCGCGTGCGCCAAGTCGACGAAAGTCGGGCCCAGGCTGTCGAGGGCGATGCTCATGCCGCCGGAGGCCGAGCCGGTCATCGCGGAAAGGACCGAGACCGAGACCGCCACCGACATCAGCGGGTTGCCCCCGCCGACCCCCAGGACGGTCTCGCTGATCAGGTCGAAGACCGGCAATGCTGCGATCACCGCGCCGAATCCGACGAGGCTCGCGGTATTGAAGATCGGCAGGACCGAAGCGTCGGCACCCTTGTCCAGGCTCGCCCGCAGGTCGGCCAGCCGGCGCCAGTTGCCTGCGATGAGCAGGAGGATGGCGAAGAACAGCGCCACGATGACCGCCCAGACGCCCCGGACGCTCTCGATCGTCGTGGCCCCGAACAGGGGTTCGGCGAGCCACGCGGTGTCGAGCATCGGAATCACGATCCGGATGAAGGCGAAGTTGGTCACGATCACCACGACGACGGGCAGCACCGCCAGCGCCACCGGGGGCAAATTCCCGTCCCGGTGCGGTTTCCCCGGCGCGGGGTCCCCCGACAGTTCGGCGATGTCGAACCCCTCGCCCTGCGCGTGCTCGCGCATCGCCACGTCCGGTCCCGGCACGCCGTCGGCATGCGCGCCGTAGCCCTCGCCCGCCGCCCGCGCCCGGGCGGCGCGGCGGTTCAGCCAGGCCAGCCCGAGCAGCAGCATGACGAGACCGGTGATGATCCCGAGCCCCGGGGCGGCGAAGGCCGTGGTGCCCAGGAAAGGCATGGGGATCGCGTTCTGGATGGCCGGCGATCCCGGCAGGGCCGACATGGTGAAGGTGAACGCGCCGAGCGCCAGCGCCCCCGGCATCAGGCGCTTCGGAATATCGGCGGCGCGGAAAAGGGCGGCCGCCACCGGTATGATCGCGAAGGCGACGACGAACGCCGAGACGCCGCCATAGGTCAGCACGGCGCAGCAGAGCACCACCGAGACGATGGCGCGCTCCGGCCCCAGCCAGGCGCTGACCGATCCGGCGAGCGATTTCGCCGATCCGGTATCGTCCATCAGCTTGCCGAAGATGGCTCCCAGCATGAACAGCGGGAAGAACGAAACGATGAAGGCGCCGGTATTGGTCATGAAGATCTGGGTATAGGCCCCGAGGATCGGCAGCCCGCCGGTCAGCAGCGCCGCGAGAAGCGCCATGGCCGGAGCCAGGATCAGCAAGGTCACCCCGCGATACGCAAGGTACATGAGCAGTCCAAGCGCCAGGAGGACCGCGACGAGATCGAGCATGCCGGTGGTTCCGTGCGGTGGTGGCCGGCGCCGTCCCAGCCCCGAGGGGGCGCCTGGGCCGCGGAGCCGGCGGCCGGTTTCAGGCGGTTTCGGGATACCGTGCGTCGTTGGGATACCGTTCGAAGTCGTTGCCGAGCGCCCTCCAGTCCGCCAGCCACCGTTCCGCGACCCTTTCGCCCTCCTCGCGGAGCCTCGCGAAATGGGCGGGGCTGCGGTCGAACTTGGAGGTGTGCTTGAGGCCCCAGGCGGTCTCGCGTGTCATCTTGATCGTCCGGACATCGATGATCTTGCGGGTGTCCAGCGGCGGATGACTGTCCCCGTACCTCCTGATCCACTGGTTGACCGTCATGATGCCGTCCAGTTCCTGACCCAGGGACAGGTTGCCGGCCAGGTCGTTCACCCGATCGTCGATGTCTTCGAGGCTGATGTTCAACGAAGCGGGACGGAACTCCTGAGGATTTATCCGGACGATCCAGATCTCGTCAGGCTTTTCCTCCCTGGTCGCGGCGTCCAGCAGATCCCGCACGGGCGGATTGCGTGAGTACAGGCCGTCCCAATAATAGCCATTGCGGGTGACGGTCCTGCCCGTGTCGCATGTCGGGAACGTCATGTCGCCGATGACCTGCGCCGGCAGGACTTCGGGAAGCGTACCCGAGGCCGCCACGCCCTCCAGCGATATCGATCGGCGCATCCGCCACCGGACGATGTCGTACTGGTCGATCTCCCGCCCGTCCGGCAGCAGGCCCATCTGCTCAAGGGTCTTGTCGCTGTCGAAGATCTCGAAGTTGCCGCTGAGAACCTCGATGGCGCCGACGATGATCCGCAGATCGGCCTTCGCCAGCCGCGGCCAGTCGATCGAGTCGAAATCCGGGCACACCGCCTTGAGGAGAGCCGGGAAGCCCAGGTATTCCTGGCGGGCGCCCATCATCGACAGGCTGGTGAGACCCAGATCGGCCTTGGGGTCGTAGGGATTGGAGCCGGGAAACGGCATGCCCCGCGATTTCCAGTGCAGGAGCGTGCCGACGATCTGGTTGAGGGCGGTTTCGGCCGGGGTGGTCGCGGCGAACGTCGTCCAGAGATGATCCAGACGCTCGACGGCCTTGTCGATCGTACCGCAGTCTGCGTCGGCCGTGTTGGGAGCCAGGCCGTACCATGTCGCGAACGCGCACAGCGCGCCGGCCGAGGTGCCGCTGAGCGCGATGATCCTGAAGGTGTCGCCATCCTGCGGGTTCGCGTCCCAGCTCTTTTTCGTCGCCAGGATCGTCCTCAGCACGCCCCAGGTGAACGCGGCATGCGTGCCCCCGCCCTGGCAGGCGATCGCGACCTTTCTGATGGCCATGACTTTCCTATCTTCACTCGATGCAACGGAGACGTATTCGAAGATCCCGGCTCGCCTCGTTGAGAGAATTGCCGTTCACCGTCGTGAAGGGCTTGCCCCTCACGACGAACCTCCAGGATCAGGAAAGCCGCGGTGACGGAGGGGCCGCCCGCTTCCGTGATCGCGCGGCCGCGCGCTCCCGAACTACCTCATCGAAACATCGGTGTCGTAGGGAACCCTGATCTTCTTGACGGTCAGGTCGAGCGGCGCATCCGAAGTCGAGGCCGCGGTGCCCAGGTACATGAAGGTCCCGGCCGGCAGGGATGCCCCCGCGGGCAGCGTCGTGCCGGCGGGCAGGCAGGCGCCGGGCGGCAGAGACATGCCCGCGGGCAGCGTCGTGCCTCCCGGCAGGAACATGCCGCTGGGAAGGATCGAGCCCTTGGGCCAGGTCGTGCCCTCGGCCACCCTCTCGCCATCCGCCAGCATCGCGCCGTTGGGCATGGTCATGCCCTTGGTGATGGTGACGCCGCTGGTCAGGGCGACGCCGCTCGCCAGACCTATGTCCTCATCGACGTCCATGCCGTTGAGCAGGCACACGCCGTTCAGCAGCTTGACGTCGTTATCGAGGGTGACGTCATCGACCAGCAACAGGCCGCGACTGATGGTCACGCCGTCCACCACCATCTCCGCCGCCGTGGCCGGCCCGGCGAAACCGCAGAGGCCGACGCCGACGACCATGAGGCCGGCAGCCGCCGGCATGGCTTTCCAAGCACGTGTTCTGCGCATGACTTCTTCCTTTTTAAGAAGATGAAAATCCTAGACTGCCGGTACTGGTTGCGGCCACCGGGACAAAAAGGCCTGTATTCTTCAAACAGCCTGATGTTTACTCGCCGCGCTCTTTGCTAAAGCGGTGCCTGATCAGGTCGATCCGCCCGAGGCGGCTGATCCGATGCGTTGCGCCATGGGCGCAACCTACGATCGTCGGCCTGCATCACCTCCGCCCTGCATCGAGCCGTCGGTTGCGCCCATGGCGCAACGCGGTGCGGCGAGTGGAACGGCAGGCTGCGTCAACCGAAGCGGTTCAACCTGATCGGAGCACGCAAGCTCACCCGATGCGTTCGCGTTGCCATTGCTCGAAAAGGCGCCTCTCCTCGATCTCCCGGCGGACCTCCTCGTCCTGCAAGGCGCGTTGGCGTTCGAAGTCGAGTTGCCGCCGCGCGCTGGCGTCCCGCGAGGCTTCGGCCTCCTGCGACCGCCGGATTTCGGCTTGCCGGTCCAACGTCATGTTGCCGGCGATGCCTCCGGCGGCGGCCCCGATGAGCATGCCGCTCGTGCTGTTGCCGAAGATCGCCCTGCTCACGCCGGCACCGGCTGCGGCGCCGCCGAGCGTGCCGACCCCGGCCGCCGCGGTTCCGCCGCCGGCCGTCTCGCAGCCCGCCAGCGCCAACCCGGCGACGATCCCCAGCAAGGAGATCCTCAGTCCGGCGCGGGGCGCTCCATGCGATTTCCTCATCTCGCAACTCCCTGGTCGGAGCTCGCCGCCTCGACCATTTCTTCGAAGGACAGGGCACCGTCACCATTCTTGTCGCCGGCCGCGAACGCCCGGGTCTTGTTGGCCATCACCTCCGAGAAGGTCAGGACGCCGTCGCCATTGGCGTCGATGCGGGAGAACCTGGCCGGGTCATGCGGCCCCAGTTCGCTCCGCGTCAGCGTCCTGCTTCGATCCTTGTCGAGCGAACTGAACCCGACCGCCGCATCCCGCGCGAGTTCGGCCTCGCTGACCAGGTCATCGGCATCGGTGTCGGCCGCGTCGAAAGCCAAGCGCTCGTACCCTGTCGCTCCCGACCCGCCGGCCTGCTGCGCAGGCGCGGACTTGACCGATCCGCCTGCCATGACAAAGGAGAAACACAGTGATGCCACGAGAAATCGGGCATAGGGGTTCAGCATAGCCCATCGTGCTCTTGCATATTGGCTAAGCATCCATGTGTCCTTTTTTCTCTTCCAGCGCAGACTCGCGCTCCCCATGTCGGATCAGCCTGACCTGTTTACAGTAGAGTTACTAGCTTGGACAAATTACTATATTGGTTAAGACATGAAAAAGCATTCAAAACGATAGGCCGATTAGCTATTTAGGCTTCTACAAAATAGTTCGAGGTTCTGCCCGTCCATATAAATTAGTATAAACCATGATCCTTTTGAAGGAAACAGCATATGTGTAATTGCTCACGGGGTTGGCGGATCGTGAGCCGTCAGGCGACGGCGAAGGTTCCGCCAATGAGGTCGCGGATGGCGGTCCAGGCGGATTGACCTTGCCGGCGGGCCGTTCCGATCACGGAGCGATAGCCTGCGTGGATGTCCGGTCCCCAGTCGGATCGGAAGCCGTTGGTGACCTTGCGGAAGACCACGGACGGGCGGATTTCCTGCTCGCTGCCGTTGTTGGTCGGCGGCACGCGGCGGTCGGCGAGGAAGACGAAGAACTTGCCCCGCCAGGCCTTGACCAGGCGCTGCAGCTCGCGTCCGGCCGGATGGGCGGCGGGGACGCCGACCAGGGCATCGAGGTCCCGCTCGGCTTTGGCGGCGTAGGCGGCCAGCGTACTGTCCTTCAGGCCCGGTCTTCGTTTGCCGACGCGGATGGCCCAGCGTAGATGATCGCGGATCTTCGGCGCGACCACGGTGTCGCCGCAGTCGATGGCGTACTGCACGTCCCTGAGAACGTGGGCCAGGCAGACTTGGTGGACCCGTCCCAGTTCCTGCTGCCCGGCGTAGCGGTCGGAGATCCACACTTCGGGCCTATGCCCGCCCAGGATCCCGGCGGGCACCGCCCGGCCCCGGCCCGGCGCGATGGTGTGCAGCACGGCTTGCCCGGAATGGAATACCCACTGCCAGTGGGTCACGCCGTTGACCCGCGTCGTGGTCTCGTCCGAGGCGATCACCGGGGCGCCCAGGAGTTTGGCCTTGATCGCCGCGCAGGCCGTGTCGAACGCCACCCCCATGCGGCGCAACGCATTGGCGATGGCCCCCTCGGAGATCGTCAGTCCGAACAACTCCTCCAGCATCCGCGACAGCCGCTCGAAGCCGACATGATGGCTGTGGTGCAGATAGGCCAGCAGCGCCCGGATGCCCGGCCCGAAAGGGGTGCCCGGCGGCATGGCGGCGGGCGGGGCGGCCCGGTAGCGCCGCCCGCAATCGCCGCACCGGCCGCCGAACAGCTCGACCCGCGTCACCACCGGGCGGATCACCGGAAGGTCGATGTGGTCGTAGCGGTGCCGGCACCGCTGGGCGGCCTCGGGCACCGCCGTCCCGCAATGCGGACAGCACTCGGCTAGGCGGCGCTCGGTCCGGTCCGGATCGTCGGCCAGCGGGCGCGACACTCCGGGCCGCGACGGCCGCGGCTTGCGCCGGCGCTTGGCGTCCGCCTTGCGCGACGCACCGCCAGGGCCGTCCTGCGACGGCGGAATGTGCGAATTGGCCGACGTCTTCCGCGGCTTCCCGACCAGCGCTTCCAGTTCGGCGACCCGCGCCGCCAGACGCTCGATCAGTGCCGCCTGCTCGACCAGCAGGGCGTCCTTCTCAGCCTCACTCAGGCGATAGCGCGGCGGTTTCTCCATCCCGAAGTGGACTCATATTCTAGGCCGCAGCGCAACCCTTTTCGCCAACCCCGTGAGCAATTACGCATATGTCATTTTTTTATTGTCGTAGAAGATTTCATCTGAAATGATACCTTTGAATTCTGTGCTTGCGGAAGGTTTTTTACTCGGATATTTTAGACTGGCGGTCTATTTCCTCGGCCGTTTCCCCATTCTCGACATCGGCCAAGAGCTCGGCGATCACGCGGAAGTGCCGCGGCGGCTTGGTTGTTTCGCCGCACCCTTCGCAGGCGGGGGGACAAAATCACAGAGTCGGCGGGTGGTCCCATCGGAACTGATGGAATCCGGAATACACAGAAGTAAGGTGGACGTGATGCGGGTCTGGGTCGCAAGGATGCTGAAGCGGGCTGCCGCGGTGCTGGCCATCGTCGCCGTGACGTTGCTTGGCATCCGCGCCTATGATTCCCAGCGCGGTCAACCGCTCGAGTCCTGGCACAAGTACGTTCCGGAGGAACTGACCGCCGATGAACTCGACGGCGGCAGCTGGGCCGATTACCTGAAGGCCGAGACGTCCCTCTTCGACAGGGTCCGGGAAGAAGTGACGCGGAAGCTGCCCCCGGAAGACCGGATCCCGGTCAACCGGTATTTCGACGGCAGCCCGATCCATCCGGGACGGTTTCCCCAGGACTGGAACCGCTCGTATGCGCTCGACCCCCAAGGCCCCCTCCGCGGCGCAGTCGTCTTCCTCCACGGCCTGACCGACTCGCCCTACAGCCTGCGCCACATCGCCCGACGGTACAGCGAGCATGGCTTTGCCTCCATAGCCATCAGGCTGCCCGGTCACGGCACCGTCCCGGCCGGCCTGACGGACATCGATTGGGAGGATTGGCTGGCGGCAACCCGGTTGACGGTCAGGGAAGCCCAGCGCCGTATAGGTCCGGGGCTGCCGTTACACCTGGTCGGATTCTCGAACGGCGGCGCGCTGGCGATGATGTATGCGCTCGACGCCCTGGACGACGATCGGCTGGTGCGACCCGACCGGATCGTTCTGATTTCGCCGATGATCGGAATCACCGCATTCGCGCGCTTCGCCGGACTGGCCGGGTTGCCCGCGATCTTCCCGGCCTTCGCGAAGGCCGCCTGGCTCAGCGTCCTGCCGGAGTTCAATCCCTTCAAGTACAACTCGTTCCCGATCAACGGGGCGCGCCAGTCGCACCTGCTGACGGAGGCGCTTCAAAGGAAGATCGCGGCCCATGCGTCGGAGGGCCGCTTGGGTGAACTGGCCCCCGTCATCACTTTCCAGTCGGTGATGGATTTCACCGTCAGTACGCGCGCGATAGTGTCCGCGTTGTATGCCCATCTGCCGGCCAACGGCAGTGAACTCGTGCTGTTCGACGTGAACCGCAACACCAAGTTCGGTCCGCTCCTGAGTTCCGCCTCCGATACCATGTTGACCCGGATCCTGCCCGGACCGCCCCGGGCGTTCCGGACCACGATCATCACCAACGCCAGCCCCGACAGCGCCGACGTGGTCGAGCGGGTCGTGGAGGCGGGGACCGACGCCGAGGTGACGCGCGATCTGGGATTGTCCTATCCGATCGACGTCTACTCGCTGTCGCATGTCGCCCTTCCGTTCCCGACCAGCGACCCCCTCTACGGATTGCACCCCGACCTCTCGGAGGATTTCGGCATCAACCTGGGCGCCCTGGCCGCCCGGGGGGAGCGCGGCGCCCTGATCGTCAGCATGGATTCCCTGCTCCGCATGTCGTCCAATCCGTTCTTCGGCTACCTCATGGGGCGGATCGAGGAAAAGCTCGCGCCGGCCCCGCAGCTGAAGGCCGGCGACGGCCGTTGACCGGTGCCCAGGCATTGCCGGCATCCGGTCCGATCGCCCCACCGCTCAGCTCACGAGATCGATCACTCCAAGGATCGTGTCGGGGGCCGCTCCGTAACGGATCAGCGGGATATCGACCGATTCGAAACGGATATGCTCACGGTTCTTGTACAACAGCCGCCCCGTGCAGCGCCAAGCTTGGCCGCCGGCCAGCACGCGGCTGAAGTAATCGTGCAGATGCTCGCTGATCGCGCCCGGGGTCTCGGGTGCGATCACCTGGCCGGTCATGTTCTGGCCGATGATCTGGATCGCCCGCTCGCCGTAGAGACGGAACTGGAAGCAGCCGTCCAGCGCGCGCACCACATAGATGTTGGGGATCAGCGGCGCATGCTTCGTGACGTCGAAGGACGACCAGTTCGGAACCCCGTCCCGGCCGGCCTCGGCCCACCAGTGCCACAGTTTCTCCGTCAGGCGGCTCTGGAAATTGCGGCACCGAACAGTGGCTTCATCAATGGGCTCCTCGACGATGCCCGGTTTACTCTGCTCGCATTCGTTCGGGTAGGCTGAATACATCTTCATCCGAGGCGGGCCGTTCGACACCGGGCGATCCTAGCATGACCAAGCCGATTTTAACGGTGGAGGATTGCACAGCCGTTAATTTATTCACCGATGCTCCCGATTGCGGGAAATTATTGGAGCGGTGAAGGTATTGGCTCCGCTTCGGGGACCCGATGGCCGCGGGCCTTACTCCTGGGCCGCCACGATCGTCCGGCCGTCGGCGCCGTGGACGACGAGCATCCCGTCGTCCGGCATCTCGTGCCGCGCCGCCGTTCCCAGGATCTTCAGGAACGCGGCTTCGCGCTGGAGCAATCCCGGCGGACAGGCCCGCCGCGTCGTGACGACCGGTCCGATCGACAGGCCCTCGCCCGTGACGGCAAAGGCCGCACGGTATGCGTTGCAGCCCGTCGTACCGGACAGCCGGCCGTCAAGCGCGAAGACCAGCGTGGGCGGGGAGCCGTCGGCGCCGGCGGACCTGGGAATGGCCGAACCGGCGACCTCCCTGACGGACCAGCGGCGGCCCTGCAGCAGCGTCGCCGGATCTCCCCCGCAGCCCGTCAGGTTCCGCCCGTCGATCGTGACGGTCACATGGTCCGGGTAGGGCATGCCGGACATGGTGTCCGCGCAGGTCCGCGCATCGATCGCGACGCGCAGCCGGTGCGCCTCCGTCGCAGCGTCATAGCGGCGGCCGCCGGGAACCGTCTGCTCCGCCGGGCGCGGGACCGTGATCCGCGCCGCTCCGTAGTCCGTGACCAGAGTGATACGGTCCTGGGCGATCTCCAGCGACCAGCCCGGCTCGTTGCCGCGTGCCGCATAGGCGGAATCGGCTGCCGCTGCCGGGCAGGTTCCGGACAGCAGGGTCGCGGCAATGGCCGGCAGAAGAATGACCCTCGGCATCATGGAAGCCCCGGAGGCGGTCCGCCAGATTTTCACGCCGGCCGCGAAAGATCCAGAGAGCGGCGTGGTCACCCCGATCGGGTGCGGGATGCCCGGCGTCATCCTCCTGCGCACCGGATTTCCTTAAAAATCGGTCTATATTTTCCGACCCATGGAGATGCATCAGATACGCTATTTTCTGGCGGTCGCCCGCACGCGAAACTTCACCCGCGCCGCGGAGGAGTGCCATGTCAGCCAGCCCTCGCTGACCCGCGCGATCCAGAAGCTCGAGGGGGAACTGGGCGGCCCGCTGTTCCGGCGTGAACACAGCCTGTCGCACCTGACCGACCTGGGCCGCATCATGCTGCCCCACCTGGAGCAGACCTACGGGGCGGCGCAGGCCGCGAAGTCCATGGCGGAAGGGTTGCGCAAGGGCAGCCTGGCGCCGCTCGGCCTGGGCGTCACCGCGTCCCTCGCCCCCGACCACCTGGTCGGCCTGCTGGAAACGCTGAACCGATCGCTGAACGGGCTGGAGCTGACGCTGGAGTCCGAAGCCCACGCCGATCTCGTGCGGGACATGATGCAGGGCGACTTCGATGTGGCGATCCTGGAGGAGGCGGCCGACCTTCCCGACCGGCTTCGCAGCTGGCGGCTCTTTCGGGAGCATTACCGGGTGCTGTGCCGGACCGACCACCGCTTCGCCCAGCTGAATGCGATCGAGCCGGCGCTGCTCGACGGCGAGGTCTGGATCGACCGGCCGAGCTGCCTGTCCAGCCCCCGTTTCCGGCAGCTCTGCGCCCTTGCCGGCGTCATGCCGGCGTTCCGCCACCGCGCCACCGGCGAGGCGCATCTCCAGCGCATGGTGCTGGCCGGCTTCGGCTGCGCCCTGGTTCCCGAGACCCTGCCGATCGCCGACGGGCTGGCGACGCGTCCGGTCCACGACCTCGACCTGTCGCGGACCGTGCTGGTCGCGACCGTGATCGGCCGCCGCCTGTCGCCGGCGTCGGACGCTTTCCTGAGAGCGGCGCGGGCCCGTGCCTGGGCATCGGAGGAGCCGGGCGCTCAGCCGCCGATGTCCCGCAGGACCTGAAGCACCGCTTCCGGCTCGGCGCGGCGGCGGAAATCCACGTCGGCCTCGGCGAAGCGGACGATGCCGTGCCGGTCCACCACATAGGTGGCCGGCACCGGAATGAACCAGGCGTCGCTGCCGTAATGCCGGGCCAGGTCGCGGCCGATCCCGAGATAGGCCGCGCGGACCCTGTCGCTCACCCTGACGGCGAGCCCCATCCGGAGCGCCAGGCCGTGGTCGACGTCGACCAGGATCAGGCCGCCCAGGTCGAGCCGTTGCCGGAGCGCCTCCGCCCCGCCGCCGGTCTCGCCGGTCACCGCGACGAAGCAGGCGCCGAGCCGCCGGACCTCGGAGGCGGACTCGGACCAGGCCGCCATCTCGGTGCGGCAATAGGGGCACCAGCCGCCCCGGTAGAAGCTCAGCACCACCGGCCCCTCCGCCAGCAGGTCGCGGGACGAGACGTACCGGCCGCGGCTGTCCGGCAGGGCGAATGGCTCGAGCCCGTCGCCGACCGCCGGGCTGCCGGCCGCGGCGCCGGCCGCGCGCAGGTCGGCGACGAACCCGTCATAGAGGGCGTCCCAGGCCGGATCGAGCGACCGGTTTATCTCGTCCAGCCTGTCGGCGAGCGGCGTCATGGCCCGGTTCCCGATCGCGAGGGCGTCATTCCAGCGGCTTCAGGCTGCCCAGCAGCGTGGGGATCAGCTCGCTGACCGTGGGGTGGATGTGCACGCAGCGCTGGATCACGGTATAGGGCGCCTTGGCCGCCATGACGTCCAGCAGCGAATGGACGATCTCATCCCCCTCTATGCACAGCAGCGCCGCCCCCAGGATCAGCCGGGTCTCGCGGTCCACGAGCACCTTCATGAAGCCCTGGGTCTCGCCGCGCTCCTTGGCGCGGCCGACGCGGGTCATGGGCAGCACGCCCTTCAGCGCCGGCCGGCCGGTGGCCCGCACCTCGGCCTCGGTCATGCCGACGCGGCCCAGGGGAGGGTCGGTGAACAGGGCATAGGCCGTGATGCGGTCCGACACCCGGCGGGGATCGCCGTCGAGCAGGTTGGCCGCGACGATCTCGAAGTCGTTGTAGGAGGTGTGGGTGAAGGCGCCGCGCCCGTTGACGTCGCCCAGGGCCCAGATCCCTCCGGCCCCGCCCTCCTCTACGCTCGCCCGGAGCTGGTCGTCGACCTGGATGAAGCCGCGCTTGTCCACGGCGACGCCGGGGGCCTCCAGGTTCAGGCCGTCCGTGTTGGGCACCCGGCCGACCGCCAGCAGCAGGTGGCTGCCGTCGATCCCGACGGGACTTCCCCCGGCGGTGGCGGTCAGCCTGATGCCGGAGCCCCGCTTCCCGACCGCGATGTCGCGGACCCCCAGGTGGATGTCGATGCCCTCCGCCGCCAGGATGCCGCGCACCGCGTCGGAAACCTCCGGGTCCTCCCGCGCGATCAGGCGGTCGGCATACTCGACCACCGTGACGCGGGAGCCGAAGCGGCGGTACATCTGGGCGAATTCCAGGCCGATATAGCTGCCTCCGGCGACGACCAGATGCTCCGGCAGCGCGTCGAGCGTCATCATGGAGGTGTTGGTGAGGAAGGGCACGCCGGACAGGCCGGGCCAGTCGGGCACCGCCGGCCGCCCGCCGGTATTGATGAAGATCCGGGGCGCGGTCAGGGTCTCGCCGTTCACCTCGACCTCGCGGGGACCGGTGAAGCGGGCCGATCCCCAGACCAGCGTCAGGTTCTCCGTTCCGCCCAGCCAGGCCGCCAGGCTGTCCAGCGACGCCTGCACGATCCGGTCCTTGCGCTCCTTGACCGCCTTCATGTCGACCCGGACCTCGCCGCCGGTCACCACGCCGTAGTCCGCGGCGCGGCGCGCCAGATGGGCCACGCGGGCGCTGGCGACCAGCGTCTTGGTCGGGATGCAGCCGTCGTTGACGCAGGTCCCGCCCAGGTGCTCCCGCTCGATGACGGCCGTCCTCATGCCCGCCTGGGCAAGCCGGACCGCCAGGAAGGGACCGGCCTGGCCGCTCCCGATGATGATCGCGTCGAAGGTCCTCGCCATGTCGCCCGCTCCCCCGGTCGATGCTCGGCGCCGCCTCAGGGGCGGCCCGTTTTCTCCGATGTCCGCAGATTGAACCCCAGAATCGCCGCCAGCGCGAGGGCAACTCCGACTCCGGCCACCGCGGCGGGCCAGCCGAACCGGTCGAAGACCGGCCCGAGCGCGGCGCTCCCCGCCAGCCCGCCGGAGAAATAGGCCGCAAGATAGACCCCGCTCGCCGCCGCCCGGTCCCGGGCCGCCCGGCTGACGAAGCCGGTCGCCGTCGCCTGGGCGAAGAAGGTCCCGGCCCCCGCCAGCACCATGCCGAGCAGCACTTCCCACAGGACCGGGCCCAGCAGCAGGGGCAGCCCCGCGGCCGCGACCCCCAGGCCGGTCCACAGGGCGGGGCGCACGCCCCGGCGCGCGGCGAACCCGCCCGCCAGCGGCGTCAGCACGATCGAGGGCAGGAAGACCAGATAGACGAGCCCGACCGACATCATGCCGAGACCGAGCGGCGGTGCGACCAGCACGAAGTTGACGTAGGTGAAGACGCCGATGAAGGCGAACAGGATGCAGAAGCCGATCCCGAACGCGGACAGCACCGGCACCGTGCAGAGCCGGCCGAGGCGGCGCCACGGCGGGGCCGCCGGTCCGGCGGAGGCCGGCGCCGGGTGGCCCCGCATCATGGTCCAGGCCAGCGCCGCGCCGGCCAGGTTGAGGGCGGCGAACAGGACGAAGTTGCCGGCCAGCCCGAAGCCCTCGCTGACCGTCGCGGCGGCCAGGCGCCCGACCAAGTTGCTGGCGACGTTGCCCGTGACATAGGCCGCGAAATGCGTGCCGCCGCTGCCCCGCTCGCCGAGCCAGGCCAGCGTCAGGGCGAAGGCGGTGGACATGCACAGCCCCTGGAGCACGCGGAGCGCCGTGAAGACCTCCAGGCCGGGCGCGAGCGCCAGCAGGAAGGTCGGCACCGCCAGCAGCGCGAGGCTGGCGGTGACGCCGGCTCTCCGGTCGATCCGGTCGCCGAACAGCGCGGTCGCCAGTCCGGCCGCCGCCATGCCGAGCGTGCAGGCATTGACCGCCATGCCCATCGCCGAGGGCGTCACCCCGTAGGCCGCGGCCAGCATCGGCAGGATCGCCTGCGTCGCGAACAGGTCGACCACGGTGAAGAACGCCATCAGGGCTACGATCGCGGGACGGAGCGCCGGAGCGGTCCTCATCCCGGGCAGGGCTCTCGTGACGGTCATGGCGGCTTCCTCATCACTGGGATGGGCATGGAGCGGGGAGGGGCCGGAGAGGCGGCCCCAAGTCACGTCATGCCCGGGTCCGCGTCCTTGACGTGCAGCAGGTCGGCGGAGAGCAGGACGGCGGTGCCCTTGCCGGTGTTCTTCCACCAGTGGGAAACGCCGTGCCGTTCCGCCGTGCTCTCGCCGGCCTTGTGGACGATCGGCACGGCGCAGGTGCTGGCGTATTCGGTGATCTCGCCCTTGATGACGTAGATGATGGCGGGACGGTCCCCGTGGCTGTGCCAGGGCACGACGCCACCGGGCTTCACCTCGATCCGGCGCAGGCGGAACTGACGGTCCTGGATGGCGGCCGGCTCCTTCGCCACGTCGATCGAGGCGACGACCTTGTCGGTGACGTCCTTGGCCGGGCTCGGGTCCGGCATGCGGAGGCCGACGCCCTCCTGGCCCGCGGGACAGGCGCCGGCCAGCGCGTCGGCAGGCGCCAGGGCCAGGGCGGAACCGAGCAGCAGGGATCCCAGCAGCCCCCGCTTCAGGGCGGTTTTCAGGGAAGGCACGGCGGTGGAACGATGCGTCATGTGAAGTCTCCCGGTTGCCACGCCCGTCGCGTGGTGACGGGACCGAGCATCGTCGGGACGGGCGCTCGGGGGAAATGCCGGTTGGCTAAGCAGTCGATACCCGCCGGCTATCGACTGCTTAGCCAACCGGCATTTCACGGCGGCGGCTCCCGGTGGGACAGTCCGGCCAAGATCACCGGACCAGTTCCACCAGAGAGGTCTCGCCATGGACACGCTGACAGTGAAGAATCCCGCATCCCCTGCCGCCGTCCCGATCGACGAGTTCGAGGGCAGGGTGGCGCTGGTCACCGGTTCGACCAGCGGAATCGGCCTCGGCATCGCGCGGGCCTTCGCCGCCCGGGGCGCCACCGTCGTGCTGAACGGCTTCGGCCCGGCGCGGGACATCGCCGAGGCGCGCAGCGCCATCGAGGAGGAGTTCGGGGTGGAGACGGCCTATTCGGACGCTGACATGTCCGACCCGGAGGCGATCGGCCGGATGATCGAGACGGCGGCATACCGGCACGGGCGGATCGACATCCTGGTCAACAACGCCGGCATCCAGCACGTGGCGCCGGTGACCGAGTTCCCGCCGGACAAATGGGACCGGATCCTGGCGATCAACCTCAACTCCGCCTTCCATACCGTGAGGCTGGCGCTGCCGGTCATGCGGCGGAACGGCTTCGGCCGGATCGTCAACGTCGCCTCGGCCCACGGGCTCGTGGCGTCCCCGTTCAAGTCGGCCTACGTCGCGGCCAAGCACGGCATCGTGGGATTCACGAAGACGGTCGCGCTCGAGGTGGCGGAGGAGCCGATCACCTGCAACGCGATCTGCCCCGGCTACGTCCTAACGCCGCTGGTCGAGCAGCAGATCGACGACCAGGCGAAGGTCCACGGCATCTCCCGCGAGGCGGTGGTCCGCGACGTGCTCCTGGCTCAGCAGCCGAGCAAGCGGTTCGCCACCGTGGACGAGATCGGCGCGCTCGCCGTGTTCCTGTCCAGCCACGCCGCCGCCTCGATCACCGGTGCCGCGATACCGGTGGACGGCGGCTGGACCGCGCACTGACCCTACCACCGGATATCGGAGAGCAGACATGCTGATGACCAGGACCGGGGTCGAACCCGGAACGGGTGCTGCGGCGAAGCCGCAATTCGACAAGGAGACGCTGGGCCAGATCGTGCTGGTGTTCCAGGGCGGCGGCGCCCTGGGCGCCTACCAGGCCGGCGTCTACGAGGCGATGCAGGAGGCCGGCCTGGAGCCGGATTGGGTGATCGGCACCTCGATCGGCGCCATCAACGCCGGCCTGATCGCCGGCAACCGGCCGGCCAGGCGGCTGGCGCGCCTCCAGGAGTTCTGGCGGAGGGTGCGGCACGGCCCGTTCCGGCAGCTGACCGCGGCCTCCTGGGGCGGCGGCCCGGAGGCGTTCAGCGCCCTGACGGCGGCGGCGGGAGTGGACGGCTTCTTCCAGCCCAACCCCTGGGCCTTCCTCGGCATGAAGACCGTCCTCGGGCCGGAGAACGCCGGCTATTACTCGACCGGTCCGCTGGCGAGGACGCTCGCCGACCTGATCGACCCGGACTGCCTGGGTGCCGGCCACCCGCGGCTGACGGTCGGCGCCGCCAATGTCCGGACCGCGGAGATGCATTATTTCGACAGCCGCGCCGCGCCGCTGACGATCCGGCACGTGATGGCCTCCGGGGCGCTGCCGCCGGCCTTCCCCGCGGTCCGGATCGACGGCGAGCTCTACTGGGACGGCGGCATCCTGTCGAACACGCCCGTCGAGGCGGTCTTCGACGACAATCCCCGGCGCAGCGGCCTCGTCTTCGCGGTCCATATATGGAACCCCAGCGGACCGGAGCCGGACAGCATCTGGAAGGTCATGAGCCGCCAGAAGGACCTTCAGTACGCCAGCCGGGCGGCCAGCCACATCGTCCGGCAGAAGCAGATCCACCGCCTGCGCCACGTCATCGCCGAACTGGCGGAGGCCCTGCCGGCCGACCGGCGCGACGATCCGCGCATCCGCGAGCTGGCGGCCTACGGCTGCCTCACCCGGATGCACGTGGTGCGCCTGCTGGCCCCGCCGCTGGCGGGCGAGGACCATTCCAAGGACATCGACTTCAGCCCCCAAGGCATCAGGGCCCGCTGGTCGGCCGGCTATGCCGACACCGTCCGCGTCCTGGCCGAGGCCCCCTGGACCCATCCCGCCGATCCGATCGAGGGTTTCATCCTGCACGATGCGAAGGCCGGCCGGGTCGTCGGTGAAGGCTAGCCGCCGGATGCCGCGGCGCCTCTCGAAAGTGGTGTGACGACACGAAATTGCCAGCAGCTCCATTGTCAGATTGCCCATTCTGTGGCTCTATGTGAAAAAACGCGCTGCCTGGGGCTACCGGCCGGCAGCCGAACCACGACCCGCGGGGAAGCTCAACAGAGGGGTTGCATATGAGGGAAAATCTCGACACCCAGGCGCAGCTATACTGGCGCGCCAATATCCAGACGGTCCTGGGCTGTCTGGTCGTATGGTTTCTCGTGTCGTTCGGAGCGGGGATCCTCTTCGCCGATGCCCTCAACGGCATCATGCTCGGCGGTTTTCCATTGGGCTTCTGGTTCGCCCAGCAGGGTTCCATCGTCATCTTCCTGCTGCTCATCGTCTTCTACGCTTGGCGAATGAACCGGCTCGACCGCCAGTTCAACGTCGACGAGATCTAGGCGACCGTTCGGAAGGCTCAAGAAAATGGAACTCCAGACACTTACCTACCTGGTGGTCGGAGCCACCTTCGTCCTCTATATCGGGATCGCCGTCTGGTCGCGGGCAGCGACGACGGGCGACTTCTATGTCGCGGGCAAGGGCGTCCATCCCATCGCCAACGGCATGGCGACCGGCGCCGACTGGATGTCGGCGGCTTCCTTCATTTCCATGGCCGGCCTGATCGCGTTCCTGGGCTACGGCGGATCGGTCTACCTGATGGGGTGGACCGGCGGCTACGTCCTGCTGGCGATGCTGCTGGCGCCGTACCTGCGGAAATACGGCAAGTTCACGGTGCCGGAGTTCATCGGCGACCGCTATTACAGCAGCGCCGCGCGGGTCGTCGCGGTGATCTGCCTGATCTTCATCTCCTTCGTCTACGTCGCCGGGCAGATGCGCGGCGTCGGCATCGTGTTCTCGCGCTTCCTGGAGGTCAGCATCGAGGTCGGGCTGATCGTCGGCATGGGGATCGTGTTCGTCTATGCCGTGCTGGGCGGCATGAAGGGAATCACCTATACGCAGGTGGCCCAGTACGTCGTCCTGATCACCGCCTACATCGTGCCGGCGGTCTTCATCTCCCTCCAGCTGACCGGCAATCCGATCCCGCCGCTCGGCCTCGGCGGCACCCTCGTGGACAGCCCCGCGGTCAGCGCCGACGGCGTCTACCTGCTGGAACGGCTGAACGCGGTCGTCACCGAGCTCGGTTTCGCGGCCTATACCGACGGGCAGAAGAGCGCCATCGACCTGTTCGCCATCACGGCGGCGCTGATGGTCGGCACGGCGGGGCTGCCGCACGTGATCGTCCGCTTCTTCACCGTGCCGCGCGTCCGCGACGCCCGTTCCTCGGCCGGCTGGGCGCTGTTCTTCATCGCCCTGCTGTATCTCTGCGCCCCGGCGGTCGGCGCCATGGCCCGCTACAACCTGATGGACACGCTCCAGGTCGGGGCCGTGGGTGCTCCGGACGGCAACCTGCTCTACGAGGAACGTCCGGCCTGGATGCAGCGCTGGGAGCAGACGGGCCTGCTCAAGTTCGAGGACAAGAACGGCGACGGCCGCATCCAGTACTACAACCCGGCGGGCATGAACGACGACCTGGAAAGGCAGTACGGCTGGGCCGGCAACGAGCTGACCGTGGACCGAGACATCATGGTGCTCGCGAATCCCGAGATCGCGAGGCTGCCCGACTGGGTGATCGCCCTGGTCGCGGCGGGCGGCATCGCGGCGGCCCTCTCCACCGCCGCCGGCCTGCTGCTGGTGATATCCTCCTCGATCTCCCACGACCTGCTGAAAAGCACCTTCGCCAAGGGCATGACGGAGAAGAACGAGCTGATGGCCGGCCGCATCGCCGCCGCCGGTGCCATCCTGATCGCGGGATACCTGGGCTACAATCCTCCCGGGTTCGTGGCGGAGGTGGTCGCCTTCGCCTTCGGCCTCGCGGCCAGCTCGCTGTTCCCCGCTATCATGATGGGCATCTTCGCGAAGAGGGTGAACCGGGAAGGGGCGATCGCCGGCATGCTGACGGGGCTCATCTTCACGATGGGCTACATCGTCTACTTCAAGGGGATCTTCATCGATCCGATCGGCGTCAACACGCCCGCGAACTGGCTGCTGGGGATCTCTCCGGAAGGGATCGGGTTCGTCGGCATGCTGCTGAACTTCGCCGTCGCGTTCGCGGTCAGCAAGATGACCGCGGCGCCGCCGCGCGAGATCCAGGATCTGGTGGACTATATCCGGTCGCCGCGGGGCGCCAAGGCCGCGATCGACCACTGAGCATCGATCCCTGATCATCGACCACCGGCCGGAAGGGCAGGGCGGCCGCCGTCCTGCCCTTCCGCGCCATCATGGGGCAAACCACCGTGGAGGCGGCCTTGAACATGCCGGTCCAGCCTGCCGCGGTCCGCGATTTCATCGCCGACCAGCCGGCCTTCGCGAAACTTCCCGAGGACGACCTGGATGCCGTCGCCGCCCAGGTCGTCCCGATCCACCTGAACAAGGGCGAGACGCCGGCATGGGCGGGCGACCCCGCCGGCGGAATCGCCCTGGTACGGAGCGGATCGCTGGAGGTCCGAACCGTCACGGGCGAACCCGTGGTCCGCCTGGGCGAAGGCGACCTGGTGCCGGCCTCCGGGATCTCCGGCGGCGACGCCGTGCTGCGGGTCGCCGTCCTGGAGGACGCCGTCCTCTACCGGATCCCGGCCGAACAGATCCTCCGGCTGAGGGCGGCCCACCCCCATTTCGCCCGCCTGCTCGATCCGCAGCCGGGCGAGCGGCTGCGCGCGGCCCATGGGCGGATGGACCCGGCGAGCCGCCGGGAGGTCAGGGACATGATCCGGCGCCCGCCGGAGGTGGCCACCCCCGGGACCAGCATCGCCGATGCCGCCCGGCACATGCACCGGGCCTCCGTCTCCTGCCTGGCGGTGGTCGAGGACGGGCGGCTCCTGGGGATCGTCACCGACCGTGACCTGCGCAACCGCGTGCTGGCGGCGGGCCGGGACCCGGCCGGCCCGGTATCCTCCGTGATGACGCCGGACCCGTTCCAGATCGACGATACCGCCCTGGTCTTCCAGGCGGAGATCCTGATGGGCCGCCACGGCATCAACCATTTGCCCGTCATGTGCGGGGCGGAACTGGTCGGGCTGGTGACCAGCACCGACATCCTGCGGACCCATGTCCGGTCGGTCGCCTTCATGGCGGGCGACATCGCCCGGCGGGATGACGCCGCGGGCGTCGCGGCGGCCGTGAAGCCGCTGCCGGACATGGTCCACGACCTGGTGGAAGGGGGCAGCAGCGCCTACGGCATCGGCCATGCCGTCTCGGCCGTTACCGACGCGACGACGGAACGGCTGCTCGGGCTGGCGGAGCGGCGGCTGGGCTCGCCGCCGGTGCCGTATCTCTGGATGGCGCTCGGGTCCCAGGCGCGGAACGAGCAGACCGCCTGCTCGGATCAGGACAACGCCCTCGTCCTGTCCGACGACTACGACGAAGAGGCCCACGGAGACTACTTCAAGGCCCTGGCGGAATTCGTCTGCGACGGGCTGGCGGAGGCAGGATATCCCCTCTGCCCCGGCGGCATCATGGCCCGGAACCCGCGGTGGCGGATGCCTCTGGAGGCTTGGCGCCGCGCCTTCGAGCGCTGGGTGCGGGAACCGCTGCCGGAGGCGCTGCTGAACGCCAGCGTCTTCTTCGACATGCGGCCGGTCGCCGGCCCGCCATCGCTGTTCCGCGACCTTCAGCGCCACGTCCTGGAACTGACCGGAAGCAACGGTCTGTTCCTCGGCCATATGGTCCGCAACGCGCTGACCCACCAGCCGCCGCTGGGACTCTTCCGGAACTTCGTCCTGATCTCCGGCGGGGAGCACCATCGGTCGCTCGACCTCAAGCACTCCGTCCTGGCGCCGATCGTCGATCTGGCCCGGGTCTACGCCCTGGACGCCGGCTCGCCCGTGGTCAACACCCATGACCGGCTGGTGGTCGCCGGCGAGACCGGCAAGGTCAGCCGGGACGGCGCCCGCGACCTGGTGGACGCGTTGGAGTTCCTGGGCCTCGTGCGGATCCGGCACCAGGCTCGGCTCATGAAGGCCGGCAAGACTCCGGACAACTACCTGTCGCCGCAGGAGCTTTCGCCGTTCGAGCGGGGGCACCTCAAGGACGCCTTCGCGGTGGTGAAGCTGATGCAATCGGCGGCCCTCGCCGCGTACCGCGGCGGCATGGCCTGACCGCGGCTGAACCGGGAACTCCACGGATGCTCCTCGATGTCCTGATCGCGGCCTGCGCCGCCTTCGCGGCCCTCGGCGTCATGCTGATCTGCTTCAAGGTGCTGCGCGCCACGCCGCCGCGCTGGCTCGGCCCGGTCGTCGCCGCCGTCGCGGTCGTCGCGGTCACCGCCACGCTGCGCTATCAGTGGGCCGGACGCATGGAATCGATGCTGCCGAAGGAGATGGTCGTCGTCGAGCGTCTCGCCACGCGGTCGCCGTTCGAACCCTGGTCCTACGTGAAGCCGGTGGTCACCACGCTGGTGCTGGCCGACAGGGATACGGCGCGAACCAACCCCGCCCATGCCGACCTCGTGCTCATCAACGTCCTGATCATGAGGCGCACCGAAGATACCCTGGTCACACGCCATCTGGTCGATTGCGCCGCCCGGCGCGAGGCGGTGTTTCCGGCCGGCGCCCCGTTCACGTCGGAAGGCCTGCCGGACGGCCTGGCCTGGGCCGCCGACACCCCGCCAGCCCTGATCTCCACGGCCTGCTCCCTTCGGACTTCCGGCATCGGTCCGGACAGTCGAGATGAAAGTCATATGCCTAAAATCCGGTCCTTTATTTAAAGAATACTGCAACAAACCTTGGCCAAGAATAGCGCGCACTCGGGCGGTACGCCGCGTTGATCGGTATTCGTCCGAAAGGAAAGCGCAACCAAGGAACAGCCATGCCATCCCTCACGACCGCGCCGCGTCATCTCCGTTCCCCCGGCATCGGAGCGTCGCTGAACCTGATCGTCGCCGCCCTCTGCCTGATCCTGGTCGGCATCACCGGCTCGACGCTGATCGGCGCCTTCGGTGCCGTCCGTTCCGCGGAGCGCGCGGGCGATCTGGCGCGCGCCGGCCGCGACGTCTTCACGGCACTCCAGAATGTCAGGATCGAGCGCGGCGGCACCCGCCTCCAGCTGGAAGCCCAGGACGCCGCCGCGGCGACCATGCTGACCGGCCTGGAAGCCCTCCGCGCCAAGTCCGGCGCGGCGCTGGAAGCGCTGGTGGCGGCCTGCGGGCGCACCGACTGCGCCGATGCGGCCGAGATGGCGGAACTCGAGGCACGGAGCGGCCGGCTGGCGGCACTGCGCCCGGAGATCGACCGGAACCTGAGCCAGCCGCTCTCGGCGCGCCGGGACGGGTTCGCGAAGGAGGCTAATGCCGTCATCACCGCCCTGGTCGACCAGCTCGAACTGATCTCCGGGCGGTTGACGGCGCGGCTGGCCGACGTCGATGCCTTCACCGCGGTCCAGGTGGCCGTGAAGGACGCGGCGTACCTGGCGCGCGATGCCGCCGGCCTGGAGAAGTATCCGGTCGCGGCCATCATCAAGGACAAGGCCGTCTCGGCCGAGAACCGGGCCAAGATCGCGGAACTGCGCGGCAAGGCCGACGCCGGCTGGAAGCTGGTCAGGGAGATCGCCGGGCGCCCCGGCATGCCGGCGCCGGTCGTGGCCGCCGCCGAGGCCGCGCAGGCGCTCCACTTCGGCACCACCGTCAAGCTGAGCGACGAGATCCAGCAGGCCGTCGCGGCCGGGAACGCTGCGCCGGTCGGGGCGGCGGAGTTCAGCAAGGCCGTCGACGCCGGGACCACCAGCCTGGTCGCCGTCTGCGAGGCGGCCCTGGATGCCATCGTCCTGCATGCCGACGCGAAATCGTCGGCAGCGTCCGGAAACCTGACGCTGCAGGCCAGCCTGTTGCTGCTGGCCGTCGCCATCGGGGCCGGCGCCCTGGCGGTCATCCGCAGGCGGGTCCTGCGGCCGATCGACGGCATCACCGGGGCGATGCTGCGCGTCGCCGAGGGCGACCTGTCCGGCACGATCCCCTATGCCGAGCGGGGTGACGAGATCGGCCGCCTCGCGGGTGCGCTGGGCACCTTCAAGCGCAATGCCGAGGAGACCCGCCGCCTGCAGCGCGAGCAGCAGGAGGAGCAGGTCGGCAAGGAGGCCCGCCATCGGGAGATGGAGGCCGCGCTGGCGGAGTTCGGCTCGGCCGTCGCCCGCGTCCTCCAGGGCTTCAACGTCTCGGCGGAGCGGATGACCGCCGCGTCGGAGAACCTGACGGAGGTCGCGGACTCGTCGAAATCGCGGGCCACGGTGGTCGCGGGCGCGTCCGAGGAGACCTCCGCCAACGTCCAGACCGTCGCCGCCGCGACCGAGGAACTGGCCGCCTCGATCGCCGAGATCGGGCGCCAGGTCACCCACGCCGCCGGCCGCGCCCGCGACGCCGTGTCGGAGGCCCGCCAGACCGGCGAGACGGTGCGCGCCCTGGACGAGGCGGCCCAGCGGATCGGCGCCGTGGTCGGGCTGATCCAGCAGATCGCCAACCAGACCAACCTGCTGGCGCTGAACGCCACGATCGAGGCGGCGCGCGCCGGCGAGGCCGGGAAGGGCTTCACGATCGTCGCGCACGAGGTCAAGAACCTCGCCGGCCAGACCGCCAAGGCGACGGAGGAGATCTCCGGCCAGATCTCGGCGATCCAGGCCTCGACCCGGCAGACCGTGGAAGCGATCGTCGGCATCGCGGCGACGGTGGAGGAGATCGACCAGACCTCGGCGGCGATCGCCTCTGCGGTGGAACAGCAGGCCTCGGCGACGCGCGAGATCACCCGCAACACCAACGAGGCCGCCCGCGGCACCCAGGAGGTTTCCTCCAACATCCTGGGCGTGACCGAGGACGCGAACCGGACGGGCGGAGCCGCCGGCGAGGTCCATGCCGCCGCCGAGGAACTGCGCCGCGAGGCCGCCGTGCTGGGCCAGCAGATCGACCGCTTCCTCGGACGCATCCAGGCGGCCTGAGCGGGAGGGCGGCCGGGAAGACGGAAATCCGGTTCGGACATCCCCACGGCGATACTATGGTCACATGTGACCAGGGAGACCGCCGTGACTGCAACCCCGAAACCGTCCAGGGACAAGGTCCGCACCCACCGTGCGAAGCTGCGGGCCCAGGGGTTGCGATCGATCCAGATCTGGGTTCCGGACATCCGGTCGCCGCGGTTCGCCGCCGAGGCTCGTCGGCAGTCGCTCCTCGTCAGCCGGAGCCCGTACGAGGACGAGGAGCAGGCCTTCATCGACGCCGTCTCGATCGAGCGCTGGGACGACGAAGAGTGACGCGGGGCGAAATCCGGACCGTCGCCGGCGGGGCCGACTAGCGGGTGCTCCGCCTGCCGGTCGAACCCAGCGACGCCAACGGGCTGACGGACCTGAGCCATATCATTGGCCGACAAGATCACGACGGTGCCGCGGACGAAGCGCGGCCGGCGCCGGTCTCCCGCTTCCCGTCAGCCGATCCCCAGCTCGCGCATGCGCTTCCACAGGGTCGTGCGCGAGACGCCGAGCAGCCTCGCCGCCTGGCCGCGGTTTCCCTCGGCGCGCCGGAGCGCCTCCTCCACCTTCGCCCGGGTCGCGACGGTCAGCGCCTCGTCCAAGGTGCCGGTCCCGGCGACCGGCGGCCCGTCCAACCCCGCCTCCGGGAAGAGATCCGCCGGCCCGATCACCGTCTCGTCCGCGAGCACCGCCGCCCGTTCGATGCGGTTGCGCAGCTCGCGAACATTGCCCGGCCAGTCATGGTCGGCGAGGGCCGCCAGCCCAGCGGGGGACAGCGCGCGGGATTCCAGGCCGAACCGTGCCACGGCATCGTCGAGGAAGCGGCGGGCGAGCAGGGACACGTCTTCGGGTCGTTCCCGGAGCGGCGGGATGCGGACTTCCACCACGTTGATCCGGAAATAAAGATCCTCCCGGAACGTC
Source organism: Skermanella sp. TT6 (assembly GCF_016653635.2). Lineage (NCBI taxonomy): Bacteria > Pseudomonadati > Pseudomonadota > Alphaproteobacteria > Rhodospirillales > Azospirillaceae > Skermanella > Skermanella cutis. Next base: position 799,196 of record NZ_CP067421.1, read on the forward strand.
CCGGCGGCGACGCAGGCGGCCAGGTCGGCATGGGTGGCGCAGACCAGGCGCGCCTCGAAGCGCCGCTCCTCCCGGCCGCCGACCGGCAGGAAGACCCGCTCCTGGATCACGCGCAGCAGCTTCGACTGGTGCTCGGCCGGCAGCTCGGCGATCTCGTCGAGGAAGAGCGTCCCGGTTCCGGCGCGCGCCAGCAGGCCGGGGCTGGAAGCCACCGCCCCCGTGAAGGCGCCGCGCTCGTGGCCGAACAGCGTGCTCTCCACCAAGTCGCGCGGGATCGCCGCGCAGTTGACGGCGGCGAACGGCCGGTCCGCCCGGTTGGCGGCGTGGAGCAGCCGGGCCGCGACCTCCTTGCCGACGCCTGTCTCGCCCGTCAGCAGTACCGGGATGTCCACCCGGGCCGCCTTGCGCAGGACCGCCTCGGCCTGGCGCATGGCCGGGGCGGCGCCCAGGGCCGCCGCATCCGCCGCCGCGTCCGGCTCGCAGGCCTTGCGCAGCTCCGCGACCAGCGAGTCCACGTCGACGGGCTTGGTCAGGTAGTCGCGCGCTCCCGCCTTTATCAGTCGCACGGCCTGGTCGACCTGGCCGTGCGCCGTGATGAAGTACACGGGCAGCGCCCCGACGGAGTCCAGCAGGTGCCGGTAGAGCGCCTCCCCGTCCATGTCGGGGAGACGGATGTCACTGACCACGGCGTGGGGCGGGGCGCCGCCGGCGAGGGCCTCGACCGCGGCGGTCCCGCTCGCGGCAAGCCGCGGCCTGAAACCCTCCAGGCGGAGCCGCTGCATCAGGGCCGGGCCGAGCACCGGATCGTCCTCGACCACCAGGACGGAAGGACCGTCGTTCATGCCTTGGCTCCCAGGGGAATGGCGATCCGGATCGAGGTCCCGCGGCCGGGCGCGTCGATCACCGTCGCCCGGCCGTCGAGCGAGCCCAGCAGGGCGACCACCACGTCGATGCCCAGTCGCCGGCCGCTTGCCTCCGTTGCCGGCCGCTCCGCCCCGCCGCCGGTCAGGCGCGAGGCGACGGAGCGGTCCAGGCCGGGACCCTGGTCGACGATGTCGCAGACCAGGTCCGTCCCCTCGGTGCGGGCGGCCAGGCTGACCTTGCCGCCGCCGGGCGTCGCGGCGCAGGCGTTCAGCAGCAGGTTCAGGAGGAGCTGGCGGACCTCGACGGCGCCGAGCTCGACGCTGTCCGGCACCTCGACGCGCCAGTCCAGGGTCACGCCGCGCCGGACGGCCTCGGGCGCCACCAGGTGGCGGAGATCCTCGAGATCCTCGCGGCCGAGCCGGCGATCCTCCGGCGGCCGGTACAGGTCGAGGGTGCCGGTCACGATCCGGTCGATCGTCTCGATGCCGCGGTCCAGCAGTCCCAGCGCCTCGTCGCGCACCTGCCGGTCGTCGCCGAACCGGCGCAGCGTCGATACCGCCGTGGCGAGCCCGCCCAGCGGATTGCGCACTTCGTGGGCCATGGTCGCCGCCATCCGGCCGAGCGCCGCCGCCTGTTCCCGGTCGGCCAGCGCCCGGATCAGGCGCTCGCGGTCCCGGACCCCTTCGGCCAAGCGGTTGTAGGCATCGAACAGGCGGCGGGTTTCCGGCCCCGCGGTTCCGGCGGCCGTGGCCGGCAGGGGCTCCGGCTCGCCGAGCGGCTGGGATCCGAGATGATCGACCAGGGTGCGCAGGGGGCGCGACAGGCGCTGCAGGATCGCGAAGGCGAGGGTGCCGCACAGGCAGGCGATGACGAAGTCCATCAGCACCACCGCCCAGAGCAGCCGCTCGCGCGCCGCGATGACCTCGGACAGGTCGAGCGCCGCCGCGATCCCCGGCCCGGCACCGGACCCCGGAGCGCCGAGCGGGCGGCTCGCCCAGCCGACGTCCCCGGCGGGGTCGATGCGGAACCCGAGGCGCATCAGCTCGGCCGCGTCGGGCGGCTCGATCCGGGGATCGCCCGCGCGGGCGATCAGCCGGCCGTCGCCGCCGAAGGCGAACAGCGCCTGTTCCGGAATGCCGTGCTGTTCGGCCAGCGCCTGCGCGAAGCGGCGCTCCACCTCGACGGCGTCGCCGCCCTCCACGTAGGGCCGGACGCTCGCCGCGAGCCCGTCGAGATAGACCTGGCCGACCTGCCTCAGCTGGTCCGTCTCCCGGGAATTCATGATCTGGAGGGCGACCTGTGTCGATCCGACCGCGACCACGAACACCATCGCCGCCGCCAGGGCCGGCAGCTGCAGCGACGGGGGAACCAGGGTCTTCAGTCCGATCAGGTTCGGCATCCGGGGAAGCTTCGGGAAGTCTCGTCCTGCCCCGTAGTTGGCCTCCCGAGGGCTCAGGGCAAGAGCGTCACCGGCATGCGGTCCGAAACGACCTCGAACGGGCAGGTCCGGACCATGCCGAGCCAGCCGCTCCGATGGGACAGGCAGGACATCGCGGCGGCATCGAAGCGCCCGACCTCGCGGCCGAGCAGGTCCGCCTCGGTGTCGGGATCGATCGCGGGCATGACCGTGGCCTTGCGCCCGTGCGCGCGAACCAGCTCCACCTGCTCGTCGAGCGCCGCCTGGACCCGCTGCCGGTCGCCGCCCACGGGCAGCAGCGCCACCGGCGCCTCGGTCCAGAGCCCGGAATGCAGGAACCGACGGGCCAGACGGGCGCAGCCGTCCGTCCCGGACACCACGAGGACGACGTTGCGCACCGCCGAGGGATGCTCCCGCACCCGCAGGACGGGAACCGCGGACCGGGCAGCCAGGGTCGCGGCGAGTTCTTCCGACGGCGGTTGCCCCGTCCCGGAAAGGCCGGCGCCGGCCGGGATCACCAGCAGGTCGCAGCCGGCCACCACCGCCGCGAGCCCGTCGAACCCGGTCTCGTCGTGCCGGCAGGTGATCTCGATCGGGTGGCCACGGGTGACCTCGTCGAAATGGCGGAGCGCCGCTGCGGCCGCCTCGCGCTTCCGGGCCCGGCGCTGGTCGGCCAGCCACCGCGCCCAGTAGGTGCCGCCTGCCGGGATCGCCTGGGCTTCCGGCTCGGGGTCGAAGGCCGAGAGGCCGGTCAGCTGGGCGCCGGAGGCAAGCGAGATCCGGGTGGCCAGTTCGATCGCGGAACGCTGAGCGTCGCCGCCGCCGAGCCAGACCACCACGCGCTTGGTCGAGGCGGCGGAGGACGCGGCGGAAGATGCGGCCGCGGGGCGGGACGGCTTGCGGAACGGAATGGGGTTCATGGCTCCCTCCGGTGGGGCAGGGGTTTCCTCTTGAAACGGAGCCTTACAAGAGGCGTGCCAGACGGCCGCCCGGGTGATCCTCGGGCGTTGCGCAGCTTCCGGGCGGGCGGCGATGTTTCGCGACGTGAACGGCGGGGCGGCGGATGTTCGCGAACGTGAACAAGTCCCGCCGGCCCGCCGGCGGTCGCAGGGACCGGCTCGGCGTCAGGAAACGGGCTGCAGCATGAAGGTGATGAACCGATCGCCTTCGGTGCCGGTCGGTTCGGACCGGATGACCCGGAATCCGGCCTCCCGGAACATGCCGGCCATCTCGTCGGCGCTGCGCCCGACGAACCGTAGGGTCGACACCGCGCGCTCGCCGGAATCCCGGCATTCGAAGGCGAGCGTGGCGGCGTGCAGCGAGCGGAGCGTCTTTCCCGGCCGCCATTCGTAACGGCATCGGAAGACCTCGCCGCCATGCCGGTTCTCCACGACGGTCGGCGGGTAGCCCCGGGCTTCGGCGGCCGGCCAGTCTCGGATGTTGGTCAGAAGACGGCCGCCGGTCCCGAGGACGGCTTTCATGCCGTGCAGGGAAGCCCGGAGATAATCGTCGTACGTTCCCTCGTCGATTCCGTCCGGAGCGGTGTAGATCGCGTGTGCGGCCAGCACGACGTCGAACCGGTGCCGCCAGTCCCCGATCCCGGCCAGGTCGGCGAAGGACGACCGCCGGAGCCGGTCCGCGGGCAACCCGCGAGCCGCCGTCCGCGTGCGCGCCACCCGGAGCAGGCTTTCGGAGAAGTCGGAGCCGAACGCGTTCCAGGGGCCGGCCTTGCCCACCGCCGGAATCCCCCGGTGAAGGGCCAGCACGTCGTTGCCGACCCCGCAGCAGGCATCCAGGATCGCGGCACCGGGTGGGACGTCGAGCATCCACCGGTTCATGGCACCGTCCCCGAGACGGTCGCCCCGCTCCCGTTCCGGCGACAGGAGCGCCAGATACAGGCGGCCGATATCCCGGTAGGCATCATCCATGGTCAGGCCGGGATCATGGGGCCGCCGCCTCGCCCCCGCCGAACCAGCCATCGACCAAGGGCCGGTTCTCCGCCAGCCACTTGCTGGCGCCCGCCTCGGCATCGCCGGCCCTCTCGATCGTCAGCATCAGCGAACCCAGTTCGTCGTCGCTCATGTCCCAGGCATTCAGCCAGCGCAGGGCCTCGGGATGATCCTCTCCGAATCCGGCGCGGCTCATGAAGTGTATGTCGTCGCTTCCGCCGAAATCGTCTTCCGTGTCCTGAAGGTACTTGAGGTCGTATTCGGCGAAGGCCCAGTGCGGGCTCCACAGCGTGACCACGATGGGGGTGCGGTTCCGGTAGGCGCGCGCCAGCGCGCTCATCATCCCGGTCTCCGAGGAGTTGACCAGCTTCATGTCCAGATCGTAGGTGTCGAGCACCTTCTCGGCCATCTGCATCAGGGACGAGCCGGGATCGATCCCGACGATCGCCGCCTCTTCCCCGGCCGCGGGAAACTCGGCCCTGCGCTCCGAGAGTTCCCGGATGCTGTCGATGCCGACATAGGACGGCACGACGAAGCCCTGCCTCGTTCCCTTGTACCAGGAGTCATGCACCTCGATGGATTTCCCGAACCGGTCCATGACGTCCTTGTCGGTCTTGGGCAGCCAGGTCTCGAGGCCGAGATCGATGTCGCCGCGCGCCAGTCCGCTGAAGGCCAGCACCCGGTCGACGGACTTCAGTTCGACCTGGTAGTTCCGCTCCGCCAGCAGGATCTTCCACAGGTTGGCGACGGCGATGTTCTCGGCCCAGTTCGTCATGCCAATGGTCACGCCCCTGTCCTGCGCGCTCAGAGGGTGCGCGGCGCAGGTAAAGGCCACCACTCCTGATACTATCGCCGATACTATTCTGCCCATCCCAAGTGCCCTCTGAAGAAAATCCCGACGGATTTCGAGATGCCGTCTGGTCGAAACAGCCCCGGCTCCTGCTGGTTCCTGAATGATGGCGTGACGGCGAGCGCAGTGAATCACCGCCGTTCCGTGTCATGAAGACAAGCTTGGCAGGAGACCCGGGGATCATCGGCATCGCCTCTGTTCCCGCGCCTCGGCATGCCCATGCTGATGCGGCACCAGCGCACGATCGCGATTTTCGATCACGGCGTCGCGGCGGCGGTGCCCGGCTCCCCGCGCTATGACCGCAATCCGCATGTGGGAGACCTGTCCGGAGATGATCCGTAATCGGCAGTGAAACGCCGGACGGCGAATTCGAGAAAAGGCCAGAAGAGACGGCAGAACTCGCCGTTCCCGAAGATCTTCGGCAAATTGCAATCCGGAAGGTCTAGGAGCTCCGGCCTGAGTTCGCCAGCGGCAGCTGAAGAGGAGTGCCTCCACTTACCAGCGGCATATTCACGGCCCGGTGAGATTTTCAAAGAGTCCTGATCGTATGACTTTCCGGCAAGCCTTCGGAAACTAAGGCCAAGCGATAGGAATATGGGCTCCTTGAGCAAGCCAGTTAGGACCGTGCTTCAAACCGTTGATATGTAACGACTTTTTGGCCCTGCCGGAACCCATGCTTTCGCGACGGAAAAGTTTCCCGGCCCGGAGCGCAGGATAGATCAACATCTATGCCTATCTTCCGGAGATACTTACAAGTAAACTCTTGTTAGTATTTGCGGACCAGGATGTTTCCTGCATCATCCTTACTTGGTCCTTAGGTACAATCATGTCTGCTGCACAGGCTCGCGACCGCTTTCCGCACCCGTCCGGTGATATCGATGTTCCCCTTTTCTGCAAGGAGTCAAGGGTCATCGACATTGCGTCGACGGGCCTGCCGGCCGAAGGCGTGGGGACGGCGGGAAGATGTTCCGATCCGGTGTGGACCCGCCTGGCCGGCGCTCTCGTGGGTCCGAATTTCGGGTCCGCCCGGGTCGAGTTCGTCTGGCCGGGCGAACATGGCGGCCGACCGGATCCCGCTGGCCGCCCGCCCGCCAGGCCCGGGCGAGAGCATGTCCTGGCCGAAAGCGAGGAAGCGATCCTGGACGCCATCGCCCGGGGAGACGGTCTGGAGGGAATCCTCGACCGAGTCTGCCGCTCGTCGGATGCCCTGTTCGAGGGGGCGCGCTGCTCCATTCTGCTCGCCGACCCCGGCGGCGACGGCCTGCGGTTGGGGGCCGGGCCGGGCTTGCCCGCGGGGTACGGGGCGGCCGTCGGTTCGATGCCCATCGCCTTGCCCGACGGGCCGCGCGGCTCCGGCGCGGCGGAAGAGGTGATGCTGACCGACGACATCGCCTCCGATCCGGCGTGGCGCGGGTTCGCCGCGTTCGCCCTCGCCCAGGGTATAAGGTCCTGCTGGGCCTTTCCCCTGGGACGGGGCGGAGCGGTGCACGGGTTCCTCATGGTCCACCACCAGGAGCCTCGTGGCCCGAGCGAGGCTGAAGCCGTCCCGGCCCGGCGGCTCGCGAGGCTGGCCGCCCTGTCCGTCCTGCGGAAGCGACAGGACCAGCGCCCGCCGGAAGACGGGGAACGGCTCGCATCGGCGATGCAGGGGGCCAGCATCGGTTTCTGGGAATGGGATATCGGCAAGGGCACGCTGTACTGGTCGCCGCTGCTCAAGCGCATGCTGGGGATGGAACCGAAGGACGAGCCGGTCCCGGGCGTCACGTTCGAGGACCTGCTCCATCCCGACGACCGCGAGAGGGCAGGGGAGGTCCTGCGGCACCATCTGGCCGAACGGGAACCGTACGACGCCGAGTTCCGTGTCCGGCAGGCGACGGGAGCCTACCGATGGATGCGGGTCACCGCCCAGGCCGGGCGGGATGCCGGCGGACGGCCGGTCCATCTCGCCGGGTGCGTCTTCGACGTCACCGATCGGAAGCGGCGCGAGGACGAGCTGAGGGACGCACGCGATGCGGCCGAGGCGGCAAGCCGAGCGAAATCCCGGTTCCTGGCCCATATCGGCCAGGAACTGCGGTCCCCTCTCGCTTCCCTGCTGGGTGTGGGCGAGGTCCTGAAGGACGCCGCCCTCGCACCGCCGAGCGCCCATGCCGGGGAGATCACCGCGATCATCGACCGAGGCGGCCGGCAACTGGCCGGATCGATCAACGAAATCCTCGAGATGGCCCGGCTGGAGTCCGAGCAGGTCGAGTTCCACGAGGAGACGGTCGTCCTGGCGGCGATCCTCGACGAAGCGATCCGATCGGTCCGGGCATCGCGACGGGAAACCCGGCACAAGCTGACGCTCGACCTGCCCAGCCCCCTGCCGGTGCTGTCGGCGGACCGGCACCGCCTGAAGCAGGTGCTGACCTATGTCCTGGGGAACGCGGTCGATTCCTCGCCGACGCACGGCCATATCGCCGTCAAGGTCAGCAGGACGGAAACCGCCCTTGAAATCAGGGTAGAGGATGGCGGCCCCGGAAACGCCGACGAGTTCGCTCCCAGCCTCCTGCATCCTCTCTACCGTCTCGGGAGCGCGACGGCGCGGCCGTACCGGGGCAATGCCCTGGGACTGTTCATTTCCAGCGTCCTGGTGGAACGGCACGGCGGCAGCCTGGAGGTCGAAAGCAGGCCCGACAGCGGCAAGACCGTTCATATCAGCCTGCCGGCGGAACGCCTGGCGGCGGGCAGGCCGATGCCGGCGAACGGATCGAAGGTATGGCGTCACGTCGCGAGAAACGTGATCTGACGGGCCGCGGGAAAGGCCGGCAAACCGCCCTTTCCCGCCTGGAGCCCTTACGGAGCGGCCTGATCGTCGGCCGGCTCGCCGTCGCCGTCCGGGGACCCCATCATAGCACCGGCGACGAGCCCGGCGTTCTCCCGGATCTTCGCCTCGATCACATCCGCCATGTCAGGGTTGGATTTCAGGAAGGTCCGGGCGTTCTCCTTGCCTTGCCCGATCCGCTGGCCGCCGTAGCTGAACCAGGAGCCGGACTTCTCGACGACCCCGGCCTGCACGCCCAGGTCCAGGAGCTCTCCCGTCTTGGAAATGCCTTCGCCGTACATGATGTCGAACTCGACCACCCGGAAGGGCGGAGCCATCTTGTTCTTGACCACCTTCACGCGGGTCTGGTTGCCGACCACGGTCTCCCGGTCCTTGATCGCGCCGATGCGGCGGATGTCGAGACGCTGGGAGGCGTAGAACTTCAGCGCGTTGCCGCCGGTCGTGGTCTCGGGATTGCCGAACATGACGCCGATCTTCAGCCGGATCTGGTTGATGAAGATCACCGTGCAATTGGACTTGGAGATCGAGCCGGTCAGCTTGCGGAGCGCCTGGCTCATCAGGCGCGCGTGGCGGCCGACATGGCTGTCGCCCATCTCGCCTTCCAGTTCGGCGCGCGGCACCAGGGCCGCCACGCTGTCGACCACCAGCACATCGATGGCGCCCGAGCGCACCAGCGTATCGACGATTTCCAGAGCCTGCTCGCCCGCATCGGGCTGGGAGATCAGCAGCTCGTCCACGTCGACGCCCAGCTTGCGGGCATAGGCGGGATCGAGCGCATGCTCCGCGTCGACGAAGGCGCAGATGCCGCCGCTTTTCTGGGCCTGGGCGATGACATGCAGCGTAAGCGTCGTCTTGCCCGAGCTTTCCGGGCCGTAGATCTCGATGATGCGCCCCTTGGGCACCCCACCGATGCCGAGCGCGATGTCGAGTCCCAGCGAACCGGTGGAGATCGCCTCCACCGCGGGCATCTCGGCGCCGCCCCCGAGCTTCATGATGGCGCCCTTGCCGAACGAGCGTTCGATCTGGGTCAGGGCGGCGTCAAGGGCTTTCCGGCGGTCCGGAATGGTCTCGGCCAACCTTGACGGGGATGAGGACATTGCAGCGCTCCCAAAATCACAGTGGCACCATATGTACTCTTTTTGTTCCAGGTTTTCAGGGTACGGGGCCGTCCGTCCCGATGCTCATTAGGGGTAGCGCGGCGCATGGGATCGGCTGGACTCCGCGACTTCCGGACCGCCGCGCCGCCCTATCCCATCCGGATAGTTGCCCAGCCTGGGAAGCAGCTGTACTGTCGCCCAGGATAGAACGAATCATGAACATTCCGAGCGCCCGATCGTGCCGTACCCGCGCCTGGACGGCCTGGGAACAGGGGCGGGCCCGATGACGGAGGAAACATCATGACACGGACGGGCCAAGCCATCGGGGAACTCGTCGCGCGCCTGCAGGGTACGGGCATGATCCGCAGGGGAAAGGCGGGCACCCCAGGGGCGTCGGACCTTCTGATCGCCTACACCCGGCGGGCCGCCCTGGGACTGGTCGTCCTGGGCGCCGTCACAGGGGTGGCCTGCCGGATCGGCAAGGAGCCCCCGGACCGGGATCCGCAGGCCGCGGCGGCGGAGGGCTCCGGCCAGTCCAGGACGCTGGACGACGTTCTGGCGGAAGCGGGCGAGCCGGAGGAGGAAGCCCCCGGAACGGACGGGTCCGGCATCGGGAGCCTCGTCGCGCGCCTCAACCGCCAAGCCGGGACCCTCGCGGCGATCGACGAGGCCGCCGCCAGCGTCGGCGCTCCCGCACGCCTGATGCGCGCCATGGCGAGCCTGGAGTCCAGCCTCGATGCCGCGGCCAGGGCATCGACGAGTTCCGCGACCGGACTTTACCAGTTCATCGAGACGACCTGGCTCTCCAAGGTCCGGAGCCATGGACGGAAATACGGTCTCGGCCATCTCGCCCGGCATATCCGGAGAGGACCGCTGGGCGAGCCCGTCGTCGACGATCCCGGTGTCCGCGAACAGATCCTGGCCCTGCGCAAGGACGCAAGGCTGAGCGCCTTCCTGGCGGCGGAACTGACGGTCGACAATACCCGGCGCCTCCAGAAGCTGATGGCGCGCCCGGTCACGCAGACCGAGATCTACTTGGCCCACGTCCTCGGCGTGGCCGGGACGGCGCGCTTCCTGAAGGCTGCCGACAGCACGCCCGACACGATCGGCGCCTCGATGTTCCCGAAGGAGGCCAGGGCGAACCCGGGACTCTTCCTGATGGGCGGTCAGCCGGCGACGCTTGGGGAAATCCGGAAGCGGTTCATCGCCAAGATGTCCAGGCTCGACCTCCCCGATCGGCTGGCCGCCATCGACCGCATCGCTCCGGCGCGGCAGGTCGCGGCGGACGGGGATGACGAATTGGCGCGGTTGGTAGAGTGGCGCGACCGGACGGGCGAGGAGCAGGTCGCCGCTTCGGCGCTGCGCTGACGTCGCGCCCGCGCCGGGGATCGGACGCAGGTGGCGAATATGGTGGTATGTCAGAATAAATCATCTGGAATGAATTATCGCCGCTTGCCTTGTGGAGCCTGGTATATTAGTTTTTGCACTGCAGCAGCGATGCTGCATACGCCTCTTTGGGCGTTTCCTCCCTAGACTCAAGGCCACCCCTCGGGGTGGCCGTCTTTTTTTCCCCATGAACGATCCGCCGGCAGGATTGCGACGGCCGGCAACGGCGAGGCCCCCGCGTCATCTCCGGTCCTGCCGCCACTGGTCCGCCATCAGGAGCAGAAGGGCCCAGGCATAGACCGATCCGATGGTGGCCTGCTGCCATCCCGGAGCGGACATGAACCGGTCGAGCAGGACCGGCACCGGAATGACCAGCAGGCAGGCCGCCACCGCCAGCGCCGGGGTCAGCGGAGGCCTTAAGAACAGCGGAAGCAGGAACAGGGTGTAATGGATCCAGGCCAGCGGCGAGGCGAGCAGGGCGCCCAGCAGGCCGAGAGCGCTGGCCCGCAGGGGATCCGGCCGGTACCGGCGTGCCCAGAAGGCGAGACCGGCGAGCAGGACGAGGCTCGCCGCCAGGCCGGCAGTGCCGTATCCGAACCTTAGGAACAGTCCGGGCAGCGATGTATTGGTCAGGAAGACGCCGCGCTGCGCGTCCTGCGACAACACGTCGAGCCAGAGCCGGTAGACTCCGGGCCCGTACAGCGCCGCCGGTGCGAGACTCAGCACGGCCGCGCAGCCGGCGGCGGCGAAGGCGACCCGCGGGTATCCCGCCAGAAGCAGCAGGCCGGGCCAGACCAGGAAGTTCGGCTTGACCGCGACGACCACCCCGATCAGCAGCCCCGCCGCCAGCAGCCGGCCGCGTTCCAGGAGCAGCCAGGCACCGGCGGCGGCGAGTGCCAGGGGCACATAGATCTGCCCCAGCACCAGCGTGTCCCAGAAGCCTGCCGCAGCCCATGCCGCCAGTGCGGGTACCAGCGGAGCCTCGGGCCGGTAACGGCGGACCAGCAGGGAGACCAGGGCGGCGTATGCCACCGCCGTGACCGCCCACCAGAGCCGGAACGCTTCCGCCGGGTCGAGATATGAGAGCGGCTGGAACAGAAGCAGCGAGACCGGCGGGTTGAGGTTCTGGTTCCAGCTTTCGAATCCGGGCAGTTCGACGCGGAACGTCAGCCCGGGATAGATGCCGTAGGGATCGAGCCCCTCCGCCGCGGCCCGTCCCGCCCCCATGAAGGAGCCGAAGTCCCACAGCAGGGATCCCGGCAGCGACCGCTGGAGCTGCCACACGATCAGCGCCGTCAGGGCGGCCGCCAGCAGGGCCGTGGGAACGGCATGGGCCGGCTTGTCCGTTCTCCCGCGCGGCGACGTCATGAGCTGCTCCTTACCGTCTCGAGTTCCTCGGTGCCGGGCGCGCGCTCCCCCGGCGGCAGCAGGCGCATGAGCGCATGGTCCGCCCCGCAGGCCACGGCGTGGACCGGAAGCCCGTCGGGCCATCCGGCGCAGCCCCGGTTGAAAACGATGATGTAGACGTCGGTGGCGTCGCTCCTCCTCGTCACGGCGTCCACCCGGTCGACGAGCGAAGCCAGCCGGTCCGCGGTTCCGACCCGGGCGATCGGGTTGACGGCGAGATCCAGCAGCGCCCGGTCGGCCGGGGTGAAGATCAGCGGGTTCTGGCCTTCCCGGGCGAAGATGTTCACGACGACGGAGTTCCGCTGCAGGGCCGCATAGGCCGCCGTGTGCTCGTGGGCGGGCCGCACGTGCCGGGTCGTGAACCAGTCGCCCAGCTCGAACGGGGCCGCCTCGGCCGGGACCAGGATCGCGCCGGCCGGCAACTCTTCCAGGGACTGTCTGACGGCGGCGAAGCCGCGATCCTGGCGGGCCCAGTCCTGAGCCATCAGCGCGCCGCGCGCGCCTACCGCCAGGACCAGTCCGAGGGCGAAGATCATGGCGGACCTGGGAGCGGGCCGGGCGGGCGCCAGGGCTGCCGCCAGGAGCAGCGCGGCGGGAAGAGCTATCCGCGAGTCGAGGAAGTAGGATCCCATGGCGGAGTAGGGGAGCGTCAAGACCAGCAGGGTATAGATCGCCGCCAGTCCAGCCAGGCCCCGGTGCAGGGTGACGCGGCGGCTCGCCAGCAGGACCAGGATCGCGACGCAAGCCGCCACCAGGGTCGTGGTGTCCAGGACCGTGTTGCCGGTGGAGAGCAGGCGCGTGAAGGGCGACAGCTTCTGCCAGGCGGTGAAGTCGAACCGAAGCTCCAGCGGCAGCCCGTTCGCCGGGCTTGCGGCCAGGTAGAGCGCGAGGGCGGGAACGAAGATGGCGGCCGACGCCGCGAGCCGGCGTGCTGCCGACCGTAGCGCGCGGGGGCGCGCCGTCCAGGCATGGCCCAGCTCAAGGGCCGCGATCCCGACGGCGAAGAGGCCGAATGCCACCATGTGCGCCAGAAGCAGCACGACGGCGAAGGCGGCGCCCGCCGCGAGCTGGCCGCCGCGCGACCGGCGTCCGAGATACAGCCACGCCGCCAGCCCCCATAACAGCAGCCCCACGCCCAGCATGTAGTTCAGGAAGCCCCAGAGCATCACCTCGTTCCAGGCCAGGGCCGCTGCCAGAAGCGGCCAGACCGAGGGGCGGCCCGTCGCCGCGGAACCGAGCGCCAGGGTACCGGTGACGGTCAGGACCAGCAACAGGCCAAGCAGCACCTTGCCCGCCAATTCGATCCCGAGCGCCGGCGCGAGGGCCAGAAGCACGAGGTCCGAGAGGACGTTGGGCAACAGCAGGCTGTCCGCCGTGAAGTTGGACGCGAAGGCCGGGACGGCGTCCAGGTGGGCCAGGATATGGACCCGCGCCAAATGGCTCGGATAGTCGAAGATCGGCGGCGTGTCGGCCGTCAGCAAGGGCAGTGCCGCAAGGCCGATGAGGACGAAGGCGAGCATCGCCAGAGCTCCGCCCGTCCTCCTGGAGAGTCCATGCGGGCACGATCCCGCTCCGTGGGCTTGGTCGGTCACCTGCCCTCCGTGGGCTGCTGGGACGTCACCGCACGGGACTGCGTGGGACGCGGGTCTGGCGGATCACGGTGCCGGGGCCGCAACGGGGGAGCCGGCGGGGCCGGGGTCGGGGAGGATGGACATCCGCGCGTCGCGATCCCGGTTATGCATTGTGAACTCCTCGATGCAGCGAAGGCGGAATACAGGTGAATGGTCACCGCGCCGTGCCCGGCGGTGCCGTTTCCGTGAAAGTCCAATGCGCGCTTCTTGTTATTCGGCAGGATGAAAGGCCGGACGGAAGGCCAAGCCGTATCCGGACGGATCGGCATGGCCGCCGGCCTGCAGACTGGAAAGACAGTCCGGCGGGAGCGGAAGTTCCGAATTTTTTACAGGATTGGAAAAATCGCCGCATCGGCGCCGGATCGTCGCCACTCCGATTCCGGGTGCCGGCCGAGCTGACCGGCACCCGGACCGGAACCCGGTTCCGGGGTTGGCGGACCGGGGCGACGCCCGTTACCTGACGCCGGGAGCCACGGCGGCGGGCTTGCCGCTGCCCAGGCTGCGCATGGCCAGCAGGCAGGCGACCGGCCACACGACCGCGCCGGCCCACCAGAGATTCAGGCCGCCTGCGATCAGCGCCATTCCGATCAGGCCGGCCTGGACCACGTAGTAGGTCATCGGCAGCAGCGCCATCCGGATCAGGTCGCCCTCGCGGTTGACCAGACCAACGGTCGCCGACGCCGCCACCACGTTATGCACGCAGATCATGTTGCCGGCGGCACCGCCGACGGCCTGCAGGGTCACCACGAGTGCGGCGCCTCCGGACGCCAGCCCGATATTGACCGCCGTGGAGAACTGGAACAGCGAGAACATCATGTTGCTGACCGTGTTCGATCCGGCGATGAAGGCGCCGAGCGCGCCCACGATCGGAGAGACCAGGGGCCAGAACTCGCCCGACACGGCCGACACGCCGCCGGCCAGCACCAGCGGCATGCTGGCATGTTCGGGCGACGCGGAATTGATGAAGACCTGCACCATCGGCACGGCGAGCAGCAGGGCCGGCGCCGCCTTGATCATCGTGCTGCCCGACAGCGACCAGACGGCGCGGTAGCTTCCGTCCTTGCCCATGCCCTGGAAGAAATAGGCGAACAGAGACACCAGGACGAACACCGTTCCCGGCAGGTAGAGCGGCTGGGACGAGGCCGAGATGCCGGACCCGAACATGTTGGCCCAACTCAGCGTCATCTCGGGAGAGGTGAGGAACGCCTTCAGGGGATCGATCACGCGCGTTGCGATCAGCAGCGCGGCCACCAGCAGGTAAGGCGTCCAGGCCTTCAGCAGCGACATGGGCTGCTCATGCTCGACCGCCTGCTGGGACTGCTCCAGGGTGCCGATCCAGCGGGCCTCCCAGTTCTTCCGCGGCCCGAAATCGAAGACCTCGCGCGGCAGGAACAACCCGCGCCGGGCAGCGGGGATGACGATCCCGAGCCCGATCATGGCGCCGATCAGCGACGGGAACTCCGGCCCGAACGCGGCCGCGACGAGATAGTAGGGCAGGGTGAAGGCGATGCCGGCGAACAGCGCGAACTTCCAGGCGGCGAACCCCTCGGCGAAGGAGCGTCTCGGTCCGAAGAACCGGGTGATCATCGAGACCATGATCAGCGGGATCAGGAAGCCGACCAGCGCATGGACCATCGCGACGTTGACGGCGATGTGGACCAGATAGTCGCCGAAGGCCATCGGCGCGATGGTGGTGTTGACGATCTCCTGGTTGGCGAGGCCGGTGCTGACGCCCAGCAGGATCGGCGTCCCGACCGCGCCGAACGAGACCGGCGTGCTCTGGATGATCAGGGCCGCCAGCACCGCCGCCATGGCCGGGAAACCGATGGCGACCAGCAGCGGCGCCGCGATCGCCGCCGGCGTGCCGAAGCCAGAGGCGCCCTCCACCAGCGATCCGAACAGCCAGGCGATCAGGATCGCCTGCACGCGCCGGTCGGGTGAGATCGAGGTGAAACCCTGCCGGATCCGGGCGATGGCCCCGCTCTCCTCGAGCGTGTACAGCAGCAGGATAGCCCCGAACACGATGTAGAGGACGTTGATCGCCGTCACCAGGCCGTTGACCGACGCACCCATGACCTTCTCGATCGGGGTGCCCCACAGGGCGAGGGCGATCAGGGCGGTGGCGGCATAGGCGACCGCCATGGTCAGCTTGGCCGACCGGCGAAGGGCGACCAGCAGGACGAACACGATGCAGATCGGCATCAATGCTAGGAGAAATTGCAGACTTTGAGGCATGTAGACTCCGGTGTTTCCTCGGCTTTATCGTCGTTCTCGCGCGCCGGCACTATATGGGACCGCGGCAGGGCAGGTCAGTAGCCGGATGGGGAAACACGGATGCAGCGGGACGGGGCCAAGAGGATACCGTTTATGTGATAATATTAGTTATGGAAATAGCCGATCGACGCGGTGATCCATGTCTGCCGCTGATCAGGGAAAGATAGAGTTCCGCCGCTGCGAGGTTCGGCACCCAGCAAAGCCACGCGATGGCCGGATAGGCGGCCGTGGGATCGATCCCCGCGAACAATGCCGTCGGCAGGTAGATGCGAAGCGTGACGGCGGCCAGGGTCAGGGCGAACGACCGGATCATCCATCGGCGGTGCCCGGCGAAGTCCCGTTTCAAGACCGCCCGCAGCGCCAGGGCGGTCGAGACCAGCCAGATGATCGCCAGAGCGAGGAACCCGTAGCGGGCGACGGCTCCGGTGGAAACACCGATCGCCAGCCAAATTCCAGCGACCCCGCCGGTCAGGCAGGCGGCGACATAGACGCGGCCGGCCCAGCGATGGAGGCCGGGATAGCGCGCCCGGATGGAGGCCAGGAACTGGAACGGTCCCACCAACAGGGCTGACGCGGCCGCAGCGGCATGCAGCGCGAGCCAAGGGTCGAAGAATCGGTTGGCCGCGACGATCCCCGGGACGGTGCCGATCCCGAGGACATAGCGAGAGGACACCGACGCGACCAGGACGGACATGAGTGCCATGACGGCCCACGCGATCCGGACCGATCCGCGCCGCGCCGGTGCCGGGTCCGTGGCGTGGTCCGGGGATGAAGTGGCCATATGCGATCCTCGCGATGCCGCAGGACTGCGGGGACATCCGCGGTGTCCTGCATCCCTGCCCTGCCCCGTCACGTGGCGAAATCAACTCTTCATGGTAATATCATTTATCCGGTTCTCGCCGCCGGATCTTTCCTGGCATTCAGCGTCAGCTACCTGCTGCTTCCGGCAACGATACGTGAAACGGCGTTTCCCCGCCATCGAGCTCGACAGGCCACTGAACTCCCGGTCGAGGCGGCCGACCGCGCGGGGAACCCCGCCGCGGTCGGCCAGTTATCTTGGATAGTGCCTGCGAACGAGGGGCGCGCACCCGGCGTGGCCGGATCGGCAGTAACCGGTGAGCGCATCCGGGCAACCTGAAAAGAACCATCGGAAAGGAGAAGGTCGTGCCGCAGAACGCTCGATCAGATCAAAACCATCGCCAGGACCAGCCAACCACGGTATCCGGGGACGACGCACGACAAGGGCAGATCGTTCTCAACACGCCGGCGCGCCGGTGGATCTTCATCGTCGGGCTGGTCGGATTCGTGGTGTTGGCGTTCCTGCTCGCGATCCTTTCCTGAAGGCGTCCTCGCCAGCCGGCTCCGCCATGTCGCTCTTCCGGTCCCTCGGGAAGGGAGCCGCCGTTGAACTCGGCGCGGTCTGTACCGAAACGGCTGGTTGAAGCTGCCGGTCAGCGTGCGGTTCACACAGGCTGCCGTTCCACTCGCCGCACTGCCAGGGACAAATTTGCAGAACTTGACGCACTCGTTTCCGGAAGCGTGTGACGGGTGTCCGGGCTCGTGCCGGACCGGTCACCGTGACGATGCCTGCCCGGAGACCGGCAGCCTGAGCGTCGAGCCGGGAGCCAGGCATTCGCACCTTCCCCGGCATGACACCTGGATCGGCGACGGGTTGCCGGGATCGGACGCGAGTTCCAGCCATTCGGAATCCAGCCTGATCTCGTAGGCGCCGGACCGGTAGGCGAACTCGAACGCGATCCAGCCGAGATCGTCCGGCGGGGCCGGATCGAATTCGATCCCGTCGAGACGCGGCGTCATTCCCGCGAAATGCCGCTGGACGACGTCGATGGTGGCGGCCATCGCGCCGAGATGGACGCCCTCGTCCGTGCCGGAATGCCCCGTCTCGCCGTCGGGGCGGAGGGCGCCCCAGTACAGGGTCCCCGCCCTGGCCGGCTCCAGGCGAGACAGCGCGCCGGCATAGACCAGGTCCGACAGGCTGGATTCATGGGTGGTGCGCTTCAGGTAATAATCGCCCGTCCTGCACAGCTGCTCCGGCGTGATCCGGTAGCCGCAGCGCCCGGCGATGTCCGCCAGCTCTCGTTCCGACAGCAGGTAGAGCAGCATCATCGTGTCGGCCTGCTTGACCACCTGGTATCGATTGACGTCGTCGCCGCGGGCCTCGAGCGCCCAGTCGGTCCGCCGGCCCTCCAGTTCCTCCCTGAAGCTGTCCAGGTCGACCTCGATCAACTGGTCGAATCCCTCGAACTGCCCGATGACGCCGTCGTCGTGGATGACGAGGCGCATGTTCCGGGTGATATCGTCCCAGCGCGCGAAATCCTCCCGCCCGAGACCCAGGCTCTCCAGGATCTCGCCGGCGCGCCGGTCGGGCAGGAGCCGGAGGACCTCGGCGGCGCGGGCCAGCGTCCAGGCGGCCATCACGTTGGTGAAGGTGTTGTTGCGGAGACCCGGCTCACCGGTCGCAGGGTCGAGCGTGTGGTACTCGTCCGGTCCGATCACGCCGTGGATCTCATAGCGGCCGGACCCTCCGGCCCGTGCCAGGCTGGCCCAGAAGCGGGCGATCTCCAGGATCATCGTGGCGCCGTAGCTGCTCAGGAACTCCCGGTCGCCGGTCGCGTGGAAGTAGCGCCAAGCCTGATAGGCGATCACCGATCCGACATGGCGCTGCCGATAGGTGTGGTCCCGCATCCAGCGCCCGGAGAGCGGATTGTACTGGAGGCGCGGCGTCACCTCCCTGCCGTCCGCAGCACTGCGCCAGGGATACATGGCACCCCGCAGCCCGCACAGCCTGGCCGCCTTCCGCGCGGCGTCGAGCCGCCTGTACCGGTAGACCAGCAGCGATCGCGCGACATCGGGTAGCCGGGTCGCCAGCACCTCCGACGAGAAGACCGAGTCCCAGAAGATGTGGCCGTGGTAGCCCTCCTGCCAGCCGCGGGACGGGATGCCGGTGTCGTACGAGGCGGTATGCGGCGATGTGTTCTGGAACAGGTAGGACGCATGGAACTCGAGGGCGTTCCCGAGATCCTCGCGCTCCGTCCTGATCCGGCAGCCTTTCCAGATCCGCCGCCAGGCGCTCCGGTGCGCGTCGAGCAGGCCGTCGAAGTCGGGAAGCTCGGCGATGAGGCCGCATGCCGCCTCGTCCGGCTCCGAGATCGCGGGATCCCGGGACGTCAGGATCACAGCCGCCTTCTCGATCAGGATCGAGCGGCCGGCCTCGGCGCGGCAGAAGACATGCTGCGCGATCGCGGCATCGCTCCTGCGCACCGCGGTTTCCTCGACCGTGACGCCGCTCACCCGGGTCCGGGCGGCCACGCCGATCCGGACGTGCGACTGGTTCGTCTCGGCCCCGACCAGAAGGATGCCGGGTCCGACCTCCTCCAGCCGCCTGATCAGCAGATGGCGGCCGTCGTAGTGGCGGTGCCGGGCCACGCCGGCGTTCTCGACCGCTCCGTCGATCAGGGACCTGATCTCGATCCGGCCGGACCAGTCGAGCGGCGTCAGCTCGACCTGCAGGGCGGCGACATTGGGCTGGCACATGCTGACCAGCCGACGTTCGCGCAGACGGAAGCGCACTCCCGCGGACCGGAGCGTCGCCTCGCGCAGCGTGATCGCTTCCGCGGCATCGAGGGAATGGCGATAGTCCAGGATCTCCGCGCTCTCGATCCCGCACCAGCCCTCGGCGCGGTCGGTCCGGAATTCGAGGGGCAGCCAATTGGGCAGGTTCACCAGGGACTCGTTCTCGACCGCCTCGCCCTCTATGGTGTCGCCGAGCCGGTTGTAGGTTCCTCCGTGGTAGGTTCCGGGATAATGCGACTCCCCGCCGGTCGCGCTGGTCGTGGCGCCCCTGACGCTGAGGACACCGTTGCCGAGCAGAAGCAGTGATTCACGCCGACGCTCGTCCTCCGCCGAATAGGCGTCGAAAGTGCAGACAAGGTGCGGCACCTCGCTCATCTCAGGCTCAGGCACAGGCCTGCACTCTGTCGGCGATCTTGGGCAGCAGGCGATCCAGTCTCTGCCTGTCGGGATAGGATTCCTGGGAGCGGTAGCCCGTCACTGCCAGCCCGGAGGCCGCGACCGCCATGCAGGCCGCTTCCACCGGGTTCCTGTTCTCGAGCAGGGCGACGGCGAGGCCGCCGGTAAAGGCATCGCCCGCCCCCGTGCTGTCGACGACGTCCATGTCGACCGCCGGGACCAGCGTGAATTGCCGCCCATGGGCCAGGACGCAGCCCCCGTCCGCCATCTTGACGCAGACCATCGCGATGCCCCTGTCCGCCAGGCGGGATGCCGCCCGCCGCGCGGCATCGCTGCCGTCCACCGCGATGCCGGTCAATTGCTCCGCCTCCTTGGCGTTGGGCGCGATGGCGAAGACGCGCCCCAGGACGTCCGCCTCGACCCGGTCGGCGCTGGATGGGTCGAGCACGATCCGCAGGCCGCGCGACGCCGCCGCCTCCGTCGCGGCCCTGACGACATCCGCGGGAACCTCGTAGTCGACGGCCAGCACCGATCCTTCCGGAGCAGCGGCGATCGCGCCGACCGCGTCCCTGACCGCGGCGTCGTCCCAGCGATCGTTGGCGTTGGGGGCGAGCACGATGCTCTTCTTGCCGTCCGGCGGGACGGTGATCATGGAAACGGCGGTGGCGGTCCGCGGGGCGGTCGAGACGTGGCGCAGGTCGATGCCGGCCCGCCGGAGCGGCGCGAGGGCCTGCTCCCGCAGATCGTCGTCGCCGACCCGGCCGATCAGGACCGCCCGGTGCCCGAGCCTGCGGGCCAGCAGCGCCACGTTGGCAGCCTTTCCGCCGCCGACGCGGGCGAAGTCATGGGCCATCAGGGTGAGCCCCTCCGCCAGGGGCTCGTCGACGCGCACCTCGAAATCGGCGTTGATGCTGCCGAGCGAAAGAAGCACCGGTTCGTGCAAGGCCTGATCTCCGTCGCTGGGGAGCGTCGCTGCGCGATCGCCTCCTTAAAGGTCAAGACAACATCCAGGCAAGCCCGATGTCACGGTGGCCCTTTCAGGATGTCGGGGCATGGACCTCGGCGTGCGCGATGCGGTCGAGCCGCCGGGCGGCGGGCTGGTCCAGCTTGCGCAGGAGCGCCAGACGGGCTCCCAGCAGATGTTTCCTGACGGCTTGGAGCGGGATATCGAGTTGTCGTGCGGCCTCCTGATAGCTCAGTCCCTGCACGCATACCAGCATGAGCGCCGATCGCCCCTCTGCCGGCAGGGCCTCGACCTCTCGGCGCACCTGCGCCAGGGTCGAAGGCAGATACGAGGTCTTCATTTCTTCTACTCTCGCATGCCGCTCTCTGATCGAGGGCAGGAGAAGGCTACGCCCCCGACCGGATTTTCGACATGATGCAGGTCAAGTTTCCGGGTTCGAGACCTCTCTATTCCGACTTAAGCGGCCCGGTGCAGGGTTCGTCCGGTCGCGTGCCGGACATGCCGAAAGAACGGGGTGGCACGTCGTCGGGACCCGCTTGGCCGACAACCCGGAAGAGCCACGCCACTCCCGGGTCCATCATGGCGGCCCGGGTCGCGACGGCCTGGATCCTGGTGGCCGGTCCCGGGAGCGGCGCCTCGACGCAGATGAGGCCGAAACGCTCGGCATGCATCTCCACCAGGTGCCTCGGCAAGGCCGCCAGCAAGTCGGTCCCGGCCAGGAGCGCGAGGGCCTGCATGAAGTTCGGCACGGTCACCGCGACCCGCCTCGAACGCCCGACCGCGGCGAGCGCCTCGTCGAATATCCCGTGCGCGTCGCCCGTCAGGGAGACGACCAGGTGCCGCATCTCGCAGTAGAGTTCGAGGCTGGGGTCGGCGGAGAAAGGATGGCCGGCCCGCGCCGCGACCACGAAGTCCTCCTCGTAGAGTGTTTGTGCCGCGAAGCGCTGGGGGATCTCGTCCAGAGGGACGATGGCGAGGTCGATGGCGCGGACCTCCAGATCGTCCAGCACGGCCTGCCACGCGCGCCGGGGGTCCACGGTGCCGGGCTTGGGGAGGAGCTGCCGCAAATCGAGGTCGATTCCCGGGCCCTCGCGGCCGAGCGCGGCGAGGATCGGGACCAGGAGCACCGCGGAGACCCCGTCCGGCGCGCCGATCGTGAAGCGCCGCCTGGAGCGGGCCGGGTCGAACCGCTCCGCCGCCGCCATCACCCGCCGGACGCCCGATAGGACCTCCGCGATGGGCAAGGCCAGTTCCAGCGCGCGGGCGGTCGGCACCACCCCCCGCGGCGTCCTCAGGAAGACCGGGTCCTGGAGCATCCGCCGCAGGCGCCCGAGCCCATGGCTGACCGCCGAAGGGGAGAGACTCAGCCTCTCCGCGGCACGGCCGACATGCCCCTCCTGCAACACCGCCTCGAACAGCACGAGGAGGTTGAGGTCGGCTCGCGAGAGATCGATGTCCTTCATGGTCCGATGCCCGGGATGCGTTCCCCATCCTACCCGACGATGGCGGTGTCGTGCTCGGCCGGCGTCGCCGATATCCCGGAATCGCCGCCGGGCCGATGGATTTGCAGGTGCGGGAGACCGACAAAGTCCGTTCCTGCACTCCCAGGGTCGTGAATTCCGTGCAGCGAGGTGCTGAATACTCGTCGTTTGCCTCCGGCCATTCGATGCGGGAAGTCTACGGGCAGCGAAATCGGCAACGAAGGGACGGGGA
>NZ_CP067422.1:0-125000 GCF_016653635.2 Skermanella sp. TT6
ATGCCGCCTGTCGCGATTGGCGCCGTCGCCGGTGCTGTGTCCTATTCCGTCGGAACCGTGATCGCCGGTACGACCTTCTACTGGGGCGCGATGGCAGCCTCGGCCGCGCTGTCGGCCGCCATGGCGGGCGCGTCAATGTTGCTGGCGCCCGACGCGACGGATTTCAGCAGCCTCGCGCAAGATAGAACCCACACGGTTCGGCAGGCGGTGGCGCCGCGGCAGGTTGTCTACGGCCAGATGCGCGTCGGCGGGCCGATCGTCTTCATCAATGTCCACGGCGATCTCGGTCCGGACGGCAAACCCACCGGCGTTAACAAGAACAAATGGTTAAATCTCGTCATTCCGCTCGCTTGCCATGAAGTGGAAGAGATCGGCGACATCTATCTCAACGATGAAAAGCTGGATCTCGGCCCGGACGGTATTGTTAACTCCGGCACATATTACTTTAAAGGTGACTGGGGCGGAAACAATCCTTTGTCCTCGACTTGGGAACGCGGCATGGTCCGCGTCCGCAAATACCGTGGGGCTCCCGGTCAGGTCGCTGACCAGGGACTGATCAACGAGACCGCCTATCTGCCCGAGGAGGACCGCTGGACCGCCGATTGCGTGGGGAATAATACCGCGTACATAGTCGTGACTATGGAGTGGCAGCAAAGTATATTTCAATCGGGTATCCCGAATATCACGGCGATCGTCAAGGGCAAGAAAGTATTCGATCCCCGTGACGGCGTGACTCGTTACTCTGATAATGCCGCGCTGTGCATTCGGGACTATCTGCTGACTAAGTCAAAGGACGGCGGTATCGGGGCGCTGGCGGATGAACTTCTGGATACCAGTTGGTCCGCTCAGGCGAACATTTGTGACGAACTGGTTCCCCTCGCCGACGGGTCGAGCGAAAGGCGCTACGTGCTGAACGGCACGATCGAACTCTCCGCGGCCAATAGTCCGAAGAATACCGCGGAGGCGATGCTCACGGCGTGCGGCGGTAACCTCGCCTATGCCGGCGGCAAGTGGCGTCTGCTGGTCGGTGCCTACCGGACGCCCAGCGTCACGCTGACCGACAACGATTTCCGCGGCTCCGTCCAGATCCAGACCCGGACCTCCCGGCGCGACTCGTTCAACGCCGTCAAGGGCATTTACACCGACCCGACGAACCTGTTCCAGCCGACCGACTACCCGGTCGTGGCGTCGGACACCTTCATGGCCCAGGATGGCGGCCACCGCACGTTCCGCGAACTGGATCTGCCGTTCACGACCTCGGCCAGCGCGGCCCAGCGTCTGGCAAAAATGGATTTGCTCAAATCCAGGCAGCCGATCGTCGTCTCCGCCCAGTGCAAACTCACTGCCTTCAGGCTCCAGGTCGGCGACGTGGTGATGGTCACGCGCGAGAGGCAAGGCTGGATTAACAAGGCATTCGAGGTCACGGAATGGCGCTTGGCCGTCGATGGCGAGGCCGGCATCGGTGTCGATCTCACGCTCCGGGAGACATCGCCCGAGGCGTATGACTGGCAGACCTCCGAGGAGCAGACGGTCGATCCGGCACCCAACAGCCAGCTTCCGGACTGGAGGAACGTCCCCGAAGTCACCAACCTCAGCGTTGATTCGTCGAACTCCCAGGTCATCGAGGGCAGCGACGGCGGCCTGATCTCCCGCGCGCTGGTGACCTGGACGGCGCCGGGCGATGTCTTCGTGGACAGTTTCGAGATCCAGTGGAAGTTGGCCGGCGATGCCAACTGGACCTACAGCGCGACCTCGACCTCGACCAGCTACTCGATCGACAACCTACCGGTCGGCCTCGTGATCGATGTCCGGGTCAGGGCGCGCAATTCGTTGGGTGTTTACGGCAACTTCGTCACGATCCTGGGCCACCAGATCGCCGGCTACTCCGGCCGGGCCAACCCGGCGGTCGTCAACCTCAAGGTGGTCGGTTCGGCCGCTGGGGCTCCCGGCGTGTTCAATACCAGGGATGTGACCTTCGCGTGGGACAACACCAGCATCGGCCCGGTGTTGTTTGATCGCTATATCGTCGAGATCCGCGACGCCACGACCAACGCCCTGCGGCGGTCGGTCGAGACGCGCGACAACACCTACACGTATCTTTTCGATGATAATCAGCGCGATAGCCTGAAACGCTCGTTCGTCGTGAGCGTCCGAGTCCGGAACAAGCTCGGAGCCCTGTCGGCCGCGACGACACTGACGGCAACCAACCCGCCGCCCGGCCTGCCCACGGCTGTGTCGCTGGCCGGTAACTTCCGCTCGATTTCGTTGCGCTACACGCCGCCGTCCGACCTGGATTTCGAGGGGATTTTGGTTTGGGTCGGCACGGCGACCAACTTCGTGCGCGACGCCGCGTCGCTCCGCTACCAGGGACCGGACACCTTCATCGTCCTCGATGCCGCTCCGGGCCAGACCTATTATATAAGGTATGCCTGCTTCGATGCCTTCGGGGTCGATGGCGTCACGCAGAGCAGCGAGCAGACGGTCGCGACGATCAAGATCTCCCACGCGGATCTGGTCGAGGAACTGATCGACAAAACCAATCTGGTCCCGGCCCTCTACGACAGGGTCGAGCTTATCCCGATCCTGGAGACCAGGATCAGCACAGAAGAGACGACCCGGCAGACCGCAATCGAGACACTGAGCCAGCGGGTCGATACCATCTCGGCCCAGACCGGCTCCAAAACCTACCGGCAGGCGGCGGCCCCCACTTCGGGCATGAACGCGGGTGACCTGTGGTTCGATACCGATGATTCGAACAAGGTTTACCGCTACAGCGGTTCGGCGTGGCAGCTAACCGATGACACCCGGATCTCCGGCAACGCCGCCGCGATCCAGACCGAAACGACAGCGCGGATCAACGCGGTCTCGACCCTGGCGTCGCAGGTGACGACGATCCAGACCGAGGTCGATGGGCACACGACGGCGATCCAGGAGTCGGCCTCCAGCATCGACGGCCTGGAAGCCCAGTACACGGTTAAAATTGATAACAACGGGCATGTCAGCGGCTTCGGCCTAGCGAGCAATTCGCGGACGGGGACGCCCGTCAGTGCCTTCGTGGTCAACGCCGACAAGTTCGCCTTGGCGAAGCCGACGGCGGGCCTGACCAACCCGGTGATCCCCTTCATCGTCGATACCTCCAGCACGCCGCCCGTGCTGTCGTTCACCGGCGTGATCAGCGCCGATCAGGTGCAATCGGGGACCATCGATACCGAAACGCTGTTCATCGGCGGTTCCAATCTAGTTCTCGACGGCCCGAGCAAGACGATCAAGGTCAAGAACGGCACGACCGATGTCGTCAAGATGGGCCTGCTCAGCGGCACAACCAACTACGGCATCGAGATCCGGGGCACTGACGGAGCCCTGGTGCTGTCGAGCGGCACCGGCGTTCCGGCCGCCAAGGTCTCGGGCCTCGGCGGGCTGGCGACCAAGGACACGGTGGGTGGCGCGGAGATCGTCGCCGGTCGCGGCATCAACATGCTGTACAACGCCGACCCGGTCCTCGGCTCCACCGATGGATGGAAGACCTCCGACAACTCGACCGGCCGGGTGGTCACGCTGGGGATCAATCCCGATGCCAACAACACCATTCCAGGGGCCGGCGTCCTCTTCTGGAGCATTCCGACGGCGGCGACGAGCGGTACGGCCTTCACGATCGCCAACGACGGCCAGTCCGGCTTCAGGTATCCCGTGATCGCCGGGAGGCGGTACGAGGCCCATGCCCTGATGGGAATATATCGGGCGGCCTACGTCCACATCTCGATCTACTTCTTCAACGCGACGGGCGGGTTGACCGGCAGTTTCCACGGCAACCAGATCACCAATACCAGCCAGTTTGTCAGGCTGAATCAGCTTGGTCAGTCCTCGGTCTTCGCGACGGCTCCGGCCAACAGTGTGACGGCGTCGATCCGTTTCTGGTGCCAGTGCAATACGGGAACCAACCCCTACGGCATCGCGACGCGGGCCTACTTCGGCGAGGCGACCGCTGCGCAGACGGAACTGTCACCCTGGTCCCCCGGCCCGATGCCGGTCAGCGCGGCCGGCGTCAACGGCCTGGGCGATCTCGCCATCATGGACAGCGTCAACTGGGACGTGGTCGGCGGCAAGCCGGTGTTCGGCAGCTTCGCGACCCTGTCCCAGATCACCCAGTCGAATGCCTCCACTTTCATCGGGGCCGCCGCGATTGGCAGTGCCCATATCAGCTTGCTGACGGCGGACAAGCTCGCGGCCGGCAATTTGCGGACCGACACCTTCCTGAGCGCCAACAACGGCGTGGTGGTCCTCGATGGTCGCGAGGGCGGCCGGCTGACGATGAACGATCCCCGGACCGGCCGCAACCGCGTCTGGATCGGGCACAAATCGCTCCAGGACTATGGGTTCTGGCTGAACGCCTACGACGGTACCGAGATCTTCGGCATGTCCGGGCTCAATGGCGCGTACATTCGTGACCTCAGCGTCGATACCCTGAAGATCGCCAGCGAAGCGGTTCTGGTGCCGAGGTCGGCAACCACCACCACCGCCAGGGTGGGCAACGGGACGTTCCAGCAGGTCCTCCAGTTCCCGATCGTGATGAAACAACCCGGACGCCTGATCATGCTGGTCAGCCTCAGCCAGTCCTTCCCCGGCGGTAACCGCAACTGGACCGTGCGCGGGCAGATCTATAAGAGCGACGGAACGAATTATCTCGTCGATCGATGGGGAGGTGCGTGGAATGACGCCATCGCTCTGAGTGGTGACACGCTGTGTCCGGCGGGAACTCACACGTGCGTGGTGTGGTGGCTGGCTCAGGACTCAACTGTAAGATTTAATCAGGCCAACATGGTCGTGCTCGGAGCCATGCGATGACAAACACCTATTTCGCCTTCTTCACGCCGGCCGACGATCCCGTGGCAGGCAGTAGCGATCGGCTTCCGATCCGCTTCGTCTACAACGGCAGCGAGGCGGAGGCCGATCAGATCCTGATCGAGCTTCAGGTCGATGACCCGGACATGAAGATGCTGGGCACCGACAAGCCGATCTCGCCCTCGACCCACGACATCCTTGTCCAGAGCTTCATCGTCGTAAAAGAGGTCGATGGCGGGCTTAAGTACTGGGCCTTCTTCGAAACGGCCGACACGTCGGGCAAGATCCTCTACATCCTACACATCACACCCGAGGAGGCCCTGATCCACAAGACCGTCAACCCGGCGCTGTCCTACATCGAGGTCGATGAGGGGGTAGATTCCGGCAGCTACTTGGTGGACAACTCCGATGGTGATCCACCGCCCGGCACAGGGGGCGGAGAGAGCGGTAACGGTTACGGCTCGAAGTCTTACTTCAACACCCCCTGGGACCCCCTGTCGGTGGCGTTCTCCACCCTCAGCCCGGCAGCCGGCAGCCCGGCGACCCTGACGGGATCGGCCGCCATCAACTTCCCGGTGGGAACCACCGTGACGTTGGTCAAGGACATGACTACCGCCGCCGGCATCACGGAGCAGGTCTACACCCATGTCAGCGGGACGTTCTCGTTCACCTCGAACCTCAAGGCCCCGCATCGCCTGCGGTTCGAGCATCCCGATTACGTGACCGAGGAGGTTACGATAAATGTCATTTAACTACACGGTCACGGTCCAGCCGGTCGCCAACCTGACCGCCGTCGGCGGCGTCCAGTCGGTGCTGCTGACCTGGGAGAACCCGGCGGACTACACCCGCGTCGAGGTCTGGAGCAGCACCACGGACAATTTCGCCACGGCGACCAAGCTGGGCTCGACGACGGACGTGAAGTTCATCGACGAGGACCGGATCGCCACCGTCGAGCGGTTCTACTGGGTGCGCGTGGTGCGGACCTACGCGGCGAGCGACACCAAGTACTCGACCCTGGTCAGTGCGTCCGCGATCCCCACCGGCGCCAGCGTCGGCCCGGCCAGTGTCGATACCATCCACATCGCGGCCGACGCCGTGACGGACCGGACGATCATCGAGACCGTGGGCACCTGGGCACAGCGGGGCAAGGACCCCGGCAGCGGCGCTATCGTGCCGGTCAGCGACTGGTCTACCAATCTGCTGACCCTGGACTTCGAGGGCGACGGCTCCGCCATGATCATCGAGGTGATCGTCCAGCAGGCGGAGTCCTATCCGTTTTTCCGCGGGCCGGGGCAGGTCAGTTGCTCGATCCTGTGCGAGATCATCGACATGGAAGATCCCGACAACTGGGTCTGGATTGCCAGTTCGGATCTGCACGTCGAGTCCCATCTGGCCCAGCAGATGCCGATCAACCCGTCCCAGTGGTTCACCACCAGCTATTCGCGGGACTACCACCAGAAGTTTATCTTGCCGTCAACTGTGCCCGGCAAGCTCTACACGCTGCTGATCGATCAGACGATTTTTATCGATAATAACGACAATTTCTTCATGTTCGACAGCGGCAACGTCAAGGTTCTGTGGGAGATGTTCAAGCGATGATACCCCGCTACGTCATTTACCATGTCGCCTCCGGCGTCATCGTCGCCGTGCTCACCGGCAAGCGGAGCTTTGCCGAGGTCAATCTCCGTGAGGGCGAGGCGATCGTCGAGCACCTCGGGCTGGTCAGTGCCGCCAAACACCGGGTGGTTGACGGAAAGGTGGTGCCGCGATGAGCGAGGCCCGCTACATCCTGGCCCTGATGGCGAGCATCGTCGTCCTCGGCCCGGCGGCCGTGATGGCCGGCAGCCTGCTCCATACCCTGGTGCGGGGGTTGCCATGAGGAAGCGGACCGAGGACCTCAGCGTCTGGGTCCTGACGGCCAAGCTGGTCCTGGTGGCGTGGCTGTTCATGAGCTTCACCAGCATGGCGCTGTTGGGCAGCGCCCACACCGCGGCGGTCTGGTGCCGCAAATACTCCGTCGCCGAGAACCCGGCCTGCCGGCTGGTCAACCACGTGCTCGTGATCGAGGGGCACTGATGGCCGATGATCAGGAGCCGACCGTCATCCAGTTTCCCGGCGCGGTGCCGCCGAAGAAACCGCGCGCCAAGACCAAGCGCGGGCCGGTGGTGACCCAGCCCCAGGTGCCGCACGGCCGACTCCAGCTTGGGCCGATCCACTATTCCTGCCCGCAGTGCGCGACGCGGTCCGAGATCACCGGGCAGAACCTGATCTTCAGATCGATCGACGCCTACTGCACGGGGTGCGGGACCCTATTTAGGATTACAAACCCAGCATTTAGTACAAAGTCTAGCCGTTGAACCCCGGCGGGGGCTCGACCCCGTAGACGTAATAGTAATCGCCCTCGCTGAGAAAAACGCCTTCCTCCCCGGCGACCGGGTAGTGGAGCACGGTGAAGCGGTTCCACTTGAACAGCTTGTTGAGCTTGCGCGCCAGCCCGTAGCAGTGGCCGGCGTTGGTGAATACTGTCCTAGAGTATTTGGGGCCGGGATAATCGACCAGCGTGTTCCGGCGCCGCAGCCCGACCGGCACACCGTCGAGGGCGAGGACGAACACGCCCTGGGCGCGCAGGATCTCGGTCGCCCTGAAGTCCCGCCCGATGTGCTGGGCCAGGATCTCGGGTTTCGGTCTTCCGGTCACGGTCTCTCCTCCGCGGTCAGGAGCGGGGTCGGCCAGGGGATGCGATTGAGCAGCCACATGGACCCAGGATTGCGCCGACCCCTGCCCTACTTATCCGGTGGGGCCTGCGGCCACGGCGGGGCGTCCTGCCGGCGGCGCCAGTCGCGGATCGCTCCGCTGACCGCCTGGAGGGCGGCCACCCAGGCGCGTCGGTTCTCCCGCGTGGGATCGCGGCGGTACCGCTCGTAGACCACCTCGTGGATCTGATAGCAGACCTCGACCACCGGGCAGTCGGGCCAGTGCGGCAGGGGCGGGAGATCCGGCATCGCTCCGGTCCTCCTGACTGCCCGCGGTGGTCCTGATCCTGGCGGTATTTACCGCCCGGCCCGGCGTGGAAAAAAGATCGGTCGCCGGCCGGTTCAACCACCGGCAGCACCAGATCTTGTGTCAAGCCCCCTGCCCGGCGCCCGGATCGGCCGGAATAACTTCTACTCTGCCGGGAGCCCGTTGAGATCACAGGGGAAAGCGCCGGTTCGAGGCGACCGATAAGGGATGTTACGGAAAACCGCCAGAGTGAGACCGCCAGGACGCCGAACCGGAAAGCCTTGGTCCAGCCGACACGTGCTTGCTGATCGAACATCGCGAGAATTATCTTTGATTTAATAAATCCACCTTATGGTTGAGTGCTTTTCATCGTAAATCCTTGCTGTGGGCGATCTCATGCTATATATTACCCATCAGGATAGTTTTCCTTCACGGGAAAACGATCTAAATAGTTCGTCATGTGCCACATGCGGCACGGGGGACATCAAACATGAACCCGTGGCTTGTTGAGAAATTAGTGGGTTGGGTAATACCGCTATCATGCGTGATAATCGGTTGGATCTGCTTGAGCTTCATCAAGCAGGGAATGGGGTCCACTGCATCCACTGTAGCCTCAATTATCCTTTTTATCGTTTGTGGGCTTCTTCTTTGGTATCGGCGGGGGCGGTAACGACAAACTTGCTTGCCGAACAGGCGGATAGACTTTAATTACGCTAATAATATTTCGCTCTATTATCTCCCAGACTCCTTTTTTCCTTACTTCAGTTGTTTCGAGCATTACGTCCATTTCAATTCCGCTCGCTAGTGGTACTGCGAGCGCACCATTCGCCATGGATTCTAGAAAAGCAACATCCCTAATCGGAGCGCCAAACTCGCCCGTCCGTCCAGAAAACCTCCATCGTCGTGGGCCGGAGACAAGAACAGGGCTGATAAGCCGAACCTTTTCTTCAGTGGTGCTAGTCCGACGAAGGTCTGTGACAGCACTCTCCAATGGTTCCCCTGATCGAACAGGGAATTCATTCCTTGATATAATGTGATCGGGCTTTTTGCCCGGTTTTGGTGTCACGCCAACTCCCTTAACTGCGGAATCCTTGGCTAGTTCCTTGAAAATGTCGCCCACCCGCTCCTTGGCCACTTCATTTTTAGATGCTTTAGT
The DNA here is from genome assembly GCF_016653635.2 of Skermanella sp. TT6. Lineage (NCBI taxonomy): Bacteria > Pseudomonadati > Pseudomonadota > Alphaproteobacteria > Rhodospirillales > Azospirillaceae > Skermanella > Skermanella cutis. Next base: position 8,996 of record NZ_CP067422.1, read on the forward strand.
GGCAAGTTCAATGATCTCTTCAACCTCCTCCTTGGTGTACGTTTTCTCGCCTTGCACCTGTTCAAGTAGAAAATCCATGGTCTTACCAAGACCCCATGCAGCAACTTCAGGTCCAAACCAGCCGGCAGCGAGCAACATCAACGCTCCTAGTGAGCGGTTTGTAATTTTGCTGTTCTGATTTTTAACTGCTGAAATCAGAGAGTTGAGACTTAGACTTCCTTCAGTACCGCTTACAAGCTCGATCTTTATTCCGGTTGAAGGATCTATTACATAAATCGCTTCTCTTAGTGCGGCAGAAAATGCGAGGGCTGCCTTCGCAACGACTTCGAGATCAGCTAATTCACCTTGCTCTAGATCGAGATAGAGGCTCAGTTGTGCGCTTGGCATGCTTCATTCCGCTACTATGTTGCAGCTAAACATGTCGCAATGATAGAAGAGGTGCAACCAACCTTCTTTATCGTGCAGGTATACTCCTTTGGAGATCTGGTTTCTGCGGGTCAGTCGATTGCTGAAGGGAGAAAGTTGAGGCTGGAGTGGGGTATAATGGAAGTCACACCGGCCTCGCCCACGACGAAAGATCCGGATCTTTCTCGCTCCAGTTGATTAAGAAGTCGGTCACGATTACCATGCTGCCCGTCTACGCATTTTTGACCGCATCTTTGTTGAGCGCCAGTTGGTTCCGCCGCAGCGAGAAACGGGAACGGGCGGCCACTAAGGCGCTATCGGCACGCACAGGCGGTTCCTCATCCTCATCATCGTCATCCGCTTCTGGCTCCTCCGCCAGCTTGACCAGGATCTCGTCCTGATGTGCGAAATACTCATTCGCCTCGATCCGTAGCTTTGCCATTGTCTCTGGGTCGGTCAGCGGATCGGGTGTTCGGATGCGATGCAGCAAATCGGCGTCACGGACGATGGTGGCGTGGCTGCCGTAGTGTTTTTCTATCATCTTGACGGATGTGCCCATCACTTTCGCAAGCACATCGACGCGGCATTCGGGATGTTGCAGCATCGCCATCGCGAACGAGTGGCGAAGCGAGTATGGGGTACGTGTTCGACCGAACCGATCCTCTAACAGCCCAGCCTGCTTCAGCGCCTTTTTCATTCGCTCACGAGCATTCCATGGGATGTTCTTGCCCCGGCTGAAGACGAGGTCGCCGGGACCGGTTGCCCGGCAGATCTCCCGCCAGGAATCGATCCACTTGATCGCATCCAAGAGGGCGATGCTGGTCCGGGGCTGGTCCTTGCCGCGGAGATAGAGGGTGATGATCCGCAGAGCACTGGGCGTCATCTCGTAATCGAGGTCGCCCCATCGGAGCAGCAGGGCGTCATTCGTCCTCATGCCGGTTGCCGCCAGGATGGCGCAGTAGTGGAGCAACATCTGGCGGGCATAGCGGATCTCGGCACCGCGTGCATCGGCAACCCGCTGTTCAAGCGTGTGTAGGAGTTGTTGCAGTTCGAGCCCGTTCAGGAAAGGACGGGAGGCCGGTTTCGGTGCGGTCTTAGGTAACTTGAGAGTTGGGACATAGTTGATCAGTTTCTTCTCATGCGCGTACTTCAAAATCGACGACATCGTCTGCATCTCGGCTTCGAGCGTTTCCCTTGACAAGGGGCCGCCCCGAATGCCCTTGCCGCTGTCGATCCGATCAACAATGTAGGATGTCCAGGCATCTTTTGTGATCTGCGATGGTTTTTTGGTGCCGAAGTGTCGGGTCAGCACTCTAATTTTCATATCCCAGCGGTACAGCATGTGCTTCGATCGACCCTGCGTCTTCTCGTACCGCAGGAAGTCCTGCGCCAGAGGGCCGAACGTTTTCTTCCGCGGGGCACCACCCGCCCTTATCTCCCCACTGAACGAGTGCCACATGGCGAATGCAGTCTGCTGTGCCTTCTCCAGTTCCGCGGTCTTCGTCGTTTCGGTTTTGGTGGCGCCGGAGTCGAGTCGCAGCCGCGCATGCCAGCGCGCGCCCCTCATGAAGATCACGCAGCGATCCTCAGCAATGTTTGGAACTGTGACATAGTTAAGCTTCCTTGGCCTGGGCACCCCATTCCTCCCTCAAGTAAAAACGCGATTTCGTTGCGAGAATGAGGCAGTAAAAACCCAGCGCCGTCAAGGCGCGAAAGCCGTGTGATTATCTGTTAGAACGGGATTTTGAAAAATTAATCAAATAAAACAGATGGTTAAACCACCGCGCGTGCTGCGCTTCTTCACCGTCCCCAACGCGAAGGAAGCGCGCAAGAGCGTGTTCTACGCCTCCGGCTTCATCGGCTTCTTCTTCCTGGTGGTCGGCATCCTGGGCCTGTCCGCGATCACCATCGTCGGCACCGACCCGCAGTTCTTCGAGGGCGGCGTGATCGGCGGCAAGATCATCGGCGGCGGCAACATGCCGGTGATGCACCTGTCCAAGGCGCTGGGCGGCGACCTGTTCCTGGGCTTCCTGTCGGCGGTGGCGTTCGCGACCATCCTGGCGGTGGTGTCCGGCCTGGCGCTGGCGGGAGCCTCCGCGATCTCCCACGACATCTATGCCCGCGTGATCCGCAAGGGCAAGGCGTCCGAGACGGAGGAGATGCGGGTCTCCAGGATCGCCTCGCTGGTCCTGGGCGTGCTGGCCGTGGTGCTGGGCATCCTGTTCGAGAAGCAGAACGTCGCGTTCCTGGTCGGCCTGACCTTCGGCATCGCTGCCTCGGCCAACTTCCCGGTGCTGATCCTGTCCATGTACTGGAAGGGCCTGACCACCCGCGGCGCGCTGCTGGGCGGCCTGACCGGACTGATCTCGGCGGTGGTCTGCGTCGTGCTGTCCAAGGCGGTGTGGGTCGTCGTGCTGGAGAACCCGGCGCCGATCTTCCCCTACGAGCACCCTGCCCTGTTCTCCATGACGCTGGCCTTCCTGGTCACCGTCGTGGTGTCCAAGCTGGACCGCAGCCCGTCGGCGGACAAGGAGCGGGCCGCGTTCGAGGACCAGGAGGTCCGCTCGCAGACCGGCATCGGCGCTTCGGCGGCGGTGTCGCACTGACGGGTTGGGACCGGTGGTCCTGGGTTGAGGACGGCGATGTCGACGTGCTGATCACGCCCCTGCCTTCCGTGACCGTCAGCGGCCTGCGCCTGGCCGGGTGGAGGAAACTCCTGACGGAAATGCTGGGACGTGAAGCTGACGCGGTGGCGGACGAATTCCTGCGGGATGCCGTCCGTACCTCCGCCGAGGCGGAGGGCGTGGAAGTCTTCCGTGCGGTGACTGGCGCCTACTGCACAAGCGCCGAAACATCAATCGCGAGCCTGTGGTGACAGCTTCTGGAAGCATCATGCCGCCGCCGGACGCCTGGGCAAAGCAGGCTGGGGCACTTTAGATCCCAAGCCTGCCTTTTGCCGAGGGGTTGGAGGTGTGCCCGATCAGGTTGAACCGCTCCGGTCCTCGCAGCCTGCCGTTCCACTCTCCGCACTGTGTTGCGCCATGGGCGCAACCTACGGCTCGATGCAGGGCGGAGATGATGCGGGCCGACGATCGTAGGTTGCGCCCATGGCGCAACGCATCGGATCAGCCGTCTCGGGCGGATCGACCTGATCGGGTACGGTTCCAGGTTCCGGACAGCCGCGGGTCAGGCGACCGCCTTGACGATCTCCTCCGCCACCTTCTTGGCGTCGCCGAACAGCATCATGGTGTTGGGGCGGAAGAACAGCTCGTTGTCGACGCCGGCGTAGCCCGAGGCCATGGACCGCTTGATGAAGACCACCGTCTTGGCCTTTTCCACGTCCAGGATCGGCATGCCGTAGATCGCCGAGGTCGGGTCGGTCTTGGCGGCGGGGTTGGTCACGTCGTTGGCGCCGATCACGAAGGCCACGTCGGTCTGGCCGAAGTCGCGGTTGATCTCCTCCAGTTCCAGCACCTCGTCGTAGGGGACGTTGGCCTCGGCCAGCAGCACGTTCATGTGGCCGGGCATGCGGCCGGCGACGGGGTGGATCGCGTAGCGGACCTCGACGCCCTCCTGCTTCAGCAGGTCGGCCATCTCGCGCAGCGCGTGCTGCGCCTGCGCCACCGCCATGCCGTAGCCCGGCACGATCACCACGGACGAGGCGTTCTTCATGATGAAGGCCGCGTCCTCCGCCGAGCCGGCCTTGACCGTGCGGTCGCCCGCCGGCCCGCCGGCCGCCGCCGCGGCGCTGTCGCCGCCGAAGCCGCCCAGGATGACGTTGAAGATCGACCGGTTCATGCCCTTGCACATGATGTAGGACAGGATGGCGCCGGAAGACCCGACCAGCGCGCCGGTGATGATCAGCAGGTTGTTCTCCAGCGTGAAGCCGATGCCGGCCGCCGCCCACCCGGAATAGCTGTTCAGCATCGACACCACCACCGGCATGTCGGCGCCGCCGATCGGCAGGATCAGCAGGAAGCCCAGGGCCAGCGCCAGCAGCACGATGATCCAGAGCGCCGCGGTCGAGTTGGAGACGCACAGCCAGGTGATGCACAGCACCAGCACGATGCCGAGGCCGGCGTTCAGCATGTGCTGCATGTTGAAGACCAGCGGCTTGCCGCTGACCAGGCCCTGGAGCTTGGCGAAGGCGACCAGCGAGCCGGTGAAGGTGATGGCTCCGATCGCGACGCCCAGCGCCATCTCGATCAGGCTGCCGGTGCGGATGGCGCCCGAGGTGCCGATGCCGTAGGCTTCCGGCGCGTAGAACGCCGCGATCGCGACGAACACCGCCGACAGGCCGACCAGGGAGTGGAAGGCGGCGACGAGCTGCGGCAGGGCCGTCATCTCGATCCGGCGCGCGATGACGGCGCCGATGGTGCCGCCGATCGCCAATCCGACCAGGATCAGGGTGATCGACAGGCCGGAGATCAATCCCGGCAGCATCAGCGTGGTGACGATGGCGATCACCATGCCGGCGATGCCGAAATTGTTGCCCTGGCGGGAGGTCTCGGGACTGGAGAGGCCGCGCAGCGCCATGATGAAGCAGATGGCGGCGACCAGGTATGCCAGCGGGGCTAGTGTGGCCATGTTGGTTCAGGGCTCCGTTGTCAGGTTGTCTTCTTCTGCTTCTTCTTGTACATCGCCAGCATGCGCTGGGTGACAATGAAGCCGCCGAAGATGTTGACCGAGGCCAGGATGACGGCGAGGAAGCCAAGCATCGTGGAGAAGGTGAAGCCGGCCGTGCTGCCGGTCGCGATCAGCGCGCCGACGATGATCACGGAGGACACCGCGTTGGTGACGCTCATCAGCGGCGAGTGCAGCGCCGGCGTCACCCGCCATACCACGTAGTAGCCCACGAAGCAGGCCAGCGCGAAGACCGTCAGGCCGGTGATGAAGAAATTATGCTCGGCCATGGGCTCACGCTCCGGCGTTTGCGGGTTGGGGGGTGGCCGGGGCTGTCGCGAAGGTCGGATGGATCACCGCGCCGTCGCGGGTCAGGGCGATCGCCTTGACGATCTCGTCGTCCCACGGCAGGGCGAACTTCTTCTCGGCGTCGAAGCACAGGTTCAGCAGCGCCAGCAGGTTCTTGGCATAGAGCATGGACGCATCGACCGCGATCCGGCCCGGCACGTTGGTGTGGCCGACGATCTTGACGCCGTGCTTCACGACGATCTCGCCGGGGACGGAACCCTCGACGTTGCCGCCGGACTCCACCGCCAGGTCCACGATCACCGATCCGGGCTTCATGCTGGCGACCATGGCGTCGGTCACCAGCCGCGGGGCCGGGTGGCCGGGGATCAGGGCCGTCGTGACGATGATGTCCTGCTTCCTGATCGTATCGGCGATCAGGGCGGCCTGCTTGGCCTGGTATTCCTTGCTCATCTCCTTGGCGTAGCCGCCGGAGGTCTCGGCCTGCTTGAATTCCTCGTCCTCGACCGCGACGAAACTGCCGCCCAGGGACTGGACCTGTTCCTTCACCGCCGGCCGCACGTCGGTCGCCGACACCACGGCGCCCAGCCGCCGCGCGGTCGCGATGGCCTGGAGCCCGGCGACCCCGACGCCCATGATCAGCGCGCGGGCCGGCGGCACCGTGCCGGCCGCCGTCATCATCATGGGGAAGGCGCGGCCGAACTCGTAGGCCGCGTCCAGCACGGCGCGGTATCCCGCCAGGTTCGCCTGGCTGGACAGCACGTCCATGGACTGCGCCCGGGTGATCCGGGGCACCAGCTCCATCGCCAGCGCGGTCACGCCCGCCTCGGCATAGGCCGGCAGCAGGTCGCGGGAGCCGTGGGGATTGAGGATGCCGGCCAGGACGGCGCCGCGCTTCATCAGCGGAAGCTCGTCTTCCAGCGGGCGCTGGACCTTCAGCACGATGTCGGCGTCGGCATAGGTCGCGGCCGCGTCCGGCGCGATCTCGGCGCCGGCATCGGCGAAGGCCTGGTCGGGGATGGAGGCGCCGTCGCCGGCACCGGTCTCGACCACCACCTCGGCGCCGAGAGCCTTGTATTTCTTGACCGTGTCCGGGGAGGCGGCGACCCGCCGCTCAGAGGCGCGCCGCTCCTTCGGGATTGCTATCTTCATGGGGTGCTGCTCCTCCGCGATGCTTGTTATTGCCTCCGCGCCGCGGGCAAGAGCCGGGCGCAAAGGGGGCCTTGCCGCGGCCGGCACAAGGGCCGCGGGGGACGAAATCCTGAAGGGAGAGACGGGCGGGCGGCTTACGCGGCCATCAGCTCGCGCAGATGCGCCGCCAGGCTTTCGGCCAGCCCGTCCATGGAATAGCCGCCTTCGAGCACCGAGACGACCCGGCCCTCGCAATGGCGCCGGGCCACCGCCATCAGTTCGCGGGTGGCCCAGGCGAAGTCGCCGGCCTCCAGGTTGATGTGGGCCAGCGGGTCGCGCCGGTGGGCGTCGAAACCGGCGGAGATCATCAGCAGGTCGGGCTTGAAGGCCTCCACCGCCGGCAGCACGAAGTCCTTCATGCCGCGCCGGAATTCCGCGGACCCGGTGAAGGCGGCCAGCGGCACGTTGACCACGTTGTCGTGGCGGCCCCGCTCCTCGCGCGCCCCGGTGCCCGGATAGAACGGCCATTCATGGGTCGAGGCGAAGAACAGGTCGGGCTCGTCCTCGAACATGGCCTGGGTGCCGTTGCCGTGGTGGACGTCGAAATCGACCACCGCGACCCGCTTGATGCCGTGCCGCTTGCGGGCGTGCTCGGCGCCGACAGCGACGTTGTTGAACACGCAGAAGCCCATGGCGCGGGCCGGTTCCGCATGGTGGCCGCATGGCCTGACCGCGCAGAAGGCGTTGTCGGCGGCCTTCTCCCCCACCACGGCGTCCACCGCCGCGCAGACGGCTCCCGCCGCGCGCAGGATGGCCGAGCGGGACGTGGCGGACAGGACGGTGTCGGGGTCCAGGTGGACCCGGCCCTGGCTGGGCACGGCCGCCAGCACCGCGTCCACGTAGGCGCGCTCGTGGACATGGGCCAGCTGCTCGACGGTCGCCTCGGGCGCCTCTCGCTGGTCGAGCTGGCGGAAGTCTCCGGAGCCCAGCACGTCCCAGACGGTGTCGATCCGGGCCGGGCATTCGGGATGCCCCATGCCGGTGTCGTGCAGGCGAAAATCGGGATGGGTGAAGATCAGGGTGGTCATCGCTGCACCGGGCCGGGGGTCTGCGGGAAAAGGGTCACGATCGCGGAAAGGCGGCCGGGAGGCGGAACGGTCGGTTCCGCCTCCCGGACCATGTCAATGCGCCAGTTCCTGCGGGGCGAGTTCGGGGGCGGGAGCCTTGTCTTCCCGCTCCAGCTCGCCCAGGCGGATGCCGATGAAGTCGCGCACGCCGACCAGCCCGACCAGGGTGAAGCCGTCGAGCACCGGGACGTGCCGTATATGGTTGTCCTGCATCAGCTTCAGCACATGGTGCAGGCCGTCCGTCGGCGCGCAGGTGATCAGGTTGCGGCTCATCAGGTCCGACACCTTCATCTGCATGACCTTGCCGCCGTGCTCCAGCATGGCGCGGACGATGTCCCGTTCCGAGAACATGCCGACGACGGTGTTTCCCTCGGTCCGGCAGACATCCTTGACGACCAGCGCGCCGATGTTTTCCGCCTTCATCAGCTTGGCGGCGGTTTCCACCGTCTCTCCGGTTCGGACGGTCACGATGCGATGGTTCTTCGAGCGGAGAACGTCTTCTACCCTCATGACATTTCCTCCAGTTTCGCGACGGAGCGGGGCCCTTGCGCCGGGCCTCGCCGTGCCGGGCCTTACTGTGCCGCCACCGCCGGCTGTTCCGCCGGTTCCGGCCGGGTGGTCCTGGTGTAGCAACCCGCGATCTCGCCGCGCTGCTTGACCAGCGCCAGCACGACATCGATGGTCGGCGTAGGCACCCCGACCATCCGTCCCATCTCCTGGACGACGGTCAGCAGCGGATCGATCTCCATCGGGCGGTCGCGCTCGAGGTCCTGGAGCATGGATGTCTTGTGCGCGCCGACGGCGCCCGCGCCGTTGATCCGCCGCTCCACGTCGACCCGGAAATGCACGCCCAGCCGGTCGCCGATCTCCTTCGCCTCGAGCATCATCGCACGGGCGACGGCGCGAGTCTCGGGATCGGACGTGATGACGTCCAGCGTCGCGTGGGTAAGCGCGCTGATCGGGTTGAAGCACAGGTTGCCCCACAGCTTCAGCCAGATCTCGTCGCGGATCTTGTCCAGGACCGGAGCCCGCAGCCCGCCGGCGGTCAGCGCCTCGGAGAGCTTCACGATGCGGTCGGAGGAGCTGCCGTCCGGCTCGCCCAGGCTGAACTTGTCGCCGTAGACATGCTTGATGACGCCCGGCTCGACCACTTCGGTCGCGGGATACACGACGCAGCCGATCGCCCGCTCCGGCCCGAATTCCTTCCACTGCAGGCCGCCGGGATCGACGCTTTCGACCACCCGGCCCTCGTAGTCGCCGCCGTGCTTGTGGAAGTACCAGTAGGGGATGCCGTTGACTGCGGTCACGATCGCCGTGTCCGGCCCCAGCAGCGGCTTGATCGAGGGGATCGCGCCGGTGACGGAATGGGCCTTCAGCGCGATGATCACGTAATCCTGGGGACCCAGTGCTGCCGGATCGTCGCTGCAGGTGGGGTGGACGGTGTCCTCGCCCTCGTCCGTGATCAGCTTGACGCCGTTCTGCTTCATGGCCGCGAGGTGCGCGCCGCGCGCGACCAGGCTGACGTCGGCGCCGCCCTGGTGCAGGCGCACGCCCATGTAACCGCCGATGGCGCCCGAACCGAAAATGCAAATCTTCATGAGCGTCTCTCCCCGTTGTTTTGTTGGCCCTTGAGGTTACCGGCCCGTTTTTCCGTGGCCCTCGATCTTTTTCTGATGATCTTTGTTGCGCGGATGGAGTCAGCCCCGCGTCGTTCCCTGGATCTTGGTATACATTATACTGTGTGTCAACAACATTCCGGTTGCCGACCGCGCCATGCCGGGGACCCGGAACTATCGGACGCCCAAGGCGCCCCTGGGTCAATGCGCCCATTGTGGGAGCGTTGCGGTAAGGCGTATGAAACGGTAGAAGGGGAGCCCTGATAAGTATAATGTATTAGTAATGCGGTCGGCCAAATCCAGCCTGCGTGCGGGGCGAGCGTTCCAGGGACGCCGGGTGGCTTGGCCAAACCAGAAAATCAGAGGGTGACAGTCAATGACTGGTCCGACGTTGAACGTCCAGCCGCTGGATACCAGCACCAGTTTTCGCACTCAGGTCTATCATGCCTTGAAGCAGGCGATCACGGAGATGGATATCTACGACCACAAGACGGAGATCCGGCTGGACGAACGTCAGGTCAGCGAGAAGCTGGGCGTCAGCCGCACTCCGATCCGCGAGGCCATGACCCTGCTGGAGCAGGAAGGCTTCGTCCGTTCCCAGCCGCGCCGCGGCATCTTCGTGATCCGCAAGACCAAGCGCGAGATCCTGGAGATGGTCACGGTCTGGGCGGCGCTGGAAAGCATGGCGGCCCGCATCGCCGCCGAGAAGGCATCCGACGCGGAGATCCGGTCGCTGCGCGAGCTGTTCAGCGACTTCGAGGGCAAGAAGCCGACCGAGCACGTCAACGAATACAGCGACGCCAACATCGCCTTCCACAAGGCGATCATCCGCATGAGCGGCTGCCAGCTGATCCAGGAGATCACGGACAACCTGTTCATCCACATGCGGGCGATCCGCAAGCTGACGATCGGCCAGGACAACCGGGCGGAGCGCTCCATCGTCGACCACAAGAACATCATCGACGCCCTGGAACGCCGCGACCCCGCCGCCGCCGAACAGCTCGTCCGCGACCATACGCTCGGCCTGGCGAAGCACATCGAGCAGCACGGCAACTTCCTGGATTGAGGCAGGGGCGTCTATTCCTCTTGCCGGTGCCCCGGACCGGCAGGGATATCCAGCCGGGTTGAACGGCCCGGTCCGATAAATCGACGCGCCTTCAGGGCAGGCGCCCTGAGGGAGAGGACTGGGCGAGGTCCCTGCGGAAGGCGACGAAGCTTTTCGGACACTTCCGGGCTACGGTGTCCATGTCACTTCTGCCGGCGACCTCGACTCTCGTTTCCCGACAGTCTTCCACACCCGCGCTTCGGCAAATCCGCGTGAACAGCCTGTGGGGATGGTTGCTGGCCGGATCATGCCGGTGGCCCGACAGTTCCTCCGGTCGGGGCGGCAGATCGCGGGGATCATCAAGTCCGGTCTGCATCCAAGCCTCGGCATCGGAAAGCAGCCAGCTTTCGGACGAGCATTTCGGAAGGCAGGCGACGGCCGCGGGGCCATCGGCTATCCGGTCGAAGCCATTCCTTATCCAGCCGTAATGCCTGTCCCATTCGCGGTCGTCGGCGCTGTCCGCGTCGGCCATGAAGATCACCATGTCGAAGCCGTCGATCTCAGCTTTCAAACGGGCTGCCAGAGCTTTCGCGCCATGTCCTTCCGGCAGCGGCATATGGCTCCGCCGCTGACCGCCCGTCAGGACGATCTGCCTGGATTGAATCGCAACGATCTCCCAGGGCTCGCCTGGCCGGGCGAGCTTCCGGATATAGACCTGCAGCCATCCCGGATGATCGACATGCCTGGCGGTCCGTTCGCACCAGACATTTCGAAGACCCACGTCATGGGGGCCCTCGCCGACGACCAGTACCCTCATGTCCCCAAGCCCATGAACGCCATGACCTCGGCCGCTCCGGTGGGAGGGTTGCTTCCGCGGGGTCCATTGTGGCTCGCCTCGACTACCATTTCGTTGATGCGGTTCATGTCCGTGATCGTCCAGACCTCCCCTGCCCCGAGATAACGAAGGCCGTTGACCAGGGGCTCCAGACTGGAGAAGGGTGCGGCCACCGCGGCCCCGTCCGGCCGCCGCGCGAGGAACCCGATCTGCCCGGGTTCGAACTGGTTGACGAGCGATGGCGAGTGGGATGTCAGGACCAGTTGCACGTTGGATTCTCGAGCGATCATGCTGATGAAGTCAGGCAGGATATGGGGCTCGATGCCGTTCTCAACCTCGTCCAGCAGCACCATGCTCGCCGAAGGGCCGAATTCGGGAATGGCGGCCAGCCCCAGCAGTCGCATGAAGCCGTCGCTCATATGGGCAACGCCCATCCAGCCGAAATCCTCGAACGACTCCGCGATGCGCATGTCGATCCATCCGGCGCGCCTTCGCGTCGTCTCCAGACCCTGAAGGCGAAAATACGGCGTCAATCTTTCCACCAGCCTGGCCTTGCGGGCGGATGGAAGGGAGGCGAGAAAGCCCGCCAGCCGTTCGCCCCGAGGTCCGATATCGGACGGGTTTCCCCGCGCTCCTCTCCTCATCGCATCGGGATTCAGAAGTTCCAGCGAGAAAATGCCGGAGCCCCATGATCGAAGCCTCCTGACCGCTTCTCCGACCTCGCCGGCCAGTGCTTCGTCCAGAACAATGGACAGCACGGAACCGTCCGGTGCGATCGCCAAAGTCTTTTCGGCCCCGACGAATAGGCCTTTCTGTGAGAATTCGATCACGGCTTCCGGAGCGGCCCTTCCAGGCGGAAGCAACCACAATTTTTCAAAGACGGTTTTTTCCGACAAGAGATTGTAGTTGAAGTGCCAGAACACTTTCAGCCCGTCATCACCCTCCAGGAACAGGCGATAGCTGATGGTGCCCTGGCCGAGGCCCGTCTTGACCCGCGAGCGGAGATCGGCCGGTTTCCAGCCTCGATCCGCGAAGAAGGCTTCCGGTTGACCCTTGGTGAAATAGGGTATGAAGGCCAGCGCCTGGAGCACCGTGGTCTTGCCGGCCCCGTTGGCGCCGATCAGGATCAGCAGGTCATCGGGGAAATCCAGGTCGAGTTCCGCCAACGACTTGAAGCCACGGATCCTTATGCGGCGGAGGGTCAGCCTTTGCACTTGGACAATCCCCCATGACCTTCCATGATCGGTTCCGCTTTCCCCGTCGAGGTATAGCTTATCCCTGAGCGTGCGCCCGCCTGTCAACGTCCTGGCTGGCGGTCAGGCTGAAGACCGATTCCACAAGTCGGTAAGATTGTTCCACGGCGATACAGCCCCTACGGGCATGAATCGACCTTGCAATCGATGAGGTTTCCTTCCGCGGAGGGCGCTTGGAATGCGGCTTTCCGCCAAATCCCCGGCGGCTTGGCCGCCGGGGTCGGAGCGCTACGGCCTCACGGCTTGGCGGCCGCGTGGCTTTGTCCGTGTCCGTGGCCGTGGGCGGTGCCGCCCTGGCCGTCCGGGAGGACGATGCTGATGTTCTGCATCATGCCCTGGTCCTCGTGGTCCAGGATATGGCAGTGCAGGACGAACTCGCCGATGTAGCGGCGGTACCGGGTGCGGATGAAGATCTTGTATTCACCCGCCGGCGGGTTGGTCAGGCCCGACGTGATCAGGCTCTTGACCCAGAGCGTGTCCTTCCAGACACCCTTCAGGCCGGGATACTGCGGGTCGGCCACGCTCTGGCCGGAATCGTCGACCGCGCCGGGTACGCTGACGTCCTTGCCGTTCGGGTCCAGGATCTTGACGATCTGGAACGGGTTGACGTGGATGTGGAACGGGTGGCTGACGAAATAGGAGCGAAGCTCCCATTCCTGCACGCCGCCCAGCGGCAGCTTGCGGTCGATCCGGGTCGGATCGTAGGGCGAGGCGCCCTCGGGCACCAGGTTGCCGTTGGCGTCCGGGACCACGTCGAAGTCCTGGCCGACCTCGAAGGTCGTCGGGTCGTTCGGGTAGGTGTTGATGAAGAACACCAGCTTCTGGCCGCCCTGGACCTCCGAGTCCTCGATCGTCGGATGGGGCACGAACCGGGTCAGCTTCAGCCCGTCCTTCAGGCCGGCGATCACCTCGTCCCGCACCTTGCCGGCATAGACCTTCTGCGCGGCGGCGACCAGCTGCTCGGTCAGCGCCTTGGTCACGTCGGTCACCGGGGCCTTGTCCTTCGGCCGGTCCGAGACCTCGACGAAGCCCAGGATCTCGCGGCCCGACGCGGCCTCGCTGACGTTGCCGGCGGCGGAGGTCGCGACCTCGCTGATGCAGTAGCGGCCCGGTTCGGGGAAGACCACCAGCAGGTCGTTGCGGTAGCCCGGCTGGAGGGTGGTCGCGGTCACCGTCTGCGCCTGGGCCATGGTCAGGCCGTCGGACGCGACGATCTGGTAGGGCACCGGGGCGCCGCCGCAGCTCTCCTCGACGAACCTGTCGCTGTCGGACGCCTTCAGGCGAAGCGAAGCCACCGGGCCGACATCGCGCGACACCTTGCGGAACTGGACCGTGATGGTCTCGCGCACGCCGGCATGGACCAGCCGCCAGCGCTCCGCCTGCCCGGCCATCGGCCCGCGGAACTCGGGCAGGACCACGCCGTTGATGCTGGTCCAGCGGCCGGACGCCGCCCAGGTGCCCGGCCCGAACTGATCGTAACTTTCTATGACGCCGACTTCGCCGGGCAGGCAGGTCCAGTCGACGTTGCCGTCGGCATCGACCTTGATCTTCCCGTCGGCGCCCGTGCAGGCGTACTGGATCTGCTGGAAGACCAGGAGCTGCTCGGGCATGGCGCCGCCGTCGGGCTTGACCAGCAGGGTGTCCAGGTCGCCGTTGACCGTTTCGGTCGGCTTGCGGTCGCCGCGCACGATCAGCGCGCCGGCCATGCCGCTGGAAACCTGCAGCGCGGTCGAGCCGTGCAGGTGCGGATGGTACCAGAAGGTGCCCGAGGGATGGTCGGGCGGGATATTGTATTCGTACTGGAAATCGACGCCGGGAAGCAGCTTGACCAGCACGTTGTCGCTGTTGCCGGTCGGGCTGACCCACAGGCCGTGCGAGTGCAGGTTGGTGCCGTTGAAGCAGTGCGGCGTGTTGGTCGGAATCGTCGCGTCGAAGCAGTCGGGGTCCGCCGGCAGCCGGTTCTTCAGGTTGACCCGCACCGTGTCGCCCGGCGCCGCCTCGATGGTCGGCGCGATGAAGGGCCGGTCGGGGCTGGTGTCGGTGCCGACATATGTGCGCAGATGCACCGGCTGTCCGAGCCCGGTCGCGGGATTGTACAGGGTGCTGTCGACATACTTGATGGTGAGGTCGTACAGCCGCTCGCTGCCGCGGCGCGGACCGGGAGCCGGCAGCTTCAGCAGGGAGGCGATGGGCGGCGCCGCCGCCTCGCCGAGCACCGGCGGGTTGGCGAAGACCCGCTTCGGCGGTACCGCTTCGGCCGCCGCGGCCGGCGCCATCCCGAGCAGGACGGCCAGCGCCGCGACCAGCGCGGCGGCCGGTGTTCTCTTGGAAAGAAGTTGCACTATGACCCTCCCCTGGACGGGAAAATGACCGAGAACAAGGCAACATCCGCCCGTCGGCCGCACCCTGAGATAGAGTGCGGGCCGGAGGGCCGGTTTATTGAATACCACAATATTCAGGTATAGGTTGCTGCTGCTTAAACTTAGCTCTATTGTGGGTTTTCGGCAACGGGAATGATCGGGCGGAGACCGGGAGCGGTTCAGAAGCTCGGCGCGAGGCCGAGCAGGAGGATGTCCGCGGTGTTCCGGCTTTCGGCCCTGTCGAAATCGACCGGGGAGCGCACATGGTCGCCGGCGCGGTGCGGAGCCTTCCCGGCTTGAAGGCGACCACGGACTGGCCACGATCCAGGACGCAGGGCCAGGACGCAGGGAGTGTAGGATATGCCGGCCTGGAAACCGCCGATCTTCATCCCCGCCTCCCGGGCGAAGGCGAAGTGCCCGGACAAAACCTCGAAGAAGGCGTCCACGGTCCGGCCCCGGGTCCGGCATCCAGTCGCCGCCGCCCAGGCGGCGCAAGGCGGGCCGGTCCGGTCGCGGTCGTAGGCGAAGGGGGTCACGGTACCCCAGTATTCCAGCTCCAGCCGGTCGCCGGGGGCCGCATCCTCGCGGAGAAGCACCTCCAGCCGCTCCTTCTCGATGTCTTCCCGCGGCGACTCGTCGACCGGAGCCATCACCGTGCCGTAGCGGGTTTAGGTGCTGTAGGCCGACCTTTCGACGGAGAACAGGTCGGCCGACGCCAGGGGTGCCATGATGCCTGCGGCGGCGGCTGCTGCCGTGGCGGCGATCAGGGCGCGGCGGGTCAGCGGCATCTCATCTCCCTTGGTGCAGTGGCTGTCTTTGCGATGTCCGTCGTTCCGGGGACCGGCACCAGGCGAGGCCCCGTCCGTACAGGCTCTTGTCGAGATCCAATGATTTTTCTTTCCGGTTTTGGGCATAATTCCTCGGGCGCTGGTTTATGTTCGCCTGGATGTGCATGGTGGAGCTAACCTGAAGGGCCGGTATATTGGATTGGAGCTGGCGGATATATGTATTTGGAAGTTGCGAGTATTTTTAAAAGAGCACCGTTATTTCAAGGCGCAAGTATCCGCTCGCGCCAATGTGCAGCCGAAAAGAAGTCGATGGAACCGCCTCGCGGGGTTCTTCGCCGCGATCCGAGGGCAGGGGCTGCGCCAGGGTAACTTCATCGGTCCTTGCGGGGGGTAGATCTGGCCGGGGAGGTTGGATCGGAAGGCCGCCATTCGGTGGGGAAGAGCCTTCAACGGAAAGGGTCCCGGAAGAATAGCCCGGGACCCTGGGAAATTCGCGATCCGGTTTTCCGATTCCGTCGGACCGTCTCAATGCGCCATCAGGATGGGCAGGTCGGGCGGGGTCGACAGGATGTCGCGCGTCACGCCGCCCAGTACCGTCTCGCGGAAACGGCTATGGCCGTAGCCCCCCATCACCATCAGGTCGCAGCCGCATTCCGCGGCCCCTGCCACCAGCGCCAGCGCCAGGGGGCGTCCGTCGTCGGTGACCCGCAGGCATTCGGCGTTCACGCCGTGCCAGCGCAGGCTTTCCGCCAGCCGGTCGGGATCGCCCGCGCGACGGGCGGAGGGTTTCTCGCCGGACAGGATGACCACGCGCTCCGCCGCCGCGAGCAGCGGCAGCGCCGAGGCCACGGCGCGCGACGCCGGCAGGCCGCCGTCCCACGCGACGGCGACGGACGTCCCGAACGAGGTCGGTTCCGCCCCGGGTTCCATCGCCGGCGCCAGCAGGATCGGACGGCCCGAACCGAACAGCGTGGCTTCGAGCGCAGCGCCAATCAGGTCGGCTCCCCCGCCGTCGGGGGCGAAGACGGTCAGGTCGGCCAGACGGGCCTCCTCGGGGACGATCTCGGCCAGGGAGCCGACCTCGGCGCGCCAGGACGAGGTCGGCCCTTCGATGCCGGGACCGCCGAAGCGCCGGCCCAGGTCGTCGAACAGCCGCCGGGCCGAGGCCACCAGCTCGGACTGCCGCGTCTCGGCGATCTCGCGCAGCTTGCGGCCCAGCGCGGCCGGGATCGAGGCCGTCTCGACCGGGGACGCCACCTCCGCGTGGGGCGTCACGCACAGGCCCACGACATGGCCGCGGACCCGGTCGGCTACCGTGAAGGCCAGGGTGGCGGACCGCCGGTCGGTGCCGGCGCCCGTCAACGGCACCAGTATCTTCTTGAACATGATCGCTGCCTCCCCTCAGAAGAGCCACGTCGTCGGCTGCATGACCCGCCGGAGATGATCCGCAGTCCGGCCCGGCCGATCCAGCACTATCTGCGCCCGCCGCGGAGAAGGACCGGGGCCGGCAGGGGCAGGAGCGCCGTCGTCAGGAGCCCCAGCGAGATCGGATGGGTGAAGGACACGGTCGGGTCGCCCCGGCCGCAGGCCGTATCGCTGGAACGCGGCCAGCATGATCGCGGCGGTGGCCGAGGTCGGCAGGCCCGGCGACAGCGGTTCGCCGCCGCCGCCCCTCCGCGATCTGGAGCTGTACCCGATCAGGTCGATCCGCCCGAGACGGCCGATCCGATGCGTTGCGCCAGGGGCGCAACTACGATCGTCGGCCCGCATCAAGCCGTAGGGTGCGCCCCTGGCGCAACAGGGTGGGCCGAGTGGGACGGCCGGCTGCGAGGACCGGAGCGGTTCAACCTGATCGGGGACCGCTCTAGAAGTTGAAGTAGATGAACTCGCTGACCGAGGTCAGGCGGGTCAGGGTGAACAGGAAGCAGCAGGCCGCGACGCCGGCCCACAGCGGCGTGAACCGCCAGCGGGGCAGCAGTCCCTTCCGCTCGGCCCCCGCCGCGCCGAGCAGCCACGCCTGCGAGTTGGGCGCCAGCATGCAGACGGCCAGCAGCGACGCGATCAGGATCTCGTGCCGGTAGGCGAACAGGTCGGCCACGGACCCGAGCTCCACGGGCCCGGCCGTCCAGCCGTTGGCGCCGGTCATGGCGTGCAGCATGGCGAAGGCGCCGTCCAGCGAGGTCGCCCGGAAGAACACCCAGGCGACGGTGACGCACAGGAACGTCAGGCCCCGGCCGAACCAGATCCCGCCCCGGGTCCCGCTGCCCAGGCCCCCCTCCCTCAGGCCCCCCTTCCTCAGGCCCCCCTTCCTCAGGCCCATGCGGGAGCGCAGGGCTCGCCAGCCGTGGTTCACGATCAGGTAGACGCCGTGCAGGGCGCCCCACGCGATGAAGGTCCAGCCGGCCCCGTGCCACAGCCCGCCCAGCACCATGGTGAGGAACAGGTTCAGGTAGCGGCGCGCCTTGCCGTGCCGGTTGCCGCCCAGCCGGATATAGAGGTAGTCGCGCAGGAACTCCGACAGGGTGATGTGCCAGCGCCGCCAGAAGTCGATGATGTCGGTCGCCTGGTACGGCGAGTTGAAGTTGAAGGGAAGCCTGACGCCGAACAGCAGGCCAAGCCCGACCGCCATGTCGGAGTAGCCGGAGAAGTCGAAATAGAGCTGGAGGGAATAGGCCAGCGCTCCCGTCCAGGCCTCCGCCGCGGTCAGTGCGTGGGTCGCGGCGGCGCCGAACACGGGAGCCGCGTATGTGGCGAGCTGGTCGGCCAGCACGACCTTCTTCCACAGCCCGACCGTGAAGAAAGCCAGTCCCAGGGCGAAGCCCTCGTGGCTGAAGCGCAGGTTCTCCGGACGGCCGAACTGGGGCATCAGGTCCTTGTGATGGACGATCGGCCCGGCGATGAGCTGCGGGAAGAAGGCGACGAACAGGCAATAGTCCGCCAGGCCGTAGTCGGCCGATCCGCCCTCCGCCGCGTCCACCAGATAGGCGATCTGCTGGAAGGTGAAGAACGAGATCCCGAGCGGCAGGACCATTGCCCGGATGCCGAAATCGATGCCGGCGAGCGCCCCGACATTGTCCAGCATGAAGACCGAATATTTGAAGTACCCGATCAGCAGCAGGTTGACCGTCACGCCCAGCGCCAGCAGCGGGCGCGTCGATCCGGCCGGCGCCCGCGACAGCGCGGCGAGCTTCGCTCCCGCCGCGTGGTTGAACAGCACGCTGGCCAGCAGCAGCGGGACGTGCGACGGGTTCCACCAGCCATAGAAGAAGAGCGAGGCCAGCGTCAGCCACAGCAGCGGGAGGCGCGGGTCGGGCCGGAGCGCCAGCAGGCGATAGACGCCCAGCGTCACCGGCAGGAAGGCGCCGATGAAGACCCAGGAGTTAAAGAGCATGGTGTCTGCCCCCGCCGGCGAGGTCGAGCTGCGATCGGTCCATCTGGGAGATCAGGTGGTCCATGAAGGTCGGCACCGACGTCCATTGCAGATGGGCATGGTCCGTGAAGTCCTTGTCCGTCAGCGACAGGCCCTTGGCGGCGTCGATCAGCAGGGCTCCGGTCGGGTCCAGGTGCCGGGAAACCTCGGCGCGGAAGGCCCCGTCCCGGAACCCGCCGGGATCGTATGCGGCGATCCAGCCCGGCATGGGCGGCAGCAGGACGACCACGAAATGGACGCCGCGCCGGGCCAGGTCCTTGCCGAGGTTCCCCAGGTGGCGGAGGCAGGCGGGATCGACCGACACGTTCTCTCGGATGTCCGGCTCCGGCAGCAGCAGGGGGCCGGACCCGTAGGCGTCCATCACCAGCGGCGCGTGGATGTTCTCCCCGGACCGCATGTCGGCCAGGGTCAGGGCGTCGCGCAGGAACGCTCCCGGCCGGAGATTCTTGAAGTAGAGGTGCCACCCCGGACTGTCGCCGAACACATAGTCGCGGGCGTCCTCGGGACGGAAGAAGGCGTTCTCGCCGGCGGCGCAGGTTTCGAAATCGCGCATGGAGAAGACCGACAGCACCGTCTTCACGCTCGGCATGTTGTCCAGCAGGAAGCCGGTCAGGAATGCCGTCTCGTCGACGTGAAGATAGCAGGGAGCCGCGTTGAGCGGCGCGACGGCGTCGCCGTAGCGGGCCTTGAGGACCCTGAAATCCAGGTTTCTCCAGGTGACCGAGGAGCCGACGGCCAGCAGGTCGGGTTCCCGGATGGTCGTCTCGTGGAGGAACTTGAACTTCTCGTCGATGCAGTTGGTCGCCGTGATCGGCGGCGCGGGAAGGCGGTCGACGGACGCCAGGGCGGCAAGCCCGGCGGCGCCCAGGACCAGGAAAAGGGCGCACCACGACACGAAGGCGATGTTGAATCGCAGCGCGGCCCTGCTGGACAAGGTATTCGGCATTCTTTTGACTCGCCCAATGTTCGACCGGGCGGGCACCCGCGGTGCGGAGCCCGGTTCGACATGACGGTGATGACGGATGGCGGCGCGCGCGGGCACGGCAGGCATGCCCGGGGATGGATCTTCTGCGCCGTCAGGGTCGCGTCAGCGCGACGCCGTCCTCACGGTGGGGCGCAGGGGACGCTTCGTTGCCCGTGGCGTGCCACGGTGGCCGGGCGGAACCGGCAGGGGATGCCCGGACGCATCGGGGCGGCGACGGCACGGCGGCCCCGCTTGGACCGCAGCCGCGACCTGTTGCCCGGGTTTGCGGGCCAGGGGCCGTTGCGCCCGCCCCCCCTGTATTCCGTGTTGTCAGTCGGGATCCGCATTTGGTCGCTTCCGATCGGCTTCGATCTGACCGCTGAACAGTCCTTCTGATCAAGGACGATAGCGGACCGGAGCGCCCGGTTTAAGAACGCATTTTATATAATCCCCTTGTCCGGCCGGTGGAGGGATGCCGCTCCCGCAAGGGCTTCCTGACCGAAGTATCCCTTCATGCGTCTCCGGCTCATCGAAATGTGGTTCCGGCGGACAAGGTGGAGACTGGCGAGGTCGTTCAGCTCCATCGCCCGGATCAGGTCGGCGATCTCGCCCGCGAACGCGTCGACCTCCGCCGTCCAGTCCATCCGCGGCAGCAGCTGGAGCCACATCCGCGCGGTCTGGAAGAACAGGCGGTCGCCGGTCTCCCGGAGCGGCCGGTTGCCGATGGAGCGGGACAGTTCCTGCTGGACCGCGATGTGGAGGCGGCCCAGCTCCTCCAGGTCGACCTTGGACCGGATGCCGCGGCAGCGCTCCAGCAGCGTCCTCATGCGGGCGACGTCGTCGGGGCCGCGCGCCAGCGGCGACAGCTCGCCGCCGATCTC
Organism: Skermanella sp. TT6; assembly: GCF_016653635.2. NCBI lineage: Bacteria > Pseudomonadati > Pseudomonadota > Alphaproteobacteria > Rhodospirillales > Azospirillaceae > Skermanella > Skermanella cutis. The sequence continues at coordinate 29,760 of NZ_CP067422.1, forward strand.
CGCCAGCTTCATGCGCAGGGCGTCGATCTCCTCCAGTTCATCGAACTCGATCAGGGTGACGATGGTGCCGACGCCGTGCCGGCTCTCGACCAGCCCTTCGTGCTCCAGCCGCTGCAGCACCCGGCGGATCGGGGTCCGGCTGGTCCCGAACTCCCGCGCCAGGTCGTGCTCGCCCAGCGTGTGGCCGGGCGGATAGCGCAGCAGGCAGATCCGGTCGCGGATCTCGCCATGGATCGCCTCGAACCGCTGCCGGGATCCGGTCGGCGGGTTGCCGCCGCGGTGTCGGCGGGGGTCCGGGGGTGCGGCGGGGCTCAGGTCGGTCATGGTCCCGGTTCAGCTCTCGAGCGCGGTCCTGCGGGTCAGGCGATGAAACAGGCGTCGTTGATGCCAGGATACTGGGCGAAGGTGCCGGCGATGATCTCCAGCGCCTCGCGCAGGGCTTCCAGCGTCAGGGTGCCGCCGATGCAGATGCGCAGCGCGTTCGGCGGCTCGCCCGCCTCGACCACGAACGGCTCGGACGAGGTGGCGGCGACGCCGCGCTCGCGCAGCGCCCGGACCAGCCCCTCCTCCGTCCAGTAGCCCGGCACGCGCAGCCAGGCGCTGAGCGCCAGCGGGTGGCCGCCCACGACATGGGCTCCCAGGATCGCGCCGACCAGTTCCTGCCGTCTGCGGATTTCGCTCCGCTGAACCTCGAGCAGCTGGTCGGCGATCCCGTCCTCGACCCATCGCGCCGCCATCTCCGCGACGGCCGGCACCGCGCTCCAGCAGGTGACGCGGAGCACGCTGGCGGTCCGGATGGCGAAATGCGGCGGGACGACCAGGTAGCCGGTTCGCAATCCCGTCATCACCGACTTGGTGAAGCTGGTGCAGAAGAAACCCAATTCGGGCGCGAACGAACTGACCGACGGCAGGTCGTCCTCGATCAGCGGGCGATAGACCTCGTCCTCGATGATATAGACGTTGTTGGCCCGCGCGACCTCGGCCAGGCGCCGGCGGCGGGCGGCGCCCATCAGGGCGCCGGTCGGGTTGGTGAAGGTCGGCGTGCAGACCAGCGCCTTGACCTTGGCGGTCCGGCAGGCTTCCTCGAACGCCTCGGGCAGGATGCCCTCGCGGTCGGTCGGCAGCCCGCACAGGGTGAACCCCAGGACGTTGGACAGGCCGATGACTCCGTGGTCGGTCAGCGCCTCGGTCACGACCAGGTCGTCGCTCCGGACCACCGTGGCGAGCGCCAGGAAGATGCCGTGGGTGGTGCCGTTGGTGATCAGGATGCGGTCGGGCGCCACGTCGGGCAGGCCCAGTCCGGCCAGCCAGGCGGACCCCACGGCCCGGTGGGTCTCCAACCCGGCGACCGGGCGGCAGGGTTGCATCCAGGGGGTGTTGTCGGCTTGCGACATCGCGGCCAGCAGGGTGCGCGAGGCGGCGTCGTGCCGTTCGGTGAAGACGGCCCGGACGACCGACAGGTCGAAAGACCCGCTCGGCCGCATGTCCAGCCTGCAGCCGCCCCCCTCGGCGATCCTGCCCTTGACGAAGGTGCCGCGGCCGGCCTCGCTGCGCAGGTAGCCCCGGCGCTCGACCTCCTTGTAGCTGGCGCTGACCGTCCGGGCGCTGAGGCCGAGCCGCAGCGCCAGTTCCCGGTGGGCCGGCAGTTGCTGGCCGCGGGTCAGCCGGCCTGCGTCGATGTCGGCGATGATCGCCTCGGTCAGCACCCTGTGCTTTGTCTGCCTGCGGGCGCCGCCGTGCCGCCCGGGCGTCAGGACGGGAAGCCACTCTGTCATGCTGTCTCTCGGCCACCATACCAATAGGATGCATCGGATCGGCTCGATATGGTCATTGGCGCGGTTGCAATGTCAAAGGAAAGTTCCCGCGCCCTGTCGGCTTCGAGGGCGGTCAGTCCGTCTGGTTGCCCAGGCCGGCGTGGGCGATGACCGCTTGGCGGTCCATGGGGACCAGCGCGCCGCTCCGGTCCTGTTCCAGGAGCGCGTGGCGCACCGGGCCGGAACCGGTCACCCGGATCACCAGATCCTCGATCCCGCGCCCCGTGATGTCGGCGGACGCCAGCACCTCGACCGTCGCCGCCCGGCCGTCCCGGTGGAGGACGATGCCGTGGGGCAGGATCTCGATCCGGTCGGCGCCGGCATCGCGGAGCCTGCGCGCCGGCCTGATCCAGGCCGGCAGCAAGTCCTTGAGCCGCGAGGGGTCGAGCCGGTCGCCCAGGATCTGCCCTAGCCGCTGGTCCGGCCCGAGGAAGTTGCGCGGGCTGCGGCCCAGATACGCTGCGCGGAGCGGCAGGCAGTCGTCGTAATGGTGCGAGTCGGCGAGTCCGCCGAAGTGGCGCAGCCGGTCGGGACGCGCCGTCGCCGTCAGGAAGCCCAGGCAGCTCCGGATGCGGACGTCGCCGTCGGCGAAGCTGCCGAACAGCTCCGGCCGGTTCCGGCTCATCTCTTCCGGGAAACGGGACAGCGCCGCCGCGAAGGACTGGTCGTGGACGACGGTGCCGCGGGACTGCCCCGCGGTCCCGGCGCCCGACCGGTCCAGCGCCGTCGCCACGGCGAAGATGCCGCCCATCAGGATCAGGGCGGCCGCAAGGGTCCACAGCGATTCCTGCTTCTGTCCGGTCTGCCGAGTATTGTCCATCCGCTCCGTCCTGGCGCCGCGTACCGGTGCCCCATCCCGCCGCTCCGGGCGGTCCTCGATTCGGCCGGGTCCCGGCGTCCGCGCGGCCGGCCCTGCGGTTTCGCTCGCGGAATTCTGCCGGATATTGGTTAACGATTTCTGCGCCGCACCATGTCCGCCGCCGGCCGGCAGGACGGCTTCCCGTTCGCAAGGTGATTACTAGAATAACTTTCCGGACAATCGTCGATGACGGGAAAAACCTGTTCCCCCGGATAATCGGAATTAGTACAAATACACCCAATCCGGGCTTTGGAGCGGGCGCTGTTCACCATGACCTATCCTCAAGACGAAAGAATGTCCTCCCGGCGGTCGCGGCATCGGGGCGGAGCGCTTCGCGGCGCCGCCCTGCTGCCGCTGCTCGTCGCGGCTTCGGCGCTTTCCGCGGCGGCTCCCGCGCTCGCCCAGGTCGGCCCGCCCGCCTCCCTGACCGGCAACCCGGCGCTGCTGCGCGAGACCGACATCGACAGGATCAACGACAAGTTCGCCCGGCCCGACCTGCCGGTGACCTCGACCGATCCCGAGGTGCCGGTGCTGCTCGACCAGACCCAGCCGCCGGGCAACGCCGGCGCGATCCGTTTCGCCTTCCGCACCTTCGAGCTGGAGCAGCCCGCCCCGGTCGGGCAGGCGGCGATCGACGAGATCGCGCAGCCGCTCGCCGGCAGGACGGTGTCCCTGCTCCAGGTGTTCGAGGCCGCCGCGGCCGTGGCCGAGCGGTACGAGGCGCTGGGCTATTTCAGGCCCAAGGTCAGCGTCCCGCCGCAGAGGATCAACAACGGTACCGTCAAGCTGCGGATCGACCAGTTCGCCGTCGACCGCACGGTCATCACGATCGACGGCGCCCCGGCCGGGCCCGATCCCGTGCTCGACCGGATCATCGCCGACGTGACGGCCGACCGCCCCTTGTCCCGCGCCGTGTTCGAGAGCGCCCGCGACCGCCTGAAGCGGGAGCTGGGCCTGTCGGTTGTCCATCTGGAAAGCCGGATCGAGTCGGACCAGAGCATCACCGTCACCGTGGAGCTCAGCCGCCGCGCCCCCGCCACGCTGGAGCGGATCGGCATCGAGGTGCCGCCCGGACTGGACCAGGACAAGCCGCCGCCCGGCGCGGAGCGGATCCGGTTCCGCCTCGACCGGCTGGACTTGGCCGGCGTCTCCACATATCCGGCGGACCAGCTGGCGCCGCTCTATGCGGACTCGATCGGCAAGGAGATCTCGCTCGCCGACCTCTATACCATCGCCGGCAAGATCCGCGGCCGGTACGAGGCCGACGGCTACGTCCCGCCCGAGGTGAAGATCCCCGCCCAGTCGGTCGTCGACGGCGCCGCCCGGCTCCAGGTCAACGAGATCTGGGCGTCGCGGGTGGTGGTGATGCTCGACGGCAAGGAGGTGCCGGCGGACGACCTGCTCCACCGCACCGCCAACCGGGTCGCCAACGTCCGGCCGCTGACCATCGCGGTGCTGAACCGCTACGCCCTGCTGCTCGGCGACATCCCGGGCATCAGCATCCGCTCGATCACCCCGCCGAAGGAGCCGGGCGGCCTCGCCACGGTCGAGTTGGCCCGCAAGACCTTCGGCGGCAGCGTCGGCATGGACAACCGGGGCTCGCGGCCGACCGGCATCATCGAGCTGATGGCCAGCGGCTCCGCCGCCGGCGCGCTGGGCTTCAATGAGCGGCTGTCGCTCAGCCACATCACCATGATCGATCCGGAGGAAGTCAGGATCCTCGGGATCGGCTACGACCAGCCGCTGACGTCCGACGGCCTCAAGCTGTCCACCTACTACAGCAGGACGCTGGCCAAGCCCGGCGCCAACCTGAAGGACCAGCAGGGCGAAAGCTTCGGCTCGCTGTTCACCGCCAGCCTGTCCTACCCGGTGATCCGGTCGTCGGTCGAGAACCTGACCGTGTCGGCGCAGTTCGACTATCTGAACAGCCTGGCCCAGGCGACCCCGCTGACCGCCCCGTTCTTCGGCAGCCAGACCTTCATCCTGTCCAACTCGCGCACGCGCAGCCTGCGGGTCGGCGGCCGGTTCGATTTCGTCGACGGGCTGCACGGGCTGACGGCCTTCAGCGCGAAATTCAGCCAGGGACTCGACATCTTCGGCGCGCGCAAGACCGGCGCCGAGTACTCGACCCGGCGGAATGGCGTCAGCGACTACCGGAAGGTCAATGCCGAGATCACCCGCACCCAGCCGCTCGGCGCCAGCGGGCTGGCCCTGGTGCTGGGCGTGACCGGGCAGTATGCCTTCGACCCCCTGCTGGGACCCGAGCAGTTCAGCGTCGGCGGCAAGGAGTACGGGCGCGGCTACAACAACACCATCATCATGGGCGACCACGGCGTGGCGACCAAGACGGAGCTGCAATACAACGGCGCCGTCGGCCTTCCCTATTTCCAGGGCTACCAGCTCTTCGCCGGGTACGATTTCGGCCGCACCTGGCGGCGCGACCTGCTGCCGGGGGAGAAGCCGATGGACGACGCGGCGTCGGTGGTCGGCGGCGCCCGTTTCCTGCTGACCCAGTGGCTGTCGGGCGAACTGGTCGTGGCGCAACCCCTGACCCGTGCCTACTACACGTCAGGCAACCTCCCGACGAAGCGTCCGCAATATTTCTTCGGCCTTCAGGCAAGCTTCTGATCAACCGAAGATCATAGATTAACGCTTTTGCCACTGCCGGACGTGTCTTCCTGCCCTGCTATCCTGGATAGGACTTGTGGGGAGATGGGCATGGCATCACCGGCGGGATACGCATTGGCTTTCGCGGCCCTGATCGCGGCCGGCGCCGCCTGGTGGTACCCGGCGCGGGAACCCGCAAGGGCCACTCCGATCCGGGATGCCGTCAGCGCGGCCATAGAGCAGCGGATCGGCCATCCCTGGCGCGTCCGCACCCTGCATGTCAGGGCGCCCGTCCCGGCCGATGCCGAGGGATCCTATCTGGTGGATGTGGAGGTCGAACTGGCCGAGCCGACCTTCACGGCGCTCGAACTGGTGGAAGGGGCCACCCTGGCGACCGCGGTGGGGTCGCCAGGATATTCCAAGCGGCTGTTCGGCAGGCTATGGCTGGACGAGGGGAACGCGGCGGCGCCGGTGCGGCTGCACATCGACAACATGGCCACCCTGGACCGGATGGGGACGCCCCTGTCGCGGATCCCCGGGCGGGTCATCGCGCGGGACAGCTTCGAGTTCGAAAGATGGAGCGCGGCACCGCAGGCGACGGCCGGTGCGGGTGACTCAGCGTGCCTTGGCCGCTGTCCGCTTGACCGGCTCGGTCATGTAGAGAACCAGGAAGGTGACCAGCGGCGTGAAGAGCAGGCTGAGCACGAAGGCGCCGACGAAACGGCAACGGCGGCCGCTGCCGACGAAGCCGACGACTATCGATAGGAAGACGTAGAGGAACGTGAAAAGAAGGGGCGGCATTCCTGGTTCCCTGAAACGGATCTTCCGGCACGGCGATTGCTAAGCAACCATTGGGAACGTTACTAACGATCGTTTTCTCTTCCGGTTCGTCATCCGCGGGCTTGACCCGCGGATCTCAAGGCACGGAGGCTCCGATGCTTCCCGTGAAAGATGGCCGGATCAAGTCCGGCCATGACGAAAAAGGGGTAGTTCCGCCTTGAATTCAGGCTTGTGAGCAGTTAGCAACAACCGTGCCGGACAGCTGTGGGCTTGACCCGGTCATCGCTTGCAGGCTTCATCGGCGCCGCCATGCAGGGAGATACCCGGGTCAAGCCCGCGCAGGACGAACCGGCCGGGTCGGCCGCCATGGAAATCGTTCCACGGCGGCCGAAGCGGCCCTAAGTCGGGCTCAGGCGGCGACCGGGGTCTCCGGAGCGGCCTGGGCGCCCTTGAACTCCTTCTCGAAGTGGCTGCGCACCTTCTCCGGCTCGAAGTTCAGCAGCGATCCGCCGGTCTCGTAGTGCAGGACGAAGACCTTGCCGACCGCCTGGGTCAGGGCGTAGGCGAAGCCCGAGCTGACGGCCATGCCGACCGCGGTGCCGACGATCGGGATGAGCTTGATCACGGTGCCGAGGACGGCCAGCGAGCCGCCCGCCAGGGCGCCGGGCAGGACGCCGCCGATCAGCGCGCTGACCACGGTCTTGGCGCGGTCCTGGCTGAAGGGGACGCCGTACAGCTTGGACAGGTCCGAGACCATCTTGATCTGGACCGCCACGATCGCGGCGATGTCCAGCGTCGGGACGGGGATCAGCCCGCCGCCGGCGGCCCACAGGGCGTAGCGCGAAACCAGCTTGTTGGCGTCAGTGATACGTTCGTTGCTCATAACTCTCTCCGTGGCCTGGGTACCGCCTCGGCGCAGATCGTCGGGTAGCGCTCAACAGCAATGGGCCACACCTTGCGCCAATGCAACTGACGAGAGTGTATAAACGGTTTTCGGGTTACTGCAAGCATAAACTCGCGCATAAGAGTTATAGGTTCTGAAAAATACCTGCATGAAGGTTTATTCGCGTATGCGCCGTAACGTACGGCCGAGTCGTTTACTCGCGATCGAAACTCCCAGGTAAGTTTGCCTGTTCCACTGTTATGTAAAAGTGACAATTTGGGTTGTTTCGCCACGTGCCGTTCAAGGCGCTTTCATCTCGGTCACGTTTTGGTTACACCATATGATCTAAGCCAAAGGTGAAGCTTTTGGTGGAGTCGGCTGCGCCTGTTCCGGCCTGGAGCTTACCCGATTCGGTTTGGATAGGTAAGCTAATATGGCTAATCCATGCGTGGTATGGTTATATGTCCGGCGGCTGGTCGCGAAGCGCCTCCGCCGGTCCGCGGCGACCGGCGGCGATGGAAGCCGGTCCTCCGACAAAGATGCGAGGCTTGTGATGGCACCCAGAAAACGCGGTGGAATGGCTGGGTCTTTCGAGCCCCCGGCCGGCTCGATCTCCCGGTCCGACGACCCGGAGTCCGGCGGAACCGACTCCGGCGCGCCGTCCGAAGCCGACTCGATGCTCTCCGGACCGGCTTCCCCGGCCGGGCCTCCCGACCCGGCCCCCGCGGCCTACGGCATCCCCTGCGAGTCGGCCCCGATGTTCCCGGCCCCGATGTTCCCGGCCCCGGCGCCGCTCCCCGACGCGGTGCCCGCCGACGCGGCGCCGGCCGAGTCCCTGGCCGAATCGCCGGCCGCCCCGACCGGAGCCCTTCCCGCCGCCGGGCCGGACGTCGCGCCGCAGCCGGCGCCGGACGCCGTCACGGCGTCGGCCAGCGCCCTCGGCAGCGTGACGGGCCTCGGGCTGGCGGCCTTCGTGGGCGGCGGGTTCCTCATGATGGGGCTCGGCGCCGCGGTGGGGGCCTATTATTCCGTCGCCCTGGCGGAGCAGTATGTCAGGCGTGTCGGCGGCCTCGGCCGCCCGGGGGCCGCATGACGGGTACGGGTCGGATCACCCTGTTCTGCTTCGCCCATGCCGGCGCCGGCGCGTCGGCATACCGGTCCTGGGTCTCCGCGGCGCCTTTCCGGGTCGTTCCGGTGCAGTATCCCGGCCGCGAGGACCGGATCGCGGAGGAACCCTTCTCCGACATCGGCGCCCTGGCCGCGCATGTCGAGCGGCGCGTCCTCGACCAGGTCGGGGGAGGCCGCTACGCGCTGTTCGGCCACAGCATGGGCGCCATGGTCGCCTACGAGCTGGCCCAGCGGCTGCGCGGCCGGGACGTGCCCCAGCCCTGCGCCCTCTTCGTGTCGGGGCGCGAGCCGCCCCACCGTCCCCGGCTGCTGGAGCCGGTGTCGCACCTGGACGACCGGGCGCTGATCGACCGGATCGTGGCCCTGGGCGGCACCCCGGCGGAAGTGGCGGCCCATCCGGAACTGCTGGAGTTGGTGATTCCCATCCTGCGCGCCGACTTCCGCGCCTGCGAGACCTACCGGCCGACCCTGGCGCCGCCGCTGGCCCTGCCCATCCACGTGCTGTGCGGGGAGCGGGACGACCATGTGGTGGTGGAGGAGCTGGGCGAGTGGCGGGACCACGGCGCCGGCGCCGGCTCCGTCACCCTTTTCCCCGGCGGCCATTTCTATCTCTCGTCGGCCCGGGACGCGGTGATCGCGCGGATCGCCGCCCTGCTCCGCGACGTCGCCCCCGGCGGATGAGGTTGCCCGGTCGTGACCAATCTTGTCTGCTCGAACGCGGTCGCGGCGGGGATGGCCCCGCCCGATGCGCCCCTTGCCGGGATCCGGGCTGAATGACGTTCATCAGGCTGGTTCTCCGGGAAAGCCGCTCGTCCCCCTACAAGGTCGCGGTCATGGCGATGCTGGCCGGTCTCGGCAACGCCATGATCCTGGCGATCATCAACCGGTCCGCGGACCTCGCCAACGACGGCGGCGCCCAGGTCGCCGACATGATCCTGTTCGCCGCCACCATGGGCATCCAGGTGCTGGCGCAGCGCTACGTCTCCCGCACCACCACCCGCGAGGTCGAGGAGATCATCCACCGCCTGCGCAAGCGGCTGATCTCGCTGATCCGCCAGACCGACCTGACGGCGCTGGAGGGGATCGGCCGCTCCGAGATCTACGCGATGATCACGAAGGAGACGCAGGCGATCTCGTCCAGCGTGCCGATGCTGGTCAACGGCTGCCAGTCCGGCATCCTGCTGGTGTTCACGCTCGCCTATATCTACGTCCTGTCGTCGACCGCCTTCATGCTGACGATCGCGATCACCGCCATCGCGGCGTCGACCCACCTGGCGCGGATCGGGCAGCTCCGGCGGGAGGTCGAGCTGTCCTTCCAGCTGGAGAACCAGCTGTTCGAGCGGCTGACCGACCTGCTCTCGGGCTACAAGGAGGTCAAGCTCAACATCCGCCGCAGCCGGGAGCTGCAGGAGCATTTCGACGAGGTCTCGTCCGCCTCCACCGAGGCCAAGGTCAAGACGCAGATCGGCATCAGCAACGAGTTCCTGTTCGCGCAGTCGATCTTCTACCTGATGCTGGCGGCGATGGTGTTCGTGGTGCCGGCCCTCAGCCCGACCTTCAGCGACGTGGCCCTGAAGACCAGCGCCGCGGTGCTGTTCCTGATCGGGCCGATCACCAGCCTGGTCCAGGCCATCCCGGCCATCACCATGGCCAACGCCGCGACCGACAACATCGAGCGGCTGTCCAAGACCCTGTCGGAGCGGATCGACCCGACGGCCACGGACGACGAGGTCGAGTCCTTCGCCCGGATCGAGTTCCAGGACGTCACCTTCTCCTACGTGGACCCCCGGTACGGCACCCGGTTCTCGGTCGGCCCGTTCAATGTGGACGTGAACAGGGGCGAGATGGTCTTCATCACCGGCGGCAACGGCGCCGGCAAGTCGACCTTCCTGAAGCTGTTCACCGGGCTGTACCGGCCCGACGGCGGCCGCATCCTGCTCGACGGCAAGCAGCTCGACCAGCGCCGCCACGGGGCCTACCGCAGCCTGATCTCGGCGGTGTTCACCGACTACCATCTGTTCCGCCGGCTATACGGGCTGCCGGAGGCGGACGTCTCGTCCCTGCTCCGGCAGATGGAGATCGACCACAAGGTGTCGATGACCGGCCGCGACTTCGACAGCCTGGACTTCTCGGCCGGCCAGAAGAAGCGCCTGGCGCTGATCGTGGCGCTGCTGGAGGACCGGCCGATCATCGTCCTGGACGAATGGGCGGCCGACCAGGACCCGATCTTCCGCCGCAAGTTCTACGAGGAGCTGCTGCCGGCGTTCAAGGCCATGGGCAAGACCGTCGTCGCGGTCACCCACGACGACCGCTATTTCGGCCTGGCCGACCGCCGCCTGCACATGGAGGAAGGGCGTTTCGCTCCCGAGGGGCACGACTCCGGCAGCCACGCCCCTGACCAAGGAGACCACGCGTGAGTTCCGTCTGGGGGCACATCAAGGCATTCTTCCGGCGTCACCTGATGAAGGTGACGATGATGCTGCTGATCCTCTCCTTCCTGGCCGGCCTGCTTTATCCCATGTCGGTCATCTCGATCCCGTCGGGTCATGTCGGCGTGCTGTGGCGCCGCTTCTTCGGCGGCACCGACACGACGACGGTCTGGCAGGAAGGCATCCACCTGATCGCGCCGTTCGACGAGCTGTTCATCTACGACGCCCGCCTGCTCCAGGTTCATCACGACTTCGACGTGCTGTCCAGCGACGGCCTGAACATGACGGTCAACATCGCGTTCCGGTACCGGATCGTGCCGGAACATGTCCCGATCCTGCACAAATACGTGGGAAGAGGCTACACCGACATCCTGCTGCTGCCGGAGATCGGGTCCCAGGCGCGCGACATCTTCGCCACGTACATGCCGGACGAGATCTATACCAAGCGTGTGGAGATCCAGGACAAGATCGAGGCCCAGGTCCGCAACAACCTGATCACCCAGTTCAATCCGGACAAGCTGATCGACGTCGAGTATGTCAAGCTGGAGGACATCCTGATCCGGTCGATCCAGCTGCCCGCCGACGTGCAGGCTTCCATCGTCCGCAAGGTCGAGCAGTACCACCTGTCGCTGGAATATGTCCACCGCCTGAACCGGGAGCGCAGCGAGGCCCAGCGCCGCGAGATCGAGGCGAACGGCATCCGCAAGTTCCAGGAGATCATCGGCGAGGGCATCACCCAGGCCTACCTTCAATGGAAGGGAATCGACGCGACCCTCCAGCTCGCCCAGTCGCCCAACGCCAAGGTCGTGATCATCGGCTCCGGCAGTTCCGGCCTGCCGCTGATCCTGGGCAACATCGACGGGGCCTCCGCAGCGGGACCGGGCGCCGGCAGCGGAACGGTGCTGCTGCCCGGGGCGCTGAACCAGCCGAGCGGGCTGACCGAGCTCCAGCCGCCGCCGCTTCGCCTGGCGGTGCCGCCGGACGACAACAAGCGGATCGCGGTGCCGCTCCCGGCGCCGGCGGGCGCTCCGCCCCAGGCCGGGCCGGGAGCGCCCGCCGCCCAGCCGGGGCGGCCGGCGCCATGACCGGCGGGTTCAGGCGCCGGCTTCGGCCAGGCGCCGCCGCAGGCTGGCCGGCCTCATGTCGGTCCATACCTCGCGGATATGGTCCAGGCACTCGGCCTTGGTGCCGGTCTTGCCGACCGCCCGCCAGCCCTGGGGCACCGGCTTGAACTCCGGCCAGATGGAATACTGCTCCTCGTCGTTGATCACGACGGTGAAAACGACGGAGTCGTCGTCAAACATTCAGCGTCTCCTGGGAAGTTGCATACGAAGATATGATGCATGGATTTTCATCGATGCCGGCAATATCCCTAGTTCGGGAATGATCCTATTGTGCGGCAATTTTGGTTGTGGTAACACAGGAACAGATGCTTGTCGATAGAATGACAGAATGTCGCACATAGTTAACCCTGCATGACAGTGTCATTATCACAGTATCAAAAGAAGGCGGATGTTTTCTGTTTCAGGTTGAGTTTTCAGGGCGTTGCCGGGCGCCGGGGTGTTCTTGCTTCCGATCGCGGCGATTGTTAATCCGGGTTAATTTTCTTTGCGAGCGCTAGCCATGAATGATGCGGATCCTGGTCGCATGCTCGACGGCGGCGACGAGAGGCGGCCGGCCGACGACGCGGCCATGCTGCCCCTGACCCGCGTCCAGCTCGAAATCTATGTCGAGCAGAAATTCAACCCGGAAAGCCCGCTGTTCAACATCGGCGCCCTGGTCCGGATCGCCGGGCCGGCCGACGGCGCCCGCTCGATCGCGGCGATCCGCCATGTCGCGGACAACGCGGCGGCCTTCCGCACGGTCATGATCGACACCGACGACGGACCGCGCCAGCGCGTGCTGGACAGGTTTCCCGGGGCCGTGGACTTCATCGACCTGAGCGGCGAGAGGGACCCCGAAGGCGCGGCACTGCGCTTCATGAACGGCGACATGGCGGAACCGCTGCCGTTCGGGCCTGCCGGCCCGCTGGCGCGATTCGCCGCGCTGCGCTGCGGTCCCGACCTGTTCTTCTGGTACGGCAAGTTCCACCACATCATCGCCGACGGCTGGGGCACCTCGCTGTTCCACGCCAACCTGGTGCGATCCTACAACCGGCTCACGGCCGACGGCACGCTCCCGGCGCTGGAACTCGGCCATGTCGCCGACCAGATCGCGGAGGAGCGGCGGTACCGCGCCTCGCCCGGGTTCGAGGCGAGTCGGGCCTATTGGGAAAGCCTGTTCCCGGCCCTGCCCGAGCCGCTGTTCCGGCAGGCCGGCCCCCTCACCACGCGCGCCCTGCGCCGCACCATCCATCTGGACGGCGCCCTATACGGTCGCATCCGCGATCTCGCCGAAGCGGAGAAGGCGTCGCCGTTCCACGTGCTCCTGGCGGCGCTCGGAACCGTCCTGTCGCGCCAGTGCGCGACTCGCGACCTGGTGATCGCGGCGCCGATCCTCAACCGCAGGACCGCGGTGGAGAAGCAGGCGATCGGGCTGTTCGCCAGCGTCTCGCCCCTGCGGCTGCGCCCCGACGGGCTGCACGGCCTGCGCGCCCTGGTCGGCGAGATCCGCGCCCAGCTGCGCCGGGACTACCGGCATCAGCGCTTCCCGGTCGGGGAGATCAGGCTGCCCGGCCTGCCGGAGGAAACGGCGCGCAACCGCCTGCACGAGGTCAGCCTGTCCTACGAGCGCCACCATTACGGCGAGCAGGTCGCGGGCTGCACGAACCGGACGGTGGTCCTGTCGAGCGGCCACCAGAACCAGCCGCTCCAGGTCTTCGTGCGCGACTTCGACGACCATGACGACATCGCGGTCGATTTCGACTTCAACGAGAGCTACTTCGACCAGGCCGGCGCCGAGGCGCTGGTCGGCCGCTTCCGCCGTCTGCTGGAAAGCGCGCTGGACCAGCCGGACCGGCCGGTCGCGACCCTGCCCTGGCTCTCCCCGGCCGACCGCGACTGGCTGGTGCGGCAGGCCAACGCGGGCGCCGAGGTGCGTCCGACCGGCACCCTGGCCGGGTGGTTCGAGGCGACCGCGGCGGCCCATCCGGACCGCCCCGCCCTGTCCTTCGAGGGCACGGTGCTGAGCTACGCCGAGCTGGATGCCCGGTCCAACCGGCTGGCCCGCCACCTCGCCGGGCTGGGCGTCGGGGCGGAGACGCCGGTCGGCCTGTGCCTGGAGCGCGGCGCGGAGCTGATCGTCGGCCTGCTCGCCATCCTCAAGGCCGGCGGCTGCTACGTCCCGCTCGACCCGGCCTATCCGGCCGACCGCCTGTCCTGGCTGGCCGGGGACGGCGGCCTGAGGCTGGTGCTGACCCACGCGCCGGCCCGCGAGGCGCTCGCCGCCGCGCTGGGCGACGGCGCCCTGCCCGTGGTCGATCTGGCCGACGCCGAGGCGGACGCCGCCGCCCTGCCCGCCGCGCCGCTCGCCCTGGCGATCGACCCGGAGCAGGCGGCCTACGTGATCTACACCTCCGGCTCGACCGGAAGGCCCAAGGGCTGCGTGGTCAGCCACCGCAACGTCGCCCGCCTGATGGCCGCCACCGAGCCGCAGTTCGGCTTCGGCCCGGACGATGTCTGGACCCTGTTCCACTCCTACGCCTTCGACTTCTCGGTCTGGGAGATCTGGGGCGCCCTGCTCTACGGCGGCAAGCTCGTCGTGGTGCCCTACTGGGTCAGCCGGGCGCCGGACGCGGTGGCCGAGCTGCTGGAGCGCGAGGGCGTCACGGTGCTGAACCAGACGCCGTCCGCCTTCCGCCAGCTGATCCCGGCCGCCGCCGGGCGCAAGTTTGCCCTGCGCCGGGTGGTGTTCGGCGGCGAGGCGCTGGAACTGGCGAGCCTGTCGCCCTGGTACGCGGCGCAGGGCGACGCCGCGGTGCTGGTCAACATGTACGGCATCACCGAGACCACGGTCCACGTGACCTACCGGGCGCTGGAGCCGGCGGACGCCGAGGCCGGCCGGGGCAGCGAGATCGGAAGGCCGCTCTCGGACCTCCAGGTGCATCTGCTCGACCACCGGCTGGAGCCGGTGCCGGTCGGCGTGGTCGGCGAGATCTTCGTGGGCGGCGGCGGGGTGGCGCGGGGCTACCGCAACCGTCCGGACCTGACGGCGGAGCGGTTCCTTCCCGACCCGTTCGGCCCGCCGGGCTCGCGGCTGTACCGCTCGGGCGACCTGGCGCGGCGCCTGGCCGACGGCAGCCTGGAGTATCTGGGCCGGGCCGACCAGCAGGTGAAGGTCCGGGGCTTCCGGATCGAGCCGGGGGAGATCGAGGCGGCCTTGGTGCGCCGGCCCGGGGTACGCGAGGCGCTGGTGCTGGCCTTGCCCGGTCCCGGCGGCGACCCGCGGCTGGTGGCCTACGTGGCGGCGGAGGACGGCCGGGGCGACGTGGCGGGATGGCGCGCGGCGCTGGCCGAGGCCCTGCCCGACTACATGGTGCCGGCGGCCTTCGTGGTGCTGGAGCGCTTCCCCCTGACCCATCACGGCAAGATCGACCGCGCCGCCCTGCCGCCGCCGGAAAGCTCGCGCTCGGAAGCGGGCGAGGCGCCGGCCACCGCGGCGGAGCGCGCCCTGGCGGCGATCTGGTCCGACGTGCTGGGCGTGCCGGCGGTCAACCGCGACGACAATTTCTTCGCGCTCGGCGGCGACAGCATCCTCTCCCTCCAGGTCGTCGCACGAGCCCGCAAGCAGGGCATCGGCTTCGGGCTGCGCGACCTCTACCGCCACCAGACGCTTCGCGGCCTCGCGGCTTCGGCCGAGACCGGGCCGGCCGACCTGGACAGGGACGAGGCTCCCGCACCCTTCGCGCTGATCGCCCCGGCCGACCGCGCCCTGCTGCCGGCCGGCGCCGTCGATGCCTTTCCCATGTCCAGGCTCCAGGCCGGGATGCTGTTCCATGCCGAGCTGGAGGCCGGGACGGCGATCTTCCACGACATCTTCAGCTACCGCATCGAGCTGCCCTGGCGCGACGACGGCTGGGACAGGGCGCTGGAATCCCTGGCCGACGCCAATCCCGCGCTTCGCACCAGCCTGCACTGGACCGGCTTCGGCGAGGCCCTCCAGGTGGTCCATGGGCGGGCTCGGGTCCCGCTGGAGGTGGACGACCTGAGGGCGCTCGATCCCGCCGAACGGGAAAGCCGTGTCGCCGCCTTCCTGGCGGCGGAGAAGCGGACCGGGTTCGACATCGCCGCGGCACCCCTGTTCCGCGTCCGACTGCACCGGCTGGAGGAGGACGTCGTCCAGGTCACCATCAGCTTCCATCACGCGATCCTGGACGGCTGGAGCGTCGCGACCCTGCTGACCCGCCTGATCGGCCTCTATCTCGGCCGCCCGGTCCAGGCCGGCGCCGGCGGCACCGCCGTTCCCGCCTGCTTCGTGGCACTGGAGAAGGCGGCGGTCGCCGACGAGGCCGTGCGCCGCTTCTGGGCCGCACGGGTGGCCGGCCTGGAGGTTCCCCGGCTGCCGCGGCTGGCGGTGGCTCCCCCGGCCGATGCCGCCGGCAAGGTCAGCCGCCATCTGGTGGCCTTGCCGGCCAGCCTGTCCGGCCGGCTGGCGGCGAGCGCCGACCGGCTCGGCGCGCCGATCAAGAGCCTCGCCTTGGCGGCCCACCTGCGGGTGCTGGCCTTCGCGACCGGGCGCCCCGACGCGGTGACCGGCTATGTCACCCACGGAAGGCCGGAGCTGGACGGCGCCTCCGAGGTCACCGGGCTGTTCCTCAACACGGTGCCGCTGCGCCTGAAGCTGGGTTCCGGCACCTGGCGCGACCTGGTGCGGGACCTGCTGCGCGAGGAGGCCGAGGTGCTGACCAACCGGCGCCTGCCGACCGCCGACATCAAGCGTCTGGCCGGCGGGATCGACCTGTACGAGGCCGGTTTCAATTTCATCCATTTCCATGTCTATGCCGGCATCCTCGGCATGCCGGAACTGCGGGTCCTGGACGTCGCCATCTTCGAGGAAACCGACTTCCCGTTCCTGGCCCAGTTCGCCCGCCACCCGACCAGCGGCGAGCTGGAACTGACGCTGATCTACGACCACGCCAAATACTCGGCCGAGCAGATCGGGGATCTCGGCGGCGCCTATATCGGCGTCATGGAGGCCTTGGCCGACAGGCCCGACGAGCCCGTCGCCGCCCTCGACCTGCTGGGCGCCGGGCAGCGCGACTGGCTGGTGCGGGAGGCCAACGCGGGCGCCGAGGTGCGGCCGACCGGCACCCTGGCCGGCTGGTTCGAGGCGACCGCGGCGGCCCATCCGGACCGCCCCGCCCTGTCCTTCGAGGGCGCGGTGCTGAGCTACGCCGAGCTGGATGCCCGGTCCAACCGGCTGGCCCGCCACCTCGCCGGGCTGGGCGTCGGGGCGGAGACGCCGGTCGGCCTGTGCCTGGAGCGCGGCGCGGAGCTGATCGTCGGCCTGCTCGCCATCCTCAAGGCCGGCGGCTGCTACGTCCCGCTCGATCCCGCCTACCCGGCCGACCGCCTGTCCTGGCTGGCCGGGGACGGCGGCCTGAAGCTGGTGCTGACCCACGCGCCGGCCCGCAAGGCGCTCGCCGCCGCGCTGGGCGACGGCGCCCTGCCCGTGGTCGATCTGGCCGACGCCGAGGCGGACGCCGCCGCCCTGCCCGCCGCGCCGCTCGCCCTGGCGATCGACCCGGAGCAGGCGGCCTACGTGATCTACACCTCCGGCTCGACCGGGAGGCCCAAGGGCTGCGTGGTCAGCCACCGCAACGTCGCCCGCCTGATGGCCGCCACCGAGCCGCAATTCGGCTTCGGCCCCGACGATGTCTGGACCCTGTTCCACTCCTACGCCTTCGACTTCTCGGTCTGGGAGATCTGGGGCGCCCTGCTCTACGGCGGCAAGCTCGTCGTGGTGCCCTACTGGGTCAGCCGGGCGCCGGACGCCGTGGCCGACCTGCTGGAGCGCGAGGGCGTCACGGTGCTGAACCAGACGCCGTCCGCCTTCCGCCAGCTGATCCCGGCCGCCGCCGGGCGCAAGTTTGCCCTGCGCCGGGTGGTGTTCGGCGGCGAGGCGCTGGAGCTGGCGAGCCTGGCGCCCTGGTACGCGGCGCAGGGCGACGCCGCGGTGCTGGTCAACATGTACGGCATCACCGAGACCACGGTCCACGTGACCTACCGGGCGCTGGAGCCGGCGGACGCCGAGGCCGGCCGGGGCAGCGAGATCGGAAGGCCGCTCTCGGACCTCCAGGTGCATCTGCTCGACCACCGGCTGGAGCCGGTGCCGGTCGGCGTGGTCGGCGAGATCTTCGTGGGCGGCGGCGGGGTGGCGCGGGGCTACCGCAACCGTCCGGACCTGACGGCGGAGCGGTTCCTGCCCGACCCGTTCGGCCTGCCGGGCTCGCGGCTGTACCGCTCGGGCGACCTGGCGCGGCGCCTGGCCGACGGCAGCCTGGAGTATCTGGGCCGGGCCGACCAGCAGGTGAAGGTGCGGGGCTTCCGGATCGAGCCGGGGGAGATCGAGGCGGCCTTGGTGCGCCGGCCCGGGGTACGCGAGGCGCTGGTGCTGGCCTTGCCCGGTCCCGGCGGCGACCCGCGGCTGGTGGCCTACGTGGCGGCGGAGAGCGGCCGGGGCGACGTGTCGGGATGGCGCGCGGCGCTGGCCGAGGCCCTGCCCGACTACATGGTGCCGGCGGCCTTCGTGGTGCTGGAGCGCTTCCCGCTGACCCATCACGGCAAGATCGACCGCGCCGCCCTGCCGGCGCCGGAAAGCTCGCGCTCGGAAGCGGGCGAGGCGCCGGCCACTCCGGCGGAGCGCGCCCTGGCGGCGATCTGGTCCGACGTGCTGGGCGTGCCGGCGGTCGGCCGTGACGACAATTTCTTCGCGCTCGGCGGCGACAGCATCCTCTCCCTCCAGGTCGTCGCCCGCGCCCGCAAGCGGGGCCTGACGCTGACCCCCCGGCAGGTCTTCCTCCAGCCGTCGCTGCGCGAACTGGCCCTGGCCGCCGTAGAGGCCGGAACCGCCGCCGCAGCGGTCGCCGGGACGTCCGACGGCCCCGTGCCCCTGACCCCGATCCAGCGCTGGTTCTTCGGCCTGGACCTCGCGCGCCCGTCCTGGTGGAACCAGATTGCGTGGCTGGAGACCGCCGGTCCCGTCGATCCCGCCGCCCTGTCCCGCGCCCTCGACCAGGTGGCCGGCGCCCACGAGGCGTTCCGCCTGCGCTTCCGCCGGGAACCCTCGGGCTGGGTGCAGACCCTGGTGCCCGGCCCCGCGGCCCTGCCGCTGACCGTCCATGACCGGTCGGAACTGCCCCGGGCCGCCCTCTCCCTCCAGGAAGGCTGGGACCTCGGCGAGGGGCCGCTGGCGCGCGCCGCCTGGTTCGGCGAGGGGACCGGCGGCGTTCTCGCGGTCGCGGTCCATCACCTGATCGTGGACGGCGTCTCCTGGCGCATCCTGCTCGACGATCTTGCGGGCGCGCTGGCGGGGGAACCGCCGTCCACCGCCTTCGGCTTCGCGGCCCATGCCCGCGCGCTCGGCGACAGGCCGGTCCCGGCGGCCCCGGTCCCCGCCGGCCGGTGCCGGCTGCCCATGGACCGCGGCGTTCCCGACCTGACCGGGACCGCCGGCAGGATCTCCACCGCGTTCGATCCCGCCGAGACGGCGCTGATCACGGTCGATGCCCCGGCCGCGTCCCGCCAGCCGGTGGACGCCCTGGTCCTCGCCGCCGTGGCCCGCGCCCTCTCGGACCTCGGCGGGGGCCTGCTCCCCGTCGTCGTCGAGGGCCACGGCCGCGACGTGCCGGACGCCGACCTGTCCCGCACGGTCGGCTGGTTCACCGCGTTCCGCACCCTGGCCTTGCCGCTCGGACTTGAGGCCACATCCGATGACGCCGCTGCGGCGCTGGCCGGTGCCGCCGACGGACTGCCCGCCGACCCGGCGGACTGGCCGGAGGTCAGCGTCAACTATCTCGGCCGCATCGCCGATGCCGCAGGCGGTTCCGGCTGGCGGCTGCGCCGCGAACCCGGGGTGCCGGTCTCCGCGCCGGAGAACCGCCGCCCCTTCGCCCTCGATCTCGTGGCAATGGTCGCGGGCGGCCGGCTGGAAGTGACCTGGCTGTTCGCCGCCGGGATCAACGCCGCCACGGCGGAGCGCTGGGCCGTCCGCTTCAAGGCCGCCCTGCTGGAAGTCGCCGGCGCCGCCGCCGGCCGCATCGTGCCGCCGAAGCCGGAAGACCTGCCGCTCGCCCGCCTGGACGCCGCCGCCCTCGCGGCCCTTGCCGCCGCGGTTCCGGCCCCGATCGCCGATGCCTATCCGCTGACGCCGCTCCAGCTCGGCATGCTGTTCCACGCGGTGGAGCGGCCGGACGCCGGCGTCTATGTCGAGCAGCTCGCCGGCCGCCTGACCGGCGAGCTGGACGAGCCGGCCTTCCTCCAGGCCTGGCAGGACGTGATCGACCGGCATCCGCCGCTTCGAACCCTGTTCGTCTGGCGCGACGTGCCCGAGCCCCATCAGGTCGTGCTGGCCCGCGCCGCCCTGCCGGTCCGGCGGGAGGACTGGCGCGGCCTGCCGGACGACGAGCAGGACCTTCGGCTGGAAGCGCTGCTGGCGGCCGACCGACGCCTGGGCCTCGACCTCGGCCGGGCGCCGGTGATGCGCTTCGCCCTGGTCCGTACGGGGGAGTCCGCCTGGCGCTGGGTCTGGACCCACCACCACATGCTGGTGGACGGCTGGTCGCTGCCGATCCTGTTCGGCGACCTGCTGGCATCCTATTCCGCCCGGATCGCGGGGCGCGTCGCCGAGCCCGCCCCGGCGCGGCCGTTCCGCGACCATGTCGCCCGCCTGGCCGGCCGCGACGGCTCCGCCGACGAGCGGTTCTGGAAGGCGGAGCTGGCCGGGATCGAGGGACCGTCGCGCCTCGCCCTCCAGCGCCCCGCCGGCGCCGCCGAGGAACTGCCCGGCGAGGTCGAGCGCACGCTGGGGCCGGCGGCCTCCGAGGCGTTGCGTGTCCTGGCCCGACGGCATCAGGTCACGCTCAACGTCGTGGCCGCCGCCGCCTGGGCGCTCCTGCTGGAACGCCACGGCGCCGGCCCGCGCCCGATGTTCGGGCTGACCGTGTCCGGCCGCTCGCCGGAGCTCGCCGGCTCCGACGGGATGGTGGGATTGTTCATCAACACCCTTCCCTGCGCGGTCCCGGTGCCCGGCGCCCTGCCGCTCTCCGGCTGGCTGGGGGAGGTGCAGCGGCGGCTGGCCGCCGTGCAGGAGCACGACGCCGTGGGCCTGGTCGAGGTCCGGCGCTGGGCGGGGCTGCCGGCGGACGAGGCGCCGTTCGACAGCCTGTTCGTGTTCGAGAATTATCCCGTGGCGGCGGCCCTCCAGCGTCAGGCCGGCGGCATCGCCTTCTCCGACATCCGCTTCGTGGAGCGGACCAACTATCCGCTGACCGCCGCCGTGATCCCCGGCGACGCGCTGATCCTGAAGATCAATTATGACGGGCTGCGCTTCGGGGTGGCGGAGGCGTCGGCCCTGCTCGACCGCTGGACCGGCCTGCTGGCCCGGATGGCCGAGCGGCCGGACGACCCGGTGGACGGTTTCGCGGTCATGCCCCCGGCCGAGGCCGCCGGGCTGATCACCCGCGCCAACCCCGTGGGCAAGGGCGCCGCCGAGCCGGAGCCCGCCCACCGGCTGGTCGAGCGGATCGCCGCCCGCCGGCCCGACGCGCCGGCGCTGGACACCGCCGGCGCGGTCGTGACCTATGGCGCCCTGGACGCCGCCGCCGACCGGCTCGCCCGCAATCTCGCCGCCCGGAGCGTCGGGCCGGAAACCGTGGTGGCGACCCTGCTGCCGCGCTCCGCCGACCTGATCACCGCCCTGCTGGCGATCCTGAAGGCCGGCGGCGCCTGGCTGCCGCTCGACCCCGCCTATCCGGCGGACCGGGTCGGGCACATGCTGTCGGACGGCGACGCCCGGCTGATCCTGGCGCGCGGCCCGGTGCCCGCGGACCTCGCCGGCGGCCGCCCCGTCCTGGACCTCGACGCGCCCGCCGGACCGGATGCCGGCCTGCCGCTCCCCGCGGTCGATCCGTCCGGCCTCGCCTATGTCATCTACACCTCCGGCACGACCGGGCGGCCCAAGGGCGTGCTGGTGCCCCATGCCGGCATCGCCAACCTCGTCGCGGCCCAGGCCGATGCCTTCCGGATCGGGCCGGGCGACCGGGTCTATCAGTTCGCCTCGCCCAGCTTCGACGCGGCGGTGGCGGAGATCTTCCACGCGCTGGGGACCGGCGCCACGCTCTGCCTGCCGCCCGCCGGCGATGCGCTCGACGTCGGCCGCCACCTGGCGGAGGCGCGGGCGACCCACGTCACCCTGCCGCCCTCCGTCCTGGCCGCCCTGGACCCCGCCGCCCTGCCGGACCTCCGCGCCGTGGTGGTGGCCGGCGAGGCGGCGCCCGGCGCCCTGCTGCGCGCCTGGAGCCGGGTCGGCCACGTGGTCAACGCCTACGGCCCGACCGAGGCGACCGTCTGCGCCTCGGTCGAGACCTGCACGGACCTGCCCGGGGAGCCGGCGCTCGGCCGTGCCATGGCCGGCTGCGCGCTCTACCTGCTCGACGCGCGCGGCGACCCGGTGCCCCCCGGCGTGCCGGGCGAGATCGCGATCGGCGGCATCGGCGTCGCGCGGGGCTACCGCGACCTGCCCTGCCTGACCGCCGACCGCTTCCGTCCCGACCCGTTCAGTCCGGTCGCGGGCGCCCGGCTGTACCTGACCGGCGACCTCGCCCTGTGGGATGCGGAGGGGCGCATCCGCTATCTCGGCCGGCGCGACCACCAGGTGAAGCTGCGCGGGTTCCGCATCGAGCTGGGGGAGGTGGAGGCGGTGCTGGCCGACCATCCCGCCGTAGCCTCCGCGTTGGCGCTGGTCCGTCGCCCCGCCGCCGGGCCGCCCGAACTGCTGGCCTTCGTCACGGGTGCCGGCACCGCTCCCGACCCGGCGGAACTCCGCGCCCACGCCGCCGGGCGGCTGCCCGGCCATGCCGTCCCCTCCGCCGTGCTGGTGCTCGACTGGTGGCCGCTGACTCCCAACGGCAAGATCGACCGCGCCGCCCTGCTCGCCCGGGCCGATGAGCGCGAGCCCGTCACCCTCTCCTCCCGGGCCGAGGCCCCGGCCGGCGCCGCGGAGGAGATCCTGGCCGCGGTCTGGCGCGAGGTGTTCAACGGCCGGGCGATCGGCCGCCGCGACAATTATTTCGACCTGGGCGGCGACAGCATCATCAGCCTCCAGATCGCCGCCCGCGCCCGGGCCGCCGGGCTGGAAATCTCCCCCCGACAGGTGCTGGAGGCCCAGACCGTCGCCGCCCTCGCCGCGCTGGCGATCCCCCTGGCCGCGGCCCCGGCGGAGCCCGAGCCGGCGACCGCCGAGATCCCGCTGACGCCGATCCAGCGCTGGTTCTTCGACCAGGACCTGCCGGCGCCGCACCACTGGAACCAGTCGCTGGCCTTCGCGGTGGACGCCGGGTTCGACGCCGCCGCCTTCGGCCGGGCGCTCCGGGCCCTGCACGCCCGCCACGACACGCTGCGCCTGCGCTTCGCCCGCGCGGACGGCGGCTGGCGCCAATTCTACGACGGCCCCGGCGAGCCGCCCCGGCTGGAACGCCTGGACCTGACCGGCGAGGCCGACCCCGACACCCTGCTGGCCCGGGCGGCCGACCGCCTCCAGGCCGGCTTCGACCTGGGTTCCGGCTGCCTGATCGCCGGGCTGCTGGCCGAGATGGGGGCGCGGCGCCCGCGCATCCTGCTGCTGTGCGCCCATCATCTGGCGGTGGACGCCGTATCCTGGCGGGTGCTGCTGTCCGACCTGCACGCGCTCTACCGGGCGGAGGCCGGCGGCTCTCCGCGCCCGCCCGCCCCTGGCGGCACCAGCTTCCGCCGCTGGTCGGAGGCGCTGGCCGCCCATGCCGGGGAGTTCGGGGCCGAGCTTGACCATTGGCGCTCGGTGGCGGCGCCGGGAACCGTCCCGCTGCCGTTCGACGGTCCCGACCCCTCCGGGCCGGACCCGGTGGCCGGGGAGCGGGTCGCCCGCACCTCGCTCGGCGTCGCCCGCACCCGGACCCTGCTCGACGGCGCCGCCGGCCCGATGCCGGAGGCGCTGCTGGCCGCCCTGGCCCTGGCCCTGGGACGGTGGTGCGGCGCCGGGGCCGCCGTCATCGACCTGGAGAGCCACGGCCGCGACTCCCCCTGGCCCGGCATCGACCTGGCCGGCACCTGCGGCTGGTTCACCGTGCTGCACCCGGTTCGGCTGGAGATCGCCGGGACGGCCGACCCCGCCGCCGCCTTCGCCGCCGCCCGGGCCGCCCTCTCCGCCGTCCCGTCCACCGGCCCGTCCAGGGGACTCGGCTGGGGCGTGCTCCGCCACCTCGCCGGGGACGGGAGCCTGTCCTCGGCGCCGCCGGCGTCCGTGGCGCTCAATTACCTGGGCCAGACCGACGCCGGGACGGCCGGGCTCGACGGCTTCGCCCCGCTCGCCGCCGCCTATGGCGGGGAGCGCGACCCGCGCCAGCCGCGCAGCCACGCGCTCGCCTTCAACGCCCGCGTCCAAGGCGGGACGCTGATCCTGGACCTCGCCTACGGCGCCGGCCGGCTTTCGGCCGATACCGCCGATCGCCTCGTCGCCGGCATGGCCGAGGGGCTGGAAGCCCTGGTGGACGCCGCCGCCGGACCCGCCTCGGCCCGGTTCGACAAGATCGACCTCGCCGAACACGAACTTGACGCCCTTATGGCCGACCTGGCCGACAGCTTCGACGATTGACCGGATGACCGCGAATCCCTCCGCCGCCTCTTCGACCGGCCCCGCCCGCAAGCCCGCCGCCAAGCCGGCGGTCGCGGACATCTATCCGCTGACCCCGCTGCAGAAGGGCCTGCTGTTCCACGCCCTGTACGAGCCGGACTCCGCGGTCTATTTCGAGCAGCTCTGCGTCACCCTGGAGGGCGACCTGGACGCGGGCGCCTTCGAGCGGGCGTGGCGCCGGCTGATCGACCGCCACGCCATCCTGCGCTCCGCCTTCGTGACCAAGGGCCAGCGGGAGCCGGTGCAGGTCGTGTTCGACCAGGTCCCCTTCGCGATCTCGCAGGAGGACTGGAGCGGCCTGGACGAGGCGTCGCGGCGGGCGCGGCTGGACGCCTTCCTGGAGGAGGACCGCCGCCGGGGCTTCGCCTTCAACCGCCCGCCGCTGATGCGGATCGCCCTGGTCCGGCTGGGTCCGGGCCTGTTCCGCATGGTGTGGAGCCACCATCACCTGCTGCTGGACGGCTGGTCGCTGCCGATCCTGATGGGCGAGCTGTTCGCCCTCTACCGCTCCGAGCGGGACGGCACCCTGGCCGCCCTGCCGACACCCGCCGCCTACGGCGACTACGTCGCCTGGCTCGGCCGCCAGGACCGCGCGGCGGCGGAGGCGTTCTGGCGCGACCACCTGGCCGGGCTGGAAGGTCCGACCCCCCTCGGCATCGACATCGCCGGGAAGCGCGGCGGGGCCGGCGGGATCGAGCAGAGGGTGTTCGCCCTGGACGCGGCCGCGACGGCGGCCGTGGCCGAGCTCGCCCGGCGCTGCCGGGTGACCCAGGCGAGCGTGGTGGAATCCGCCTGGGCGATCGTGCTGAGCCGCTACGCCGGCACCGACGACGTGACCTTCGGCGTCACGCTCAGCAGCCGCCCGGCCGACCTGCCCGGGTCCGAGCGGATGGTCGGGCTGTTCGTCAATTCCCTGCCCCTGCGGATCGCGATCGACGCGGCGAAGCCGGTGGCCGACCTGCTGCGGCAGGTCCAGGAGCGGCAGCTCCAGCTCCAGCGCTTCGACCATTGCGGCTTGACCGACATCCAGGGCTGGTCGCCGGTGCCGCGCGGCGAGCCGCTGTTCGAAAGCCTGTTCGCGTTCGAGAACTTCCCGCTCGGCGACAGGCTGGGCGAGGCGGTGCCCGAGATCGCCGTCCGCGACGCTACCCTGATCGAGAAGACCCACTATCCGCTGACCCTGATCGTCGTCCCCGGCGCGACGCTGACCGTCAAGGTCGCGGTCGACACCGCGCGCATCCCGGCCGAAGCCGCGGAAGGCGTGTTCCGCCACCTGGCCCAGGTGCTGGACGCCATGGCCGCCGACGCGGCCCGCTTGGTCGCCTCCATCGGCCTGCTGCCCGATCCCCTGGTCCCGGCCGGCATCGAGGACGTGGCGCTGCCCGCCAACTCCCTGGCCGAGGCCTTCGCCGCCACTGCCGCGCGCTTTCCCGACCGCACCGCCGTGGTGGACGGGAAAGCGCGCCTGACCTATGCCGAGCTGGCGGCCCGCGCCGCCCCTCTGGCCCGCCGCCTGCGCGCGGCCGGGGCCGGACCAGACCGGCCCGTGGGCATCTGCCTGGAGAAGTCCGCCGACCTGATCGTCGCCATGCTGGCGGTGGTCGAGGCCGGCGGCGCCTACCTGCCGCTCGACCCGGCCTATCCGGAGGAGCGGCTGGCGTTCCTGGTCGCCGACAGCGGCGCCGCGATCGTCGTGACCACCGCCGAGCTTGCCGGCCGGCTGCCCCAGTCCCCCGCGCTGGTCCTGATCGACCGGCCGTCGGACGTTCCCGACGCCGCCGCGACCCGCCCCGCCGGCCCGGACGATGCGGCCTACGTCATCTACACCTCCGGCTCGACCGGGACGCCGAAGGGCGTGGTGGTGACCCACCGCAACGTGCTGCGCCTGTTCGCCGCGACGCAGCCCTGGTTCGGCTTCGGCGAGCGCGACGTGTGGTGCATGTTCCACAGCTTCGCCTTCGACTTCTCGGTTTGGGAGACTTGGGGCGCGCTGCTCCACGGCGGCACCCTGGTGATGGTTCCCTGGCTGGTCTCCCGCGATCCCGACGCCTTCCTGACCCTGCTGGAGCGGGAGCGGGTCACGGTGCTGAACCAGACGCCGTCGGCCTTCGCCCAGCTCATGGCCGCCGACGCGGCGCGGCCCTCGAAGCCCGGCCTGGCGCTGCGCACCGTGGTGTTCGGCGGCGAGGCGCTGGAGCCGGCGATGCTCGCCCCCTGGGTCGCCCGGCGCGGCGACAGGATGCCCGAACTGGTCAACATGTACGGCATCACCGAGACGACGGTGCATGTCACCTACCGCCCGATCCGGAGCGCCGACATCGAGGCCGGCGGCCACAGCGTGATCGGCCGGCCGATCCCCGACCTGGGCATCGAGATCCTGGACCAGCACGGCCATCCCGTGCCCCCCGGCGCGATCGGGGAGATCTGCGTGCTCGGCGCCGGCGTCGCCCGCGGCTATCTCGGCCGGCCGGAGCTGACGGCCGAGCGCTTCGTCGAGCGTGCCTCGCCCGCCGGCACCGTCCGGCTCTACCGCTCCGGCGACCTCGCGCGGCGGCTGCCCGACGGCGACATCGAGTATTGCGGCCGGCGCGACCACCAGGTGAAGGTGCGCGGGTTCCGGATCGAGACGGGCGAGATCGAATCCGCGCTGTCCCGGCACCCGCAGGTGGCCCAGGCTCTGGTGCTGGCGCCGCAGGGGGCCGCCGGCCGGCGCCTCGTGGCCTATCTGGCGATGCGCCCCGGCGAAGCGCGTCCCGGCGCCGACGCGCTGCGCGGTTTCCTGCGCGGCCACCTGCCCGACCACATGGTGCCGGAGGCGTTCGTCCCGCTGGATGCCTTCCCGCTGACGGTCAACGGGAAGATCGACCGCGCCGCCCTGCCCGACCCCGACGCCGCGCGCACCGGCGTGGCCGGCGCCTACGCCCCGCCGGAGACGGAAACCCAGCGCATCCTGTGCGAGGCCTGGGCCGCGGCGCTGGGCGTCGAGCGGGTCGGCATCGACGACGATTACTTCGCCCTGGGCGGCGACAGCATCCGGAGCATCCGGCTGGTGGCGCTGGCCCGCGACAAGGGCGTCACCGCCAGCCTGCCGCAGCTGTTCGGCAACCCGACCGTCCGCCGCCTGGCAGCCGTGCTGGACGCCGCCGGACCCGCCGCCGGCACGGCAGACAAGGAGCCCGCCGGCCCCTTCTCCCTGGTCGCGGAAGCCGACCGCGCCCTGCTGCCCGCCTGGGCGGAGGACGCCTACCCGCTGACCCGGCTCCAGGCCGGCATGCTGTTCCACGGCGATTTCGACGCCGCCCAGTCCCTGTACCAGGACCTCTTCCTGTTCCGCCTGCGCCTGCCGGTGGACATCCCGGCGCTGGAGCGGGCGCTGGCCGAGACCGTCGCGGCCCACCCGGCGCTGCGCACCGGCTTCGACCTGGAAAGCTTCTCCCGCCCGCTCCAGCTGGTCCGCCGGGAGGTGCCGTCGCCCCTGTCCGTGTCCGACCTGCGCGGCCTGCCCGCGGCGGAGCAGGAAAGCCGGCTGGCGGCCCATGTCGCGGAGGAGCGCCGGCTCGGCTACGACTGGCGCCAGGCCCCGTGCGGCCGGATCGCGGTCCACCGCTTGGCCGACGACGTGGTCCATCTCAGCCTGGGCTTCCACCACGCCGTGCTGGACGGCTGGAGCGTAGCGACCTTCCTGGCGGAATGGGTGCAGCGCTACCTGCACCGCCTCGGCCGGGGCGTCGGCGCGGTGCCGGCCGCACCGGCGGGCAGCTTCCGCGATTTCGTGGCGCTGGAGACCCGCGCCTTGGCCGACCCCGCGATCCGGGGCTATTGGGAAAGGACGCTGGCCGGCCTGCCGATCACCGCCCTGCCGCGCCGGAGGCTGCCCGCCGACGCCCCGCGCCCGTCCGGCCGGCTCGACCGCGCGTTCCCCCCGGAACTGACGGAGCGGCTGCGCGAGGTCGCCCGGACAAGCCGGCTGCCGCTGAAGGCGCTGCTGCTGGCGGCGCACCTGCGCGTGCTGGCGCTGCTCGCCGGCTCGTCCGACGTGGTCACCGGGCTGGTGTCCAACGGCAGGCCCGACGACCGGGACAGCACGCGGGTCCTCGGCCTGTTCCTCAACACGCTGCCGTTCCGCCTCCGGATCGAGCGGCGCTGGAGCTGGCTGGACCTCGCCCGCGCCGCCCATGCGGGAGAAGCCGCGATGCTGCCCCACCGCCGCCTTCCCATGGCCGAGCTGCGCCGGATCGCCGGCGGCAGGGCGCTGTTCGAGACGTCGTTCAACTTCGTCAATTTCCACGTCTACCAGGGCCTCGCCGGCCTGCGCGACATCGAGCTGCTGGACACCCGGTCGTTCGACGACATCGACATCCCGTTCAGCGTCAGCTTCAGCGACGATGCCGGCGGCGGGCCGCTGCGCGTCGGCATCGGCTACGACGCCGCCCAGTTCTCCGACGGCTTCGCCGAGACGGCCGCGGACCTGCTGGAGGGGGCGCTCCGCGCCTTCGCCGAAGCCCCCGACCAGCCCTTCGCCGACGCGGCGCTGGTCGAACCCCTCCCCCCGTCGCCCGACTTCCCGGCCGAGGCCCCCGCCGTCCCCGTTCACCGCGCCGTGCTGGAACAGGCGCGCCTGTCGCCGGACCGCACCGCCGTGGTGGCCGGCGGCGACCGCTGGACCTATGGCGAGCTGGCTGCCTCCTCCGCCCGGCTGGCGCACCGGCTGCGCGCCCTGGGAGTAGGCCCGGACCGTCCTGTCGCGCTGCTGCTGGAACGGTCCTTCGCCTTCGTCTCCGCCATGCTGGGAACCTTGCTGGCGGGCGGCGCCTATGTCCCGCTGGACCCGGCGCAGCCGCCGGCCCGCCTCGCCTCCGCGCTGGAGACCTGCCGGCCGGCCGTGCTGGTCACCGCGGGCGGCACCGCCGGCGTGGCCGTGCCGGACGGCACCATTACCCTCGACCTCGCCGCGGAAGCGCTGGAGCTGTCCGACCTGCCCGCGACCGCGCCGGAGGTCGCGGACCACCCCGACGCGCTTGCCTACCTGATCTTCACCTCCGGCTCCACCGGCAAGCCCAAGGGCGTCGCCGTGCCGAACCGGGCGCTGGCGGACCATATGGCGTGGTTCCTGCGGGACTATCCCGTCCGGCCTGATGACGTCATGCTCCAGAAGACGCCCGTGGTGTTCGACGCCTCGGTGGATGAGCTGTGGGCCGCCCTGATGTCGGGCGCCACCCTGCGGCTCGCCCGCGCCGACGGCCACCGCGACCCGGCCTATCTGGCGGCGGAGATCGCGGCCGGCGGGGTCACGCTGCTCCATCTGGTGCCGACCCAGCTTGACTTGCTGCTGCGCGAGCCCGCCTTGGCGGATTGCCGCACCCTGCGGCGCGTGGCCGTCGGCGGCGAGGCGTTGCCCATGACGCTGGTCGAACGGCTGCAAGCGCTGCTGCCGGTGGAGGTGATCAATCTCTACGGCCCGACCGAGACGACGGTCGAATGCTCGATCCGCCGGGTCGAGGGGTTCGAGGCCGGCGACACCGCCACCCTGGGCGATCCCCGCGACGGCACCCTGCTGCATATCCTGGACGGCGACCTGATGCCCGTTCCCGACGGCGTCCCGGGCGAGCTCTATGTCGGCGGCGCCGGGCTGGCGCGGGGCTACTGGGGAGCGCCGGACCTGACGGCCGAACGTTTCGTCCCCGATCCGTTTTCCGGAACGCCCGGCGCTCGGCTCTACCGCACCGGCGACCGGGTCCGCAGGGTCCCCGGCGGCGGGCTCGACTATCTCGGCCGCGTCGACCGCCAGACCAAGCTGCGGGGATACCGGATCGAGCCGGACGAGGTCGAGCGCGTGCTGGAACGGCACCCCCTGGTCCGCCGCGCCGCCGTCTCCGTCCGCTCCGGCCCGGGCGGCTCGCCCCGGCTGGTCGCCTATGTGGAAGCGTCCGACTCCGGCTGGGAGCAGCCGCTGGCCGACCATGCCCGCGCCAACCTGCCGGACTACATGGTGCCGGCGCTGTACCATCCGGTCCATGCCTGGCCGCTGCTGGCGAGCGGCAAGATCGACCGCTCCGCCCTGCCCGACCCCGCCGAGGCCCCGCGGGACTCCGACGCCGGCCGGCCGTTCCGGGCACCCGCCTCCGGCGCCGAGACCGCCCTGGCGGAGGTCTGGCGGGCCGTCCTGGCGGTGGAGCGGGTCGGGGCCGAGGATGATTTCTTCGCGCTCGGCGGCGACAGCATCCTCAGCCTTCAGATCGTCGCCCGGGCCAAGGCGCGCGGCCTGGTACTGACCCTTCAGCAGGTCTTCCGCCACCCGAAGCTGGCCGACATGGCGCGGACCGCGGTCCCGCTCGCCCCCGCCGCCGAGGAGGAGCCGGCCGAGCCGCTGGCCGGCCCTGTCCCGCTGACGCCGGCGCAACGCTGGTTCTTCGCCGACCCCCCGCCCAACCCGTCGCACTGGAACCACGCGGTGCTGGTCAGCCTCCGGCAGGCGGCGACGCCCGGGCAGGTCGCCTCGGCCGTCCGGGCCGCCCTGGGCCGCCACGACGCCTTCCGCCTCCGCTTCCGCCGCACCGAAGCCGGCTGGGAGCAGGCCTATGCCGACCGCGACGACCCCGTGCCGTTCGAGACGGTCGAAGTCGATGGCGCCGCCGCCCTGACCGCGCACGCAGCGGCGGTCCAGCGCGCGCTGGACCTGACCGGGGGGCCGCTGGCGCGGGCGGTGCTCTATATCCTTCCGACGCCGGAACGGCCGCGCCTGCTGATCGCCGCGCACCATCTGGTGGTGGACGGCGTCTCCTGGCGGGTTCTGCTCCATGATTTCGCCTTCGCATTGACCGGCCTCGTCACCGAACCGCCGCCGCCCAGGCCGGCGTTCGGCCGCTGGGCGCGCGGGCTGGCCGCCGCGGTGGCTTCTCCCCGGATCTCGGGGCAGGCCCCGTTCTGGCTGGAGGAGGCGACCGCCCCCGCCGCCGACCTGCCGGCCGACCCGTCCGGCCCGGCCGTGGAGGGCGACGCCCGCACGGTTGAGACCGTGATCGACGCCGAAACCACCGCCCTGCTGCTGCGGGCGGCGCCGGCCCGCCTGCGCGCCGACGGACAGGAGATCCTGCTGGCCGCCCTGGCCGAGGCGCTGGCCGTCGATATCGCCCCGGGCGATCTGCGGATCGCGCTGGAAGCCCACGGCCGCCAGGACCTCGTCCCCGGCGTCGATCTCGCCGGAACGGTCGGCTGGTTCACGGCGCTCCACCCGTTCCGGCTGCCGGTGGACGGCGCCGGCGGTCCCGCCGCGGCCCTGGCCCGCGTCAAGGAACGGCTGCGCCGGGTCCCCGACGACGGCATCGGCCACGGCCTGCTGCGCTGGTACGGCGACGAGGCCGTGGCCGCCCGGCTGGCCGCCGCGCCCGAGCCGTCCTTCGCCTTCAACTATCTGGGCCAGGTGGACGGCACCTTCGGCGACTCCGGCCCGATCGGCATGGCGCCGGAGGCGGTCGGCGACACCATCGACCCGAGCGCGCCCCGGCGCCACGCGCTGGAACTGGTCGCCGCCGTGGTCGGCGGCCGGCTCACCCTGCGCTGGATCCATGTCCCCGCCCTGCACGCCGCCGACCGGGTCGAAGCCTGGGCCGACCGCTTCGCGCAGGCGCTGGAACGGCTGGTCGCCCTGGACGGCGCGGCGGCGCGGGCCGCCTGGACCCCGTCCGACTTCCCGCTGGCGGGGCTCGACGCCGGGACGCTTCCCCTGGTCCTGGGCGACGGCGAGATCGACGACATCTATCCCCTGACCCCCGCCCAGGAAGGCATGCTCTTCCACACGGTGGAGCAGGCCGCCGGTTCCGGCGTCTATGTCCAGCAGGTCACCGCCCGGCTCGACACCCCCCTCGGCGCCGAGGGGCTGACGCGGGCCTGGCAGGCGGTGCTCGAAGCATATCCCAACCTGCGCGCCGGCTTCGCCTGGGCGGGGCTGCCCCGGCCGCTCCAGCGCATCCCCCGCCGGGCCGAGCTGCCGGTCGCGGTGCTGGACTGGCGCGCCCTGGGCGAGGCCGGGCAGGCCGCCGCCCTCGACCGCTTCCTGGCCGAGGACCGGGCGCGGGGCTTCGATCCCGCGACGCCGCCGCTGATGCGGGTCACCCTGGCGCGGACCGGGGAGACCGCTTGGCAGGTGGTATGGAGCCACCATCACCTGCTGCTGGACGGCTGGTCCATGCCGATCGTGTTCCGGGGCGTGATGCGGGCGCTGGCCGCCATCACGCGGGGCGACGCCCCCGACCTGCCGGGCGACCACGGCTTCCGCGACCATGTCGCCCGCCTCGCGAAGGCCGACCCCGCCGGGGCCGCGGATTTCTGGCGCGAGCGGCTGGCCGACGCGCCCGAGGCGATCTTCCCCGCGGCGGGCCGCCGGCGCGGCGCCGGGACCGGCATGGCGATGCGCAGCCTCGACCTTCCCCCCGCCCCGGCCGGCCGCCTCGCCGAATCCGCCCGCCGCCACGGCGTCACCCAGAGCACGCTGGTCAACGCCGCCTGGGCGGTGCTGCTCGGCCGCTACGGCGGCACGCTCGACGTGCTGTACGGCGTCACGGTATCGGGCCGGCCGCTGGACCTGGACGGGTCCGAGGGGATGGTCGGCATGTTCATCAACACGCTGCCGGTGCGGGCGGCGCTCGACCCGGCGGCGACTCTCGCCGACTGGCTTCCCGCCTTCCAGGCCGGCTTCGCCGATCTGGCGGCCCATCAGGACAGCCGGCTGGTGGATATCCAGTCCTGGAGCGGGCGCCCCCGCCAGCAGCCGCTGTTCGAGGCGATCCTGGTCTACGAGAACTATCCCGTCGCCTCCGAGGTCCGCGCCTCCGCCGGCCTCGCGGTCGGCGCCGTCACGGCGCGGGAACAGAACAATTTTCCGCTAAGCCTCTATGTCCTCCCCGGCGACGGCCTGCGGCTGGAGCTGATGTGGGACCGCGCCCGCCTGGACGACGGCGCCGCCGGCGCGCTCCTGGCCGAGCTGGCGGCCCTGCTCGAAGCGCTCGCCGACCCCGCCCGGGAACGGATCGCCGACCTGCTGCCGGACGCGCCGGACCCCGCCGCCATCGGCTCCGCCGGCCCCGTCGGACCCCCCGTCCACCGCCGCATCCTGAACCACGCCGAGGCCGAACCCGGCCGCTTCGCCGTGATCGCCGAGGACGCGACCCTGACCTATGGCGAGCTGGCCGAGCGCGCCCGCCGCGTGGCGTCCGGCCTCGCGGCGGCGGGCATCCGCCCGGACGACCGCGTCGGCATCTTCCTGGACCGGGGCGCCGACCTGCTGCCGGCCCTCCTGGGCGTGCATCTGGCGGGGGCCGCCTATATCCCGCTCGACCCCGCCTTCCCGGCGGAACGGCTGGCGATGATGGTGGAGGACGGCCGCCCCGCCGCCATCGTCGCCACCCGCGCCCTGCGCGCCGAAGCACCGCCCGGCGCCGCGCCCGTGCTGACGGTGGAAGACCTGCTGGCCGGCCCCGAAGCGCCCGTCCCCGCCGACCCGCGCGAGGGCGACCGCCTCGCCTACGTGATCTTCACCTCCGGCTCGACCGGGCGGCCCAAGGGCGTCGCGGTCGGCCGCCGGGCGCTCGCCAACGTGGTCGACAGCTTCGCGGAGCGGCCCGGCTTCGGCCGCGACGACCGGCTGGCCGCGGTCACCACCCTGTCGTTCGACATCGCGGCGCTGGAACTGTTCCTGCCGCTGGCCGCCGGCGCCACGCTGGTGCTGTGCGGAGCCGCCACCGCCGTGGACGGCGCCGCGCTCGTGGAGCTGATCGCGTCCCGGGGCGCCACCGTGCTCCAGGCGACGCCCGCCACCTGGCGCCTGCTGCTCGCCGCCGACTGGCGCCCGCCGCAGGGCTTCGCCGGCTGGGTCGGGGGGGAGGCGGTCCCGGCCGACTTGGCGGCGGCCCTGCTCGACCGGGGCGTCGCGCTGTGGAACGTCTACGGCCCGACCGAGACGACGATCTGGTCGGCGGCGCGCCGGATCGACGACGCTGTTCAGGCCGGCGTCGTCGGCGCGCCCGTGCGCAACACCTGGATCGGCGTGGTCGACGCCTTCGGCCGCCCCGCTCCGGCCGATGCCCCGGGCGAGCTGGCGATCGGCGGCGACGGCCTCGCCGAGGGCTACTGGGAGCGCCCGGACCTGACGGCGGACCGGTTCGCGGCCAACCGCTTCCCCGGCCTGCCCGGCGCCCGCTGCTACCTGACCGGCGACAAGGCGGTGCGGCGGCCTGACGGCGATTTCGACATCCTCGGCCGGCTCGACACCCAGGCCAAGATCCGGGGTTTCCGCATCGAGCTGGGCGAGATCGAGAGCGTCCTGCGCACCCTGCCCGGCATCGCCGAGGCGGTGGTCGTGATCGGCCGCGACGCCCAGGGCGAACCGCGCCTCGTCGCCAACCTCGTCCCGGAGGACGGCGCGCCCGATCTCGCGGTCGCCGACCTGCGCGAGCGGTCTCTCGCCCGCCTGCCCGGCTACATGGTGCCGACGGTCTGGCGCATCCTGCCCGAGCTGCCGCTGACGCCCAACCGCAAGATCGACCGCAAGGCCCTGGCCCAGGCCCCCGTCGAGGTGACCGCCACCCGGCTGGCGCCCCGCGACCCGGTGGAGGACGCCGTCGCCCGCCTGTGGGCCGAGGCGTTCGGCGGCGGGGAGATCGGCGTCGAGGACGATTTCTTCGACCTCGGCGGCCATTCCCTGGTCGCCATGCGGATCCACGCCAAGCTGGGCCGGGTTTTCCAGACCGAGCTGCGCCTGCGCGAGTTCCTGGAGGCGCCGACCGTCGCCGCCCAGGCCGCCTTGCTGCGGTCGCGGGAGGCGGCGCCCGGCCGCGCCCTGAAAGTGGCCCAGGCCTATCTCCGCCTGCTCGCCATGACGCCGGAGCAGAAGGAAGCCCTGCGACAGGCCCGCTCCGCCGGCAACAAGTCCCCGTGATGAAAGTATAGGTCATGCGCATAGACACAGTCACCGCGGTCGTCACCGGGGCCGCCCAGGGGCTGGGGCGCTGCTTCGCCCTGGAGCTGGCCCGCGCCGGCGCCCGGGTGATGGCCGGCGACATCCAGGCCGACGGCCTGGGCACCCTCGCGGAGGAGGCCCGGGGACTCGCCGGCCGGGTCGAGACCATGGCGCTCGACGTGACCCAGGAGGCCTCGGTGCGCGGCTTCCTCGGCGAGACGGCGGCCCGGCTCGGCACGCCGAACCTGCTGGTCAACAATGCCGGCATCCTGCGCGACGGCGTCCTGGCGCTGCGCGAGGAGGACGGCTTCGTCCGCAAGATGCCCAGCGTTCAGTGGAAGTCGGTGATCGAGACCAATCTGACCGGCTGCTACGTGATGGCGCGGGAGGTTGTCTCGCAGATGCTGGAGAACGGCGTCAGCCCCGGCTTGGTGGTCAACATCTCCTCGATCACCGGGGCCGGCAACCCGGGCCAGGGCAACTACGCCGCCGCCAAGGCCGGCCTGGACGCCGCCACCCGGACCTGGGCGCTGGAATTGGCGCAATACGGCATCCGCGTCGGCGCCATAGCGCCGGGGCTGATCGACACGCCCATGGCGCAGGCCCTGGACCCCGACGAGCGCGCCGGCATGGTGGCCGACGTGCCCCTGGGCCGCATGGGCAGGCCGGAGGAGATCTGGGCGGCGCTGCGCTTCATCGTGGAATGCGACTTCTTCACCGGCCGGGTCATCCAGGTGGACGGCGGGGCGAGCTATTCATGAGCATCCCGCGCATCATCCACCAGATCTGGTACCAGGGCGAGGACCAGATGCCCGCCAAGTTCCGCGCCTTCGGCGACGGCTGGCGCCGCAACCACCCGGACTGGTCGTTCCACCTGTGGAACGAGACCACCATGCGCGCCTTCATGGCAGAAAACCACGCCTGGTTCCTGCCGATCTACGACGGCTATCCGCTGAACATCCAGCGCATCGACGCGGTGCGCTACTTCATCCTGCACACGCTGGGCGGCCTCTACGTGGACAGCGACATCGAAAGCCTGAAGCCGATCGATACGCTGGTGGAACGGCCAAGCCTGCTGCTGTCGCGGACCGTGGGATACAACAACGCCATCGTCGGCAGCGTGCCCGGCCACCGCTTCTGGGAGACGGTGTTCGAGGCGCTGAAGTCCAACCACCGGCGCCCGAAGCGCTCGCCGCTGAATTTCCTGGTCGATGCCGACGCCCTGTTCGTGGCGCACAGCACGGGACCCCGCCTGTTCACCGACTGCGTCCGGCGCAGTGGCGTGGAGGCCGACGCCGACACCCTGGTCTGCCCCTCCTGGTACTTCGAGCCCGGCACCCCGGCGGAAGTGAACGGCCGCATCACCATCGACCCCGACACCTCCCGCTCCTACGGCATCCACCACATGAGCCAGACCTGGATGTCCCCCGGGCGCCGCGCCCTCGACGCCGCCCTCAAGCCGGTGATGGCACTCGCCCGCCGCTTCGCCGCGCCGGGGTGAGAGGCCCCACACTCCCTCACCCTGACCCTCTCCCCCTTCCGCGGGCGAGGGAACGCCGAGCTGAAGGATGCGACTGCTCCCGAACAGGCCAAACCGGTCCCGTGAGAAGCTTTTCACCGGGCATGGTCCCCTCGCGCCCGAAATGAGGGAGGGTGAGGATGAGGGGTGCGGGTGGCCGACCAGGACAGGGCCGGGAGCGGCAGGCCGAGAAACTTTGCCCAAGCGATCAAGGCCCGCGAGAAGCGCGGCTCGGGACCGTACTTCCTCAGCGCCACGGGCAAGGCTTCGGCTACCAACGTCCGCGCTCCGAGAAGGTCGCCCTGCGCGCTGAGCGTTGCAGCCAGATTGTTCATACTGGCCAGGGTGTCGGGATGCTCGTCACCCAGCACTTGGCGACGGAGAAGCAGTACCTGCTTCTGGAGTGCCCGGGCGCTGTCGTACTCGCCCTGTGCCCGGAGCGTTTCAGCCAAATTGTTCATGCTGATTAGGGTGTCGGGATGCTCGTCGCCCTGCACTCGGCGGCGGAGAAGCAGCACTTGCTCCTGGAGCTCGCGGGCGCCGCCGTGGTCGCCCTGTGCCCATAACGTCGCGGCCAGATTGTTCATACTGGTCAGGGTGTCGGGATGCTCGTCTCCCAGCACTTGGAGACGGAGAATCAGCACTTGCTCCTGGAGAGCCTGGGCGCCGTCGTAGTCGCCCTGCGCCCCGAGCGTTCCAGCCAAATTGTTCATGCTGATCAGGGTGTCGGGATGCTCGTCGCCCTGCATTCGGCGGCGGAGAAGCAGCACTTGCTCCTGGAGCTCGCGTGCGCCGCCGTGGTCGCCCTGTGCCCGGAGCGTTTCGGCCAGATTGCTCATGCTGGTCAGGGTGTCGGGATGCTCGGCGCCGAGCAGGTGTTTCGTTGCGCCGAAGGTTCGGTGTAAGTCCGCCTCCGCGTCGGCGTAAGCTCCCCGCTGAGAATTGAAACGCCCGAGCCGCGACAAGAGCGCGGCTGTCGGAACGTCCGGCAGGTCTCCGGTCAGGGCTCTCGCGTGGGGGACCAGAGGCAGCAGGGCGGCATGGTTGCGGATGTCGCCGGCCTTCTCCATAGCCCCGATCAGTGCCGCCACGGCGGCGTCGCGCATTGCGGGCGGCGGCTCACCCTTGTGGAAGCGCAGGGTGCGGCTGACCAGCACATGGACCGATACGGCATCACCGGCATCCTCCCCGTCGCCCGGAATGTGTTCGGCCAGGGCTTCCCGCGTCGCCGCCTTGACGGCGCGGGCGGCCTCGGCCGTGCCGGCTTTGCCGCCGCCGGACAGACGGGCGAAAACGTCTGCCACTAGAGGCCTGGGAATTGGTGCCGAGGCCAGCAGGGCGGCGAGGTGCAGCAAGCGTAAGCTGGCCGCGTCAAGCCGGTCGATGCTGGCCAGCAGGGTGGCCGCGATCTGCTGGGCGTGGCCGGTCGGCAGGCTGTCGGCCAACTCGGCGGCCAAGTCAGTCGCATCCTCGGCGGGGTCGCGCAAAAGGTCGTGGAAATCCTGGTAGCCCAGCATCTCGACGGCGGCACCCGCCACGTCGACCGCCAGGGCGTGGTTGCCCAACAGGGCCAAGATCTCCCGCGCCGCCGCCCGCTCCACATCGTTACGCGGGGCACGGCGGCTGGTCAGAAGTTCATGGGCTTCGTCGTCCGACAGCAATCCCAGCCGATGGACGAAGCCGGACCCGGCCAGCGCGGTACTGCGGGTGGTGACCAGGGTGGCGCCGTTGGCGGTTGGCGCGCTCCAGGCGTTCAGGTCGGCCGTGCCGGCGTCCGGGGGCAGGTCGTCCACGATCCACAGGTAGGTTTCCCGCTCGGCCAGCTTGCCCTTCAGCAAGCCCGCGACCGCGTCCGGCCCAAGGCCGGCGGTCGCGCTGCCGAGGCTTTCGGCGATGCCCTGCCGCTGCGCCCCCAGGTCCTGCCCCCTGCCAGCGTCGAGCCAGAAGATGCCGCCGGGATAGGCGGCGCAGAAACGCCGGGCGTATTCCTCCGCCAGCAGGGTCTTGCCGATGCCGCCCATGCCCTGCACCTGGACCAGCCCGACGCTGTCGCCGGTGATCAGCGCGATCCGGTTCTTCG
The DNA here is from genome assembly GCF_016653635.2 of Skermanella sp. TT6. NCBI lineage: Bacteria > Pseudomonadati > Pseudomonadota > Alphaproteobacteria > Rhodospirillales > Azospirillaceae > Skermanella > Skermanella cutis. The sequence continues at coordinate 68,637 of NZ_CP067422.1, forward strand.
ACAGGCGCTCGTCGATCCGCCACATGTCGGGGAATCGGCCGACGAACCGGCTGGACCCGGCGCGCGGGTTGCCGCCGTGCCAGAGCGGGCCGCCGAGCGCCTGGACCTCGCCGAAGCTGCCGGCCAAACCCTCCAGCAGGGCGGCGGCCCGGCCGGCCAGCGCCTCGGCCCGGGCGCCGCGCGCATCGACATATTTCTTCGCCAGGATATCGGCCGGCTGGAGATGCCCGGCGCCCGCCTCCGGGTTCAGCGCCAGGATGCGGCGCTCGACCGTCCTGCCGTCGGGGAACTCGTGCTGGGCGGCGATGATGGCGGAGGTCAGCTCCCACTGGCAGGCGCGGCGGGTCGGGTATGTGGCCGAGTACCAGGCGACCAGCATCCGCGCGCGGCCGAGTCCCTCCATGATCCGCCGCCGGATGGACTCCCCGTCCGTGATCTCCGTCTCGTCATGGAAAACACGGAGGTTCCGGGCCTTCAGTGCCTTGATAACAGGCAGCGCCGCGTCGCGGTCGGCGTGGGCGTAGCTGAAGAAGATATCGTAGTCCCGATCAATCGCCCGCCCCGCCCGGTACCGGCCGGCAGCGACGATGCCAAGCCTTCAAGATCAACCGACGCGGGCATCATAGCAGCGAAGGAACCGAATGCGGATCAGAATTCGCGCGTCACACCACCCAGACGTGGCTGCTGAGCCGAAGAGTGGGGATTGCTAGGCCCGGCCTGACGGCGGGGGGCTCCCTCCGTCGTCAGGCCGGCGGCACGGGGTAAGCATCATATCACGATCAGGAAGGTACGAGGCCCGGTTCGACGCCGGGCTGGGGGACATGCGCGTGTTCGACGCCGACGGCGCGCCGCTGGCCGATGACGATGCGGTCTACCTCGTCAACATGCTGGGCGAAGCGATGGACGAGATGGACCGCCGAGGCTTCGACCCGAGCACCGCCCGTTTCACCATCGACCGCCGGGTGCCGGCCGGGATAGCGGGAGGGGTGCAAACGTAATTCAGGTTCTTGCCACAGATTACGGCGATGGACAAAGATCCGGCCCGGATCATCTGAGGAAATCGCCGTTATCTGTGGCCAAATCCCTTCCTGCCGGCCCAGCACCGTCCAAGGCAGGGATCATTATCTATCCACAGCTGCACGCAGATGGACACAGAGAGCGCCGGGAGACCGGCAAGGAGTAGCGGGTGAAAGTCCTGTACGGTGAAGGAGTAGCGATCCACACCGGCCCCGAGTCATGCGGCGGCGGTCGTGAGGCCGACGGCGAAGCGTTGACAGGGGGGCGCATAGGCCAGCCATTGAGCCGCGTAAGAATCTCGATCCCGGATGCCGACAGGGTTCTGTGCCTGGAAGGCGATACGGCGGGGCGCGTCATGCGAGCACCCCGGCGGTCCGGCGTGGTCAGAGACCCTGGCATGTGCGGACGCTCCTTGAGCGGGAACCGGGAGATCTTCGGCGTGACCACGGGCCGATGGCCTGGCGGTCCGCACCGGGAAGGCGAGGAGCCGTAGCCGGTGATGCACGCGCCGAAGAGGTATCGCCTTCGGCGTTAGCTAAAGCTCCAGACCCATCCATAGTACCTGTGAAACCGGCGAACGCGGACGCGGAGCCGGTGGAGGGAAGGGGTGGGGCCGAGGGGAATGCGTCTCCGCCGCACACGGGCCGGGCTCAGGACCGGGCACCCGTGCTCTCGGGGCTGGAGCGCATACGTCAAGCGGCACGGGAGCGAAAGGAGGAGCGGTTCACCACCCTTCTGACGCACGTGGATACCGACCTGCTGCGCTTTGCCTATCGGGCATTGAAGCGGGACGCGGCTCCGGGTGTGGACGGAATGACGTGGCGGGAGTACGCGGAGGGGCTGGAGGAACGGCTGGCGGACCTGAAGGACCGCGTGCATTCCGGCCGCTACCGGGCGCATCCGTCACGCCGGCATCTCATCCCCAAGCCGGACGGCCGGATGCGGCCGCTCGGGATCGCGGCGCTGGAGGACAAGATCGTCCAGCGGGCGCTGGTGGAGGTGCTGAACGCCATCTACGAGGAAGACTTCCTCGGCTTCTCCTACGGCTTCCGGCCGGGACGGGGGCAGCACGACGCGCTCGACGCGTTGGCGGTGGCGATCGGCGAGTGCCGGGTGAACTGGATCCTGGATGCAGACATCCGGGCGTTCTTCGACAGCATCGACCACATGTGGATGATGCGGTTCCTGGAACACCGGATCGGCGATGCCCGCGTCCTGCGGCTGATCCGCAAGTGGCTGACGGTCGGCGTGGTGGACGAGACGGGGAAACGGCAGCCGGCGACGGCCGGCAGCCCGCAAGGGGCGGTGGCATCGCCGCTGCTGGCCAACGTCTATCTCCACTACGTCTACGACCTGTGGGTCCGGCAGTGGCGCCAGCGCCACGCGACCGGGACCATGGCCGTGGTGCGCTACGCCGACGACACCGTCGTCGGGTTCGAGCACCGGTCGGACGCCGAGCGGTTCCTCGCGGACCTGCGGGAGCGCCTGGCGCGGTTCGCCCTGGAACTGAACGCCGACAAGACCCGCCTGATCGAGTTCGGCCGGCAGGCAGCTGCCGACCGGGCCAGGCGCGGCGCGGGCAAACCGGAGACCTTCGACTTCCTGGGCTTCACCCACATCTGTGGGCGGTCCCGGCGTGGCGGCTTCCTGCTGAAACGCCAGACCCGGCGCCAGCGCAAGCAGGCCAAGCTCAAGGAAATCAAGGAGGAACTCCGGCGACGCCGGCACCAGGGCATCCCGGAGCAAGGCCGGTGGCTGGGACAGGTGATGAGCGGCTTCTACGCCTACTTCGCCGTCCCGACCAACTACCGGGCCCTTGCCAACCTGCGCTACCATGTCGGCGTCCTGTGGATGAGGGCGCTGCGCCGGCGCAGCCAGAAGGACAAGACACCGTGGGAAAAGCTCACGCGCCTTGCCGATCACTGGCTGCCACGGCCGCGCATCATCCATCCCTGGCCCGGAAACCGCTTTCGCGTCAAACACCCAAGGTGGGAGCCGGATGCCTTAATCGGGCACGTCCGGTTCTGTGCGGGGGGCGCCCGGTAACGGGCGTCCCTACCGCGATTACTTATCGATTTCTTATCTGCGTCCATCTGCGTGCATCTGTGGCCAAATCCCTTCTCTCAGCCCGGCGCGCCGGACTCGGTGCTGGGCTCGGGCTTCTCGGTTTTGCCGGCTTCCTGGGAGACCTGGCCCGGCTTGTTGCCGCGGTTGGTTTCCGGCGGGTTGTGGACGGCGTCCGGGCCGTCGGGGCTCGGCGGGTTGGCCTTGGGGTCCGTGTTGCCGCCGACCCGGTGGAACTTGTCTTCCTGCTCGGCCATGGGGCCACTCCTTGGTTCAGATGCTCGGACCGACCTCAACAGGAGGGCGCCGGGGCGGTTCCCGATGGCGTTTTTCCTGGTGGCCGGCGGGCCGGGGTGGCAAGATCGTTCGTCGTCGTCCCTCATGATCGTGCGCGAGGAGGAGCCCGTGGGCACCCATCGCCTCAATCTCCTCGGCGGGTTCGACCTTCTATCGCCAGCCGGATCGCCGATCCCCCTGACCGCCCGCAAGCCGATGGCCTTGCTGGCGTACCTGGCCCTGCGCCCCGGCCAGTCCCACCCGCGCGAGAAGCTCGCGACGCTGCTGTGGGAGGACAGCCCCGACGCCCTCGCCCGCAGCAGCCTGCGCCAGGCGCTGGCCCTGCTCCGCCGCTGCCTGCCCGTCCTGACTGCGGAGGGCGACTGCGTCGCCGTCCCGGCCGAAACCCTCGCCACCGACGTCGATGAGTTCCGGGCCGCCGTCGCCGACGGCTCCCCCGCGCAGCTCGCGCGGGCGGCGGAACTCTATCGCGGCGACCTGTTCGACGGCGCCCCGTCCCGCTCGCCCGCCTTCGAGGACTGGCTCCAGGTCGAGCGCCAGCACCTGCGCGAGCAGGTCCAGGGCGTGCTGGGGCGCCTGCTCGACCACGTCCTGGAATCCGGCGACACCGAGGCCGGGGTCCGCCACGCGCTGCGGCTGCTGGCGCTCGATCCCCTGCGCGAGCCGGCCCACCGCGCCCTGATGACGCTCTATGCCCGCCAGGGCCGCCACGCCGCCGCCCTGAAGCAGTACCAGACCTGCCGCTCCGTCCTGGAGCGCGAGTTGGGCGTGCGGCCCGAACATGAGACCGAAGCGCTCCTGCGGGAGATCCGGGAGCGCCGCCGCACCGGCCGGGCCGATCCGCCCAACCCCGCCGCGGCACCCCTCCCGGAAGCCGGCGAGGCGCCGCCCCGCCCCTTCCCCTCCGCCCCCGAGCTGCGCGTCGCCGCCATCCTCTGCGCGGCCCTGTCCGGGTCCGACACCGCCGATCCGGAGGAGCTGCACAGGCAGGCGGCCGACGCGGTCGGCCATGTGGAGCGCATCGCCCGGAGCTATGGCGGCGACCTCTACCGCCACGCCGGCAACACGGTGATCGCGGCGTTCGGCGCGCGCCGGTCCCACGGCAACGATCCGGAGCGGGCGCTGCGCGCGGCGCTCGACCTGCGCGCCGGGGTGGACGGCACGGCGGAGCCTCCCGGCATCGGCGTTTCCTGCGGGCTGGTCGTCGTGGACGGCGGGCCGGACTTCGTGCTGACCGGCACCGCCATGCAGGAGGGGAACCGGCTCGCCACCCTGGCGGGACCCGGCGACATCCTGGTCTCCCACGGGGTGAGGGAGGCGCTGGACGGGTTCCTTGATCTGGAGGGCGGCGACCTTGAAGGCGGCGGGCCGCCCTGGCGGGTGCGCGCGTTCCGCACGGCCGGCACCGGCAAGGCGGCGGCCTCCCGCCCCTTCGTGGGGCGGCGGGCGGAGCTGCACCAGTTCAACGGCCTGCTCGCCGCCTGCCGCGAGACCGGCAGCGGCACCGTGATCCATGTCCGGGGCGAACCGGGCATCGGCAAGACCCGGCTGGTGGAGGAGTTCCAGGCCCTGGCCGGCGCCCAGGGCCTGCGCTGCGTCACTGGCTGCGTGCTCGATTTCGGCGTCGGCCGGGGCCAGGACGCGATCAAGGCGGTGGTCCGGGACTTGGCCGGGCTGCCGGAGGCCGGCGCGCTCGGCCCGGAGCATGGGATCCACCTCGCCCCCCTGCTCGACCGGCCCCTGCCGCCCGACCAGCGCTCCGTCTACGACGCGCTGGACCACGGCACCCGCGATCTCGGCCGCCGCGCCGTTATCTCGGCGCTGGTCCGGGCGGCGGCCGACAACCGGCCGCTGGTCCTCACGGTCGAGGACGTCCACTGGGCCGATGCTCAGGTACAACCCTACATCGCGATGCTCGCCGGTCTGGTGGCCGACTGCCCGCTGATCCTGGTGCTGACGACCCGGGTCCAGGGCGATCCGCTCGACGCCGCCTGGCGGGCCGCGGCCGGCGGGGTGCCGATCATGACCATCGACCTCGGCCCCCTGCGCCCGGCGGAGGTCCAGAGCCTGGCCCAGACCCTGGCGCGCGCGATGGCGACGGACGACCGGGCCTTCGCCGAAAGCTGCGTCACCCGGTCGGGCGGCAACCCCCTGTTCCTGGAACAGCTCCTGCGCAGCCGGGGCACCGCCGGCACCGTGCCGGACACCATCCACTGCATCGTGCTGGCGCGCACCGACGCGCTGCCCCTGGCCGACCGCCGGGCGCTCCAGGCGGCCTCGGTGCTGGGCCAGCGCTTCGACCTGGACGCCCTGCGCACGCTGCTGGACGACCCGGGCTACGGTATGGCGACGCTGCTCGACCAGGCGCTGGTGCGCCCGGCGGCCCCTGATGGCGGAAATGGGGGCGGCTACCTGTTCGCCCATGCCCTGGTCCAGGAAGCCGTCCATTCCGGCCTGCTCCGCTCCCGCCGCTGCGAGCTGCACCGCCGCGCCGCCGCGTGGTACGCCGGGCGCGACCCGGCCCTCCATGCCGAGCACCTGGCCCAGGCGGAGGACCCGAACGCCGCCGCGGCCTTCCTGGAAGCCGCCCGGTTCCACGCCGCCGGCTTCAGGTTCGAGCGCGCTCTGTCGCTGGTGGAGCGCGGGCTGGCGCTGGATTGCGGACGCGCCGAACGGTACGAGCTGGCCTGCCTGCACGGGGAGGTGCTGGACGCGCTGGGGTCCGTCGCCCCGTCGATCCGGTCCTACGGGCAGGCCCGCGACCTGGCGGAGACCGACGCGGAACGCTGCCGCGCCTGGCTCGGATTGGCGTCGGGCATGCGCGTGGTGGACGACCTCTCCGGTGCGCTCGACGCGCTGGAGCATGCCGAGGCGGCGGCCATGCGCGCCGGCCTCGCGGCCGAGCGGTTCCGTATCCACCACCTGCGCGGCAACCTGTGCTTCCCGCGCGGCGATTTGGACGGCTGCCTGCGCGAGCACGAGGCCGCGCTGGACTGGGCGCGGCGCTCGAACGAGCCCGACCTGGAACTCCACGCCATGAGCGGGCTCGGCGACGCCTACTACCTGCGCGGCCGGATGATCACCGCGCACGGCTATTTCTCCCGCTGCATCCGCCGGGCGCGCGAGCGGTCGCTGCCCCGGATCGAGGCGGAAAACCTCTACATGGACGCGGTCACGCGCTTCTTCATGAACGATCCCGGCGCCGCCCTCGCGACCGCCCGGGACTCGATCGACGCCGCGGTCCGGATCGGCCACCGGCGGGCCGAACTGATCGGCCATATCGTCGCCACGGAGATGCTGGGCGAACTGGGCGAACTGGGCGACGAGGAGGCCGCCCGCCCCCATTTCGCTCGCGCCCAAGCCCTGGCCGCCCAGCTCGGCGCCTGGCGCTTCGAGGCCGAGAACCTGCTGGGCCTTGGCCGCATGGCGCTCCACCGCGGCCGTCGGGAGGAGGGGCTGAACCTGCTGCGGCAGGCGCTGGAGATCGCGCTGCGCACGGGGGAAGGGTATCTCGGCCCCAGCATCCTTGCCCTGCTCGCCCTGGCGACCGAGGCGCCGGGCGAGCGCCGCCGCCTGCTGGCCGAGGGGGAGGCGATGCTGGCGCGTGGGAGCGTCAGCCACAACCACCTGTATTTCCACCGCGAGGCGATCGAGACGGCGCTCGACATGGGGGACTGGAACGCCGCCGACCGCTACGCCGACGGGCTGGAGGACTATGCCAGCCCCGAACCGCTGCCCTGGAGCGGCCTGTTCACCGCCCGCGGCCGCCTGCTCGCCCGCTTCGGCCGGGGCGAGCGCGGCGACGGCCTGCGCCAGGACCTCACCCGCGTCCTGAAGACCTGCCGCGCCGCCGCCCTCGACCGCCACACCCCCCGGATCGAGAGGGCGCTGAATGAATTCTAGCTTTTCGTAGGTCGGCCTTGGCCCGCAGGGCCAACGCCGACACCCCATGCCGACGCTCCGGCCATGGAGTCGGCGTCGGCCTTCGGCCGAGGCCGGCCTACATCCGCTCCAGGTCCAGGAGCGCGCGGTCGCCCGCCCAGGCGTGCCCGAGGACTTCGGCGGTCTGCTTCGCGGCCTCCTCGTCGCCCCGCGCCTCGTGGACCTTCATCATGCCGTACAGGGCCCAGCCGTTGTTGCGCGACCGCGTCAGGCTCGCCGCGAAGGCCTGCTCGGCCTCGTCGATCCGCCCGGCCCGGAGCAGGGCGGCCCCCAGGGACTGCTGGACCGGATAGTACCAGAACGGCGGTTCCATATAGGGAAGTTGCCCCTCCAGCGCCGCCGCGGCGGCGAACTCCGCGATGGCCCCGTCCAGGTCGCCGCGGGCCTGGGCGATCCTGGCGCGGACCACGTGGCGCGAGATCTCCAGGACGGTCGATGCCGGGATCCCGGCGGACTCCAGCCCCTCGATCTCCGCGGTCTCCCGCAGCGCAAGGATCGCCTCGGCCTCGCCCGCCGCACCCGCCGCGTCACCGGCCGAGGCCAGCGCGGCGCCGCGGGCGTAGTGCCACATGGCCTTCACGAACGGGAACTCGTCCGTGGGCGCCGGCACCGCCATCACCGTTTCCGGGGTGCTGAACTGGGCATGGGCGAAATAGGGGGCCGCCATGATCGGCTGGACCCACGGGATGGTGCGCGCCGCCTCGTCGGTCACGGTCGCCCGCAGCTTCTCGGCGGCCTCCACCGCCGTCGGCCCGTCCCCGGCCATCTGGGCGGAGACCAGCAGGAAATGGATGTTGTGCGGATAATAGGCCGAGGGATAGATCCCCCCGGTGCCGATGCTCTCCAGATAGGCCTCGTCGGCCGCGACCGCGCGCCGGTTCGCTTCCAGCGAGTCCAGGTAGCGGCCGATGCGGTAATAGATGTGCGACGGCATATGGACCAGATGCCCCGCCCCCAGGTCGAACGACGCCAGCCGGTCGGCCCCCGGCACCGCCCGCTCCGGCCGGTCCGACGCCTCCACCATGTGGATGTAGTAGTGGATCGCCCCGATATGGTCCGGGTTCCGCGCCATCACGGATTCCAGCATCCCGACGATCTCCGCCGTCCGGCCCTTGGGCTCGGCCCCGCCGGCCTGCCAGTAGTCCCAGGGCGACAGGTTCATCAGCGCCTCGGCGGTCAGGACCGCGATCTCGGTATCCTCGGGGTAGCGCAGCGCGACGTCGGCCATGGCGTCGGCATAAGCCTTGTCGAGGGCTGCCCGGTCTGCCGTCCCCCCTGCGGCGTAGCGCCGCGACAGCGCCCGGATCAGCGCCTGTTCGTGCGGCCGGGCGTTCGCGGCGAGCCGCTCCGCCCGGGCCAGCGCGGGGGCCACGGCGCCGGCATCCATCGGCGCGTTGATGTTCGGCCCCAGCACCAGCGCCTCGCCCCAGAAGCACAGGGTGCAGGCCGGGTCGATCCGCTGGGCCATGCGGAAGGCGCGCCGCGCCTCGGCGTGGTTGAAGCCGTAGGCCAGCCGGAGCCCCTGGTCGAAATAGCGCTGCGCCAGGGGCGAGGCCGTCGTGACCGGATAGGTGACCGTGCCCAGGTTCGGCCACAGCGGCACGTCGGAAAGGTCGTCATGGACGTCCTGCGACATGCCGCCCGCGGGCGGGACGAAGGGCTTGGTCTCCACCTTCATCGGCTGGTGGTGCATGCCCTGGTGCTGGGTGCCCGTCTGGGCATGGCCGGGACCGGCCAGGGCCAGCATCGCGGCCGTGACAAGGCCGGCCCGGAGCGAGGTCCGCAGGGTCGAACGGGTCATGTTTCCACTCCGTTTCCGAATTTTCAGGAAGGTTCTCAGGCCTGGAGCCGGGCCATGCGCTGGCGCGCGCGCCCGGCCGCGGCTTCGTCGCCGGCCCCGGGGTGGGCGCGGGCGGCGAGCGCCCAGTTGAACGGGCTGGACGGCTTCAGGTCGGTCCGTTCCGCCGCCAGCGCCCGGGCCAGCTTCGCCCGCCCGCCGCGCAGCGCCGCCTCGATCAGGGTCAGGGTGATCACGTCGCGCTGGGCGTTGCTGCCGCCGAACCGGTGGGATACCGCCCGCGCCTGGGTCAGCAGGTCGATCGCGATGTCGTGGAAGCCCTCCGCGAAGGCCCGGATCGCGGCGCAGGCCTTCAGCCCGACCTCGCGGGTCATGGCGGCGTTGCTGCCGGTCCCGGCGGCGCGCCGGTTCAGCACCACCAGCAGCCGGCGGGCGGCATGGTCGCGGCCGGCCCCGGCGAAGGCCATCATGGCGTGCATGTCGTTGAAGGCGTAGTAGCCGTCCTCGGCCATCGGCTCCCAGGCGTCGGCCACGGCATCCCAGCGGTCGCCCACATCGATCCCGCGCAGGTGCAGGCGCCACAGCATGGAGGTGGCGTCCACCAGCTCGATCGCCGGCCCGCCCGGCCGGGGCCGGATGTGCTCGTCGTAGATCGCCAGGGTCCTCTCCGGCTGCCCGTGGTCCAGATGGTAGAGCGCCAGGTGCCACCAGTTGTGGACCGCCAGCATGTTGTCGGGCGCCCAGTCGTCCACCCGCTTGGTCATCCAGCGGATGCCGTCGCCCAGCCGGCCCTCCATCTCCATCACGTGGGCGACGGCGTGGATCGCCCAGGGGTCGCGCGGCGTCAGCTCCACCGCGTGGCGGCCCGCCTCCTCCGCCCGGCGGAACATGTTGTTCTCCTCCAGCCCGAAGGCGTGCATCCCGAGCACGTAGCCGTAGCCCGGCATGGCGGCGTCCCACTGCGGCAGCACGCGGGCCGGCCGGTCGCGCAGCAGGGCGGTGTTGCCGACGAAGAAATCCACCTGATGGGCCACCTGGAGCGCCAGCAGGTCATGCGGATGCTCCAGCAGCACCTCGCCGTACAGGTCGCCCGCCCGGTGGAAATCCCCGTCCAGCCAGGAGCGGAGCGCCGCGACGTGGCCGCGCTCCCGGCCGTTGGCGGAGCCGGCCAGCGCCTCCGCCGCCTCGACGCTGCGGCGGAGTTCCGGTTCGGCCGACTTCTCCGCGGCCATCAGCATCAGGGCCGCGCGCAGGCAATGGCCCATGACGAAGCCGGGGTTCTCCTCCAGCGCCTCGTCGATGACCGCCAGGGGGTCGGCGAAATAGCCGTTCAGCAGTCCGAGCGCATGTTCGAATCGGTCGAGCGTGCGGCGGTCCGAAGCGGACACGGGCTCGCCGCGCAGGTCCTTGAGGCTCATGATGGGGCATCCCTGTGGTGGTCGGTCCCTATTCCCGGACCGACGCTACCCGCCGCCTGTCACCGCGCCGTCATGGGGAGCGTGAATGCTCCGTGAAAAGCGCCGGCGAGGACCGTTCCCGCCCCTTTTCTTCGGTGGTGCCCCCTTCCGCGGCGTACCGTCAGGCCGCGCGCGCCGTCGGCAGGTCGGCCGACGGGAACCGGAGGACGAAGACGGTGCCGTGGTCGTCCCGGAACTCGCACTCCCCCCCGATCTGCTGCACCAGTCCCTGGATCAGGCGGCTCCCCATGCCGACCCTGCGGCCGGGCTGGTAGCCGACGCCGTCGTCCCGGACCCGCAGGACGGCGTGGCCGGCGCCCTCCGGCGCGAGCGTCACGGTGATCAGTCCGGCCCGGCCGTCGGGGAAGGCGTGCTTGAAGGCATTGGAGACCACCTCGTTGACCACCAGCCCCAGCGGCAGCGCCTGGTCGGCGCCGACCGTCACGGGCTCCAGCTCGCACCGGACCTCGACCCCCGGCCCGTAGCCGTCGTGCAGGCCCGCGACGAGCCTTCGGACATAGTCGGCCAGATCGACCTGGCCGAACTGGTCCGATCCGTAGATATGCTCGTGGACCGCCGTCATGGCCGCGATCCGGCGCATCAGCTCGCTCTTGCCCTGCGGATCGCCGGGCTGGAGCTGGATCAGGGACGAGACCGTCTGGAGATTGTTCTTCACGCGGTGGTGGACCTCGCGCAGCAGCATCCGGTTTTCCTCCAGCGCGACCGCCAGCGCGTCGCGGGCCCGTTCCTCCTGCCGCAGCAGCTTCACCACCCACAGCGACACCAGCAGCAGCGCACCCCCGAAGAAGGCGGCCATCAGCGCGATCTCGCCCAGCCGGCTGCGGAGATCCTCGGTCAGGACGCTGGTCGGAATGCCGATCACGGTGACCAGCGGCAGGCCCTCCACCCGCCGGTAACCCACGATCCGCGGACGCCCGTCCGCCGGGGAGGCGGGGGTCTCGTAGGATCCTTCCGCGGCCTTGGGCAGATGCTCGGTGAACAGCGCGTAGCCGGCCAGGTTCAGCGTCCGCTCCGGCACCGGGAAGCGCGCCACCAGCCAGCCGTCGTCGCGCAGCAGCCCGACCGTGGACCCGGGGCCGAGATCCATGGACTGCCAGAACTGCGCCAGCAGATCGGCCGGGACATAGATGATCGCCGCTCCCAGGAACTCGCCGCCGCGCTCGATCCTGCGGCCGATCGGGAACACCTTCCGGGCGGTGCGCCGGCCGTTCACCAGGGGGCCGATGTGCCATTCCGCCCCGGCCTTCAGGGCCTGGAAATAGTCCCGGTCGCCGATGCCGGCCGGTGCCAACTCCGGCTCGTCGGTCAGCACCGCGTCGCCGTCCGCATCGAACACCCAGACATGGACGGCTCCCGGCAGCGCGCCGACCTCCGTGTCCAGGCCGCGGACGATGCCGCCGCCGTGCAGGTCCGGGCTGGCGTCCAGGGCCTCGTCGATCCGCCGCAGCGCCTGGAGGTTGGCCTCGATCAGCCAGCGGATATGCGTGGACGCCAGATAGGCGGCGCTGGCGGCGCGCGCCTCCACCGCCGCCCGCGCGTCCTTCCGGCTCTGCCAGATGAACTGCCCCGCCAGCGAGAGCACAAGGACAAGCAGCAGCGCCGTCAGGGCAAGGGCGGCGGCGACCGACCGGCTTGCCCGCTTTTCCGGCGGGGCGGCGTTCAGATCGGCTGCGGGTCCGCCGGTGGTCATCAGGCTCCCTTGGTGTCCCGTTGTCCCGCTTCCCAGTCTACGTGACCAGGGCCGATCCTCGTGCGGATTTTTCGGGAGCCCCTTCCGATGTCCGGCCGAAGGCGTCAGTTCGCGCCCGCCGCCGCCGTCTCGAACAGCTTGGCGAGGTCGGGGCCGACCTTGGCCGCCCAGGTCTCGAAGGCCGGGCGGGTCGCCGCCTTGAAGGCCGCCAGCTCCTCCTCGGTCGGCTCATAGACCTCCATGCCCTTCTGGCGCAGCAGCTCGATGCCCTGGGCGGTCTGCTCGCGCGTCAGGGTCCGCTGGAACGCCATGGCCTCCTCGGCGGCGCTCTTCACGCCGGCCTTGGTGTCGTCATCCCACGAATCCCAGCGCTTGCGCGACACCCCCAGGAAGATCGGGTCGTAGGAATAGTGCCAGGTGGTCAGGTACTTCTGCACCTCGTACACCCGCTGCGGGACGATCACCGCGCCGATCGGGTTCTCCTGCCCGTCCACCACGCCCTGCTGGAGGGCGGAGAAGGTCTCGACCCACTGCATCTGCTGCGGGTTGGCGCCCAGCGCGTTCATCACGTCGATATACATCGGGCCGGCGACCCGCATCTTCAGGCCCTTCATGTCGTCCGGCGATTTGATCGGGCGGACGTTGTTGGTGACCTCGCGGAAGCCGTTCTCGCCCCAGGCCAGGACGACGATGCCGTGCTTGTCCAGGATCCCGGCCATCCGCTCGCCCGGCTCGCCGCCCGTGGCCGCGTCCACCTGCTCGTAGGAGGTGAACAGGTAAGGCAGCGAGAAGGCCGCCATCTCCGGCACCAGCGGCGTCACGTTGATCGCCGAGGTCATGACGAAGTCGATGGCGCCGCGCCCGACCATCTCGGCCTGCTTCATCTGGTCGCCGCCGGTCAGCGTCGCGTTGGCGAACAGCCGGACCGTGTGCTTGCCGCCCGTCTTCTCCTTCAGCAGCTCGGCGAAGCGCTCGCCGCCCTTGTGCCAGGTGGTGGCGTCGGACGTGTTGTGCGACAGGCGGAAGGTGTCGGCTTCCGCGCTCCCGATCGCGGCGAGCCCCAGGGCCGCGGCGACGGCGATGCCCTTCAGGGCGGTTGCGATCTTCATGGTGTGTTTCCTCCTTGGTAAGATTTTCAAACGCCCGGTCACCGCAGGGCGAACAGCGAGATCCACGGGAAGATCGACAGGATCGCCAGCCCGATCACGCTGGTGATCAGGAAGGGGATGGCGCCGATCGCGATGCGCTCCAGCGACAGCCGGGTGATGTTGGCGGCGACGAACAGGTTGATCCCGACCGGCGGGGTGAACAGGCCGATCGACAGGTTGACCATCAGGATCACGCCGAACCAGACCGGGTCCCAGCCCAGCTCCCTCACCACCGGCAGGAAGATCGGCAGGGTGATGAACATGATCGTGATCGCGTCCATGAACATCCCGGCGATCAGCAGGATCACCGCGATGACCAGCAGGATCACCCATTCATTGTGGCTGAGCCCGAGCAGCACGGAGGAATACTGGCCGACCATGTCGTCCACCGTGACCACCCAGCCGAACAGGCTGGCGAAGGCCACCACCAGCATCACCACCGCGGACGAGGCGCTGGCCTCCGCCAGGGCCGAGAACAGCACCCGGGGCGTCAGCGTGCGGTAGATCGCGACGCCGACGAACATGGCGTAGACGGTCGCGACGATCGCCGCCTCGGTCGGCGTGAAGACGCCGCCATAGATGCCGCCCAGGATCACCACCGGCGTCAGCAGCCCCCAGAAGGCGTCCGCGAAGGCCCGCCCCAGCCGCGCGAAGTACGGCAGGCCGGCATAGGGCTGCTCCAGCAGCGCCACGGTGCCGTTCCCTTCCCTCGGGCCGCCCTCCTGCGGGCGCCCGCGCGACGCGAACGGCAGGGCCGCCAGCATCAGCACGCCCATCAGAAGGCCGGGAACGATCGCGGCCAGGAACAGGTCGGAGATCGATGTCTCGGCGATGACTCCATAGATCACCAGCCCGATCGACGGCGGGATCACGATCGACAGGGCGGCGCCGGTGCAGACCAGGGCGGCGGCGAAGGGCCGGGGATAGCCGTCCTCCGCCATGCTCTTGATGATCAGCGGGCCGATCGCCGCGACCGAGGCCGGCCCCGATCCGCTGACCGCCCCCCAGAACAGGCAGACCACCGTCCCGACCACGCCCATGCCGCCCGGCAGGCCGCCGATCAGCACCCGGAAGAACCGGATCATCCGCTCCGCGATGCCGACCACGCCCATCAGCGACCCGGCCAGGATGAAGAACGGCACCGCCAGCAGCGAGTATTTCGTGATGCCGGTCGTGATCAGGTCGCCCGCCAGGTCCAGGCCGAAGCCCAGCTCCCACATGGCGACCATGGCGGAGAGGCCCAGCGCGAAGGCGACCGGCAGCCTCAGGAACAGCAGCACGAAGAAGACGATCACCATCAGCGTGCCGACGCCCACTCCAAGGAAATCAGCCATGACCGCCCCCCGGTGCCCCCTCCGACCGCAGGTCCCGCACCGCCCTGGCCGCCTGCTGCACGAAGCGCGCCATCACCAGCAGGAAGGCGGCGGGGACGGCGACGGTGTAGTACCAGGCCGGGATCTGGAGCGCGTAGGACAGCACGCCGGTGGCCATCTGGTTCGCCACCAGCTCCGCCGTGAACCAGGCCGCCGCCGCCAGCAGCACGCAGCCCAGCGCGGTCGCCAGGATGGTCAGCGCGACCTTGCCGCCCCGCGGCAGCAGGTCGTGGAAGACGGTCACCGCCAGATGGTCGCCCCGCTTGGCGGCGATCGCGGCGCCCAGGACGGTCAGCAGCAGGAAACCGTTGATCAGCAGCTCCTCGGTCGAGGCCAGCGACCGGCTGCTCAGGTAACGGACCAGGATGTTGGCGAATCCCAGGCCTGTCATGCCCAGGAAGATCAGGGCGCACAGCCCTTCCTCGAAATAGTCGATCACCGCGCGCATGTCATTCCTTAGGATTCTCCCCCCAGTCGCCCGAAGCCCCCGGGCCCGCGCCGGAACCGATTTCCATTTGCATTACCGGCGCGAAGAATATTGAAGTGCGTTTTGAATTCAATAAGCTTCGGCACCGACGCCCCGATAACCCGGGCGCCGCAGGAATGAGGAAACGGGACCATGGCAGGAAACGGCAGGATCGTAGGCTGGGCGCACACCGTGTTCGGCAAGGCGGAAGCCCCGGACACCGAGGCGCTGATGGCCCAGGTCGCGGGGGCGGCGCTCGACCATGCCGGCGTCCCGGCGGAGTCCGTGGACGGCATCTATGTCGGCGTCATGAACAACGGCTTCTCCAAGCAGGACTTCCAGGCGTCGCTGGTGGCCCTCTCCGACGAGCGGCTGGCCCACGTGCCGGCGACCCGGCTGGAGAACGCCTGCGCCACCGGCTCCGCCGCCCTCTACGCCGCGCTGGACTTCGTGGAGTCCGGCCGGGGCCGCGTAGCATTGGTGGTCGGCGCGGAGAAGATGACCGCCACCCCCGGAACGAAGATCGGCGACATCCTGCTGGGCGCCAGCTACCACAAGGAGGAAGCCGACATCGAGGGCGGTTTCGCCGGCATCTTCGGCCGGATCACCCAGGGCTATTTCCAGCGCTACGGCGACCGGTCGGAGGAGCTGGCCCGCATCGCGGCCAAGAACCATTCCAACGGCATGGCCAACCCCTACGCCCACATGCGGAAGGATTTCGGGTTCGAGTTCTGCAACGCCGTGTCGGAGAAGAACCCCTACGTGGCCGCACCGCTGCGCCGGACCGACTGCTCCCTGGTGTCCGACGGCGCCGCCGCCCTGGTGATCGCCGACGCGGAGACGGCCGAGACCCTGGAGCGCGCGATCGCCTTCCGGGCGCGCCGCCACGTCAACGACATGCTGCCGCTCAGCCGCCGCGACCCGACCGCCTTCGAGGGCGCCCGCCGGGCCTGGCGCGGCGCGCTGGAGGACGCCGGCCTGACCCTGTCCGACCTCAGCCTGGTCGAGACCCACGACTGCTTCACCATCGCGGAGATGATCGAGTACGAGGCCATGGGCCTCGCCGAGCCGGGCCAGGGCTACCGCGTGGTCCGCGACGGCACCACCGCCAAGGGCGGCAGGCTGCCGGTCAACCCCTCGGGCGGGCTGAAGGCCAAGGGCCACCCGATCGGCGCCACCGGCGTCTCCATGCACGTGATGGCCGCCCTCCAGGTCATGGGGGAGGCCGAAGGCATGCAGATTCCCGGCACCGACCTGGCCGGCGTGTTCAACATGGGCGGCGCCGCCGTCGCCAACTACGTGTCGATCCTGGAGCGGGTGAAGTGACGGACAACAGGCCCGTCACCACGCGGGTGATGAACCTCGCCCACTTCCTGACCCAGGCGGCGCGCCGCCACGGGGCGGAGGTGGGCTTCGTCTGGGGCGAGCGCACCTGGACCTGGGGCGAGATGGAGCGGCGGGTCGACGCCATGGCCTCCGCCCTGCTCCACCGGGGCGTCGCCAAGGGCGACCGGGTGCTGGTGCAGTCGAAGAACTGCAACCAGATGTTCGAATCCATGTTCGCCTGCTTCCGGATCGGCGCCGTCTGGGTCCCGGCCAACTACCGCCAGACCCCGGACGAGGTCGCCTGGCTGGCCAAGGCCGGCGGCGCCGCGGCGATGATCTGCCACGCCGCTTTTCCGGAGCACGCGGCGGCCTGCCGGGCCGCCCAGCCGGGCCTGCGGAGCATAGTCTCGATCGGCCCGTCCGACTTCGGCGACGACTACGACGCGCTGGTCGCCCGCCACGACGGCGAGAAGCCCGCCGCGGCCGCCGTGGACCGCGACGACCCCTGCTGGTTCTTCTTCACCTCCGGCACCACCGGCCGGCCCAAGGCCGCCGTGCTGACCCACGGCCAGATGGCCTTCGTGGTGACCAACCACCTGTGCGACCTGATGCCGGGAACGACCGAGCAGGACGCCTCGCTGGTGGTAGCCCCCCTCTCCCACGGCGCCGGCATCCACCAGCTCGTCCAGGTCGCGAGGGCCGCCAAGACGGTGCTGCCGGCCTCCGAACGGCTCGACGTCGAGCAGGCCTGGGCGATGGTGGAGCGGTGGCGGATCACCAACATGTTCACGGTGCCGACCATCCTGAAGATGCTGGCCGAGCACCCGTCGGTGGACCGATACGACCATTCCAGCCTGCGCTACGTGATCTATGCCGGCGCGCCGATGTACCGCGCCGACCAGAAGCACGCGCTGGACAGGCTCGGCCCCGTGCTGGTCCAGTATTTCGGGCTGGGCGAGGTGACCGGCAACATCACCGTCCTGCCGCCCCGCCTGCACAGCCTGGAGGAGGGCGAGGGCGCCCGGATCGGCACCTGCGGCTTCGAGCGGACGGGCATGCAGGTCTCCATCCAGGACGACGCGGGCCGCGAGCTCGCCCCCGGCGAGACGGGAGAGATCTGCGTCTGCGGCCCCGCCGTCTTCGCCGGCTACCACGACAACCCCGACGCCAACGCCAAATCGTTCCGCGACGGCTGGTTCCGCACCGGCGACCTGGGCCACATGGACGAGCAGGGCTTCCTCTACATCACGGGACGGGCGTCCGACATGTACATCTCGGGCGGGTCGAACATCTATCCGCGCGAGATCGAGGAGAAGATCCTGATGCACCCCGACCTGGCGGAGGTCGCGGTGCTCGGCGTCCCCGATCCCCAGTGGGGCGAGGTCGGCGTCGCCGTCTGCGTCCCCCGCCCCGGCTCCACCCTCGGCGAGGCGGAGCTGCTGGGCTGGCTGGACGGCAGGATCGCCCGCTACAAGATGCCCAAGCGCGTCGTCTTCTGGGAGGAACTGCCGAAGTCCGGCTACGGCAAGATCACCAAGAAGCTGATCCGCGAGGAGCTGGAACGCCGAAGCGCCCCTGCTCCCTCGCCGAACGGCTGAGGAGGGTGCGCGTCCCGCGCACCCCGGGCGGCGGGACGCCGCCCCTCCGACATGATCTCCCCTGACCCGGCATCCAGGCACCATGCAAGACACCGTCATCGGCATAGACCTCAGCACCACCACCTGCAAGGCGATCGCCTGGGACCGCGACGGCCGCGCGGTCGCCGAGGGCCGCGCCCCGCTGAGCCTGGAGCGCCCGGAACCCAACGCCTACGAGCAGCACCCCGACGCCTGGTGGCGGGCTGCCCAAACCGCCCTCCGCCAAGCCCTCGCCACCGTCCCCGCCGCGTCGGTCGCCGCCGTCGCCGTGGTCAACCAGCGCGAGACGGTCGCGGTCACCGGCGCCGACGACGCGCCGCTCCGCCCCGCGATCCTGTGGCTGGACGAACGCCGCAAGGCGGAGGTCTCCGCCCTATCCACCCGCGTCGGCGTCGAGCGGATGCACGCCCTGACCGGCAAGCCGCTGGACTTCGCCCCGGCGGTCTACAGCCTCGCCTGGATGGCGCGGGCCGAGCCCGACCTGTTCGCCCGCGTCAGCCACGTCTACGATCCCCACGCCTGGCTGGTCCGCCGCCTGACCGGGGAATTCACGACGAGCTGGGCCAGCGCCGACCCGCTCGGCGCCTTCGACATATCCTCCCACGCCTGGGCGGACGAGGTGATCGGCGCCCTGCCGATCGCCCTGGACCCCGGCCGTTTCCCGCAGGCCGCGGCCCCCGGCACCGTCGTCGGCCGGATCACCCCGGAGGCGGCCGCCGAGACCGGCCTGCGCGCCGGCACCCCGGTCGTGGCCGGCGGCGGCGACGGCCAGGCCGGAGGGCTCGGCACGGGTGTGGCCGGGGCCGGCACGGCCTATCTCAACCTCGGCACGGCGATCGTGTCCGGCGTCTACGACCGGCAACCGCGGATCGACCCCGCGTTCCGGACTCTGTGCGCGATCGACCGCCAGGGCTATATCCTGGAGACCTCGCTCCGGTCCGGCACGCTGCTGGTGAACTCCCTGATCCGGCAGATGTTCGGCCTCGACCCCGACGCCGATCCCGGCATCTTCCGCCGGCTGGAGGCCGAGGCCGCTTCCGTGCCCCCCGGCAGCCGCGGCCTTCTGCTGCTGCCCTACTGGAACGGCGTGATGAACCCCTACTGGGACCAGGACGCCCGGGGCTGCCTGCTCGGCCTTTCCCCCGACCACGGCCGGGCGGAGATCTACCGCGCGCTGCTGGAGGGAATCGCCCTGGAACAGGCCTTCGCCACCGACCGCGTCGTGGCCGCGACCAGCCAGCCGGTGGACAGCTTCGTCGCGATCGGCGGCGGCTCCGCCAGCGACCCGTGGTGCCGGATCATCGCCGACATCACCGGCCGTCCCGTCGTCCGCGCCGAGACGGCGGAAGCGTCGAGCCTGGGCGCCGGCATCGCCGCCGCCGTCGGGGCCGGCTGGTACCCCGGCTTCGAGGAAGCCGCCGCCGCCATGACCCGCACCGGCGCCGCGTTCCACCCCGACCCCGCCGAGGCCGATTTCCACGCCGACCTGCTCGGCCTCTACGCCGACCTGTACCCGAGGCTGCGCGACCTCTACCCGCGCCTCGCCCAGCTCAACCGGCGCTGAACCCGCCGTCCACCGTCAGGCAGGTGCCGTGGATCATGGCGGCGGCGTCGCTCAGCAGGAAGGCGACGGAGGCCGCCACCTCCGCCGGTCGGGCGAACCGCCCCAGCGGGATGCGGGCCAGCATCGGCCCCGATTTGGCTGGATCGCTCCACGCCTTGTCCGCCATCGGGGTCAGCGTCACGATCGGGTTCAGGCTGTTCACCCGGATGCCGTGCGGCCCCAGCTCCAGCGCCATTACCCGCGTGACCGCGTCGAGCGCCGCCTTCGACGCGCAATAGGCCGTGTGGTCGCGCGTGCCGACATCGGCGGCGAGGCTGGACACATTGACGATCGCCCCCGGCACCCCGCGCCGGACAAGGTCGCGCGCGACCTCCTGCGCCACGATCAGCGGCGCGCGGGTATTGACGGCGATGGTGCGGTCGAACGTCTCGGTGCTGGTATCAAGGAAGCTTTCCAGCTCGACGATCCCGGCGCAGTTGACCAGCAGATCCACCGGCAGCACCGTCCGGACCGCGGCCCGCGTCGCCTCCGCATCGGCCAGATCGACCGCGACCGGCACGCCCAGCCCTTCCAGGTCGGCGGCGGTGCGGCCAAGGGCGATGACCTCCGCCCCGCACCCGGCGAGCAGCAACGCCACCTCCCGCCCGATCCCCTTCCCGGCCCCGGTCACCAGCGCGCGCTTGCCGGTGAAATCGTAGCGGACCATGGTGTTGGCTCCCGTTCAGTTGACAGGGCGCCGAGTGTCGGGGGCCAAGGGCGGGATGGCAAGGCTTCGGATGGGTTGGCCGCCGATCCAGCCTGTCAGGCCGTAGCCCGTAGGTCGGCTACAGCGAAGCGGCAGCCGACAATCCGGCTGCCAGCCTGTGGCAGCTTGAAACAGACGGGGATCGGGACTTCAGCGACGCAGAAGCCGGGCGGGCCAGCTGATTATGTCCAGAAGCCTGTCGCCACTGCCGGTTTTGCGCTGCATGTCCTCACGGACCTTGGCAGCCTGCCAGAGTGCCATGGCAAGAAAGTAGAAGGCGGGCACGAGGGCCAGCAACACATCAGGCTCCATTGCTCCCGTCTCCCTTGCCCACGTCCGAACTCAAAGTGGCGATTGCCATATCAACATTATAGGCAAAAATAGTTCCCGCGACAACAAGTGTGCAAACGGCTAGCCATGCAGCCCAATGTTGTGAAACGCCAGACACTGCCATCAGGCCAAAGAGCAACCATAGGAAGATCGTTACCGATAAGAGATGATAGAAGCTCACCTTCAGGTGCGTTGTCCATTTGCGTTCGACCTTGGAAACGTTCAAGAGCGAGCCCGATCCAAGAGCAAGGGCAAGGAAGATCAAGTGGCCAAGCCAGTTTTGATTCTCAAACGCGATCGCATTTTCGAATTTTATGACCTCAATCGCAACGGAAGCTGCAACAAGTAGATGGGCTAATAGGGGAAGCAGGCCCAATAAACAACCAACATAGAACGTAGTTTGTGCTTCTCGCTTACTTTCACTGATTTTCATCGCATTACGCCAAGAATCAGAATTAACCTTACCGCTTTGACCACTGCATATTCATTGGTCACTGCATCCTAGCGTATTATCACGGCTCGCCGCAACAATGGTGACGCCGATCAGCAATATTTTCACTGATCTCGTTCGCGACACTTAGGCTTGATACTAAACGCATCGACTGGACGGCTTGAATGTCTGCATTTCCAATACTCGAAGAAAGAAACATCCGTCATGTGATCCAGTGTCAATCCCTGAATGGATTAGTTATTGAAGGCCCATTCAAGAATCATTTCAATTCATGATAAAATACTGTGGTAAACGCTCGCCAAAATGGAAACAAAACTCTTGCCAATACATGTAGCATATAATGAGCAGCACTGTAGGGCCGCAGTGCCTTTTCAAATCTGATAACAGCCACCTTTGTATTGTTCACGGGCCTTCCCGCACAGCTTCTCGGCATTAGCAAAAAGGGTCATTTCAAAATGGACAAGCGGGTGACCTCGCCTATCGCTTAAACTTTTAATAAGTTTAAGGTACTCTCGATAAGTATTGTCGCGCTCTAAAGACTGCCAGCCTCCCTCATCCACAAGAAGCTTTTTCCCAAATGTTTTGGTAAATCCACTCTTTCCGTAGATTTTTGTGTTCCGGCCTTGGGGATAATTGAAGAATACTCCCGGTCCGTGCGGCTTGCTGAAGATTATTTGTACAGCATTGAGTGCCGCTGCAACGCGAGAGTCATAAATCGCATACTTTTCAGGATTGGCAATTGCGAAGATTTTTGAGTAGGTTGTGACTCTCTCGATTGGTAAAGGCGGATCATCCAAGCCAGCAAGATCAACGTACCGTTCGAGATTTTCAGGTTTATTCCTCGGTATGCCGCCCCATTTTACGACAATATCGTGAGCTATGGATATTCTTTTATTACGATCGCCTAGCCTCCACTCCGCTGATTTCTCGCTCTTCCAAACAATTGTCTGGTCATAATTGCGAGAATTTTTCCCTCGTGGCCAGCAATACTCTAAGAACTCTGAGGCATCAGAATCGAAATAATCATCGACAGCTTGGATCATGATACTCCGCCCTTAACTACCTTTGATCGTAATGGCAGAACATTCACAATAGTCAATCTCGGGCACGTTCAAATCAAGTCCTGTTAAGTATACATTAAGTACAGTATCATGAATCCAAAACGAATCCGGATGAACGTTCTGCGTAGCCAATCCGGTGCCTCTACTCACCCTAGCTTGTCCAAATTGAGCTCAAGAACACACTCTTGACTTTTCGGAGTAACCCCCTCAGTCTCGCCACACCCATGCACCCGCAGGGCGGCCGAACCGAGAAGGTGGAAGCTCTCGATCCGGCCTGACCATCGATAACCCCCATTTAGGATGAGTATCAATGGCTGACGCACTCCATAGCACAACGCCCGGCGCGTTGCCGCGCCGAAATTTCCCGTCATGGGCCGCGGTGGTTCCCACCGCCGCGGCGGGGTTGAAGGGGGGCGTCGCGGTTTTCCGCGGCGTCCCGATCGGCGGAGCGCCACTTCGTCGGATGCGCCCGGCCGCCTGACCACCGCGTCCGCCGTCGCGGCTCCCGACCCGCTCGGGCCTGACCTGATCCCGCCCGGGATGGCTCGGTGCCGTCCCGCAACTCGCTCTTTTCAGCATCGCGCCCTCCCCGCCCCTGCGGCCGGATGCGCGGAGCGATCTCCCATGTCTGGAAAACCTATGCATTTCGAAAGCTCGGCGTTGCTCGAACGTCGCTCCTGCCCGGTTGCCCCGGCCTGAACGGAGTCAATGAATGCGCACTCTCGGGAAGCTATTGGTTATCTGGGGCGCGCTGCTGCCGCTCCTGATCCTGCCCACCACCGCCGACAGTATCAGCCAGAAGGTCGCGGTCCTGAACCTCCGGCTCGATTACCAAGCCTACATGTTCGGCGAGGAGGTGGGTTACGATTCCGTGATCGTCGCCGGACTGATCATTGTCGGCATCGGGCTGTCCTTCCGCGCCATCGGCCGGGCGGGGCAGCGTTAGCGTGAAACGCCGATTACCACAGGCGTGTCACGATGCCGTCAAAAACCGTGTCGGCCGACACCAGAGGCAAGTTGTAGTGCATTGCCGTGGCTGCCAGCAATCGGTCGAACGGATCGCGGTGAGTCCAGGGCATCATGCCTGCCGCAATGCAGATCGCTGGATCGAAGCCTGCGACCGATCCGCCCTGTTCGTCCAGCAGTGCCGCCAATTGGCCGACGAAGGGCTCCATCTCCGGCCATTTGCCGAGCCGGACCTTCTGCGCGATTTCAAAGAACGTTATCGGGCTGACCAGCACCATGTCAGCCGCCTCGATGGCGGCAAGGGCCGGCTTCGTCAGGCGTCCGTCCCCGGCCAGGCTCCAGGCCCAGGCATGGGTATCGAGGAGGATCGCCGTCACCGGCCCCCTTCCCACAGATGGAGATCGCTCTCGTCCATCGGCTCGAAAAAGTCGGGACCGGTGCCAAGCTTACCCTTGAGCAGACCGATCTTGAACGATCCTTGCGAGACCGGAACGAGCCGGACAACCGGCTTGCTGCCCTTGGCGATGACGATTTCCTCGCCGCTCAGCGCCGCCTCGATGAGCTTGGACAAGTTGGTCTTGGCAGCGTGAATGGTAACTTGCTTCATTCCAGCCCCTCCTGACAGGAGGGACACTCTAGTCAGCCCGCCTAGGTTAGTCAAGTTAGCTAGGATGATCTTGCCGCCATCATGTGCGGACTGTCTACCCACGGTGGAAGATGGCATATGAAAGTCTGGAGTCTCCCCACAGACAGAGACGCTCTCATCGAGACAAGACCTTGTCGGAGAGTGCGCGTCTCGTGAACCGCGGGTGCCGGATGATTGCAGACGGAAATGATTATCCAAGCCTTATCTGCGCCCATCTGCGTTCATCTGTGGACAACTTATTGACTTGAAACAGCATCAACCAACTTCGGGTTGTTTCGGGTAAATTCCAGGATCTTCTCTTCAAATGCGAAGACAACAAGGCGATGACCGGTTCGAGCGACGTGGCGGACGGACGTGAATTACCAATGGCCAGGACACATTGTTCTGTATTTGTTCCCCATTTTCCTGTAAGCTCCCCGGCACCATCTACCGCCGAGGGCCGCCGCCATGTCCGATGCAACTCCCGTGATCCGCCTCACCGCCCGGCACGAGGCTTTCTGTCAGGCCATGGCCGCCAATGTCGGCGGGGCCGAGGCCGCGCGCCGGGCCGGCTATTCGCCCAAAGGCGCCAAGCAGCGCGGGGCGTACCTGATGGCCCGGCCGGAGATCCGCATCCGCGTCGATCAGCTCCGGGCGGCCCGTTCCGCCGGGATCGAGGTCGAGTTGAAGGAAGCGGCAGAGACGGTCAAGGCGATCATCGCCGACGCGATGGAGAAGAAGCAGTGCGCCCTGGCGCTGCGCGCCGTCGAGCTGCGCCTGAAGCTGTGCGGCATCATGCTCGACAAGCGCATCCCCCATCTGTTCACGGCCGCCCCGCACCCCGACGCCGACCTGGAGGCGCACGACTTCGACCCGGCCGAGGAGAACGACGGGCGCATGGCCGGCGCGGCCGTTGAAATAGTGACCTCGAATAGTGACCCGGCGCCGCGATCGAAGACAGCTCCCAAGCCGGCCCCCTTCGCCCCGCGCCGGGCACCCGCCTTGATGACCTCGACCTCGCTGACCTCGACCTCGTTGACCCAGCCCGGCCGGTGGACCAGCGCAGTAGCTTTGGTCGGGTCGCCGTAGGTCGGCCTCGGCCGAAGGCCGACGCCGACACCATCGCCGGAGCGTTGATGCGAGGCGTCGGCGTTCGCCCTGACGGGCGAAGGCCGACCTACGGCACACCGCGCCGGTTCCGTCACTCCAGGTTGGTGTGCCGCGCGCGCATGTCCTCCGCGCCGATGCCCAGCCTTTGGCGCAGCAGCAGGACCAGCACTTCGAAGAACACGTACTGCGCGCCCTCGAAGGCGCTTCCCATGGACAGCACCGCGCTGGCCGCGGGGCCGGAATCGTTCGCCATGGTCTGGGCCGGCAGGCACATCACCAGGTCGGCGGCGCGCGCCGCACCGCCTCCGGGCTGGGCGGTGACGACCGCGACCCGGGCGCCCGCCGCCTTCGCAACGACCATCAGGGCATTGACCGTCGCGAACTCCCCCGGCCCCGCGCTGACCACCAGCAGATCGCCGGCGCCGACCGCCGGCGTCGTCATGTCGCCCACGGGATGGGCGTCCAGGCCCATGTGGAACAGGCGCATGGTCAGCGCCCGCATCATCAGCCCTTCCCGGCCGACGCCGTGCAGGACGATTCGCCGGGCGGCGGCGATCGCCTCGACCAGTTCCGCCACCGCCGTTTCGTCGATCGTCCGGAAGGTCGCGGCGATCTCGGCGCAGGCTTGGGAAGCCAGTGCTGCAACGCTCTCGGTCATATCATTTCCTGGGTCGTTTCCGGGGTCAATTCGGGGGTCATTTCCGGGGTTGGCGGCTGACCAGCCGTTCGGCGGTCGCCTCGTCGATCACGAGCTCGTGGACGAAGTTGCGCAGCAGGACGGCGCGGATGATGTCGGCCTTGTACGGCCCGCCGGACACCAGGACGACCTTCCTGACCCGTTTCAGGTCCTCCAGGTCCAGCGCGATCACCCGGCGGTTCAGCGGGTGGTCGACCTCCTCGCCGTCCTTGTTCAGATAGTGGCCCAGCAGGTCGCCGACAGCACCCGCGGCCTTCAGGGTCTTGGCGTCCTCCGGGCTGACCAGCCCCAGCTCGATCATCAGCGACCGCTTGGTCAGGTCGCCGACGGTGACCAGGGCGATGTCGGCGGTGCGGGCCTTGCCCAGCACGTCCTGGACCGAGGCCTCGGCCAGGATCATGTCGCGGTACTCGTCCGAACTCGCATAGACCGGGGCCGCCAGGTAATAATAAGAGCCGCCGAACAGGCTGGCGAAGCTCGACGCGATCTCCGCCGTGTTGTTGGCCGAGCCGTAATGCAGGCCGCCCAGCAGCGACAGCACCGTCATGTTGGGCAGCGACCGGCCGCGCGTCTCGCGCACCGCCTGCCGCAACGTCCGCCCCCAGCCGACCGCCAGGGTGCAGCCGTCGAACACCTGGTCGTGGATATAGGGCGCCACGCCGACGCCCAGGACGCGGAAGATGAAGCGGTCGTCCTCCGGAGTCGGCACGACCGTCACCCGCGACAGGCCGTAGAGCTGTTCCAGCTCGTATTCCAGCTTGATGCAGGAGGCCAACTTGGAATTGATCCGGATCTGGACGACGCCGGTCTCCCGGCTGGTCGCCAGGGCCTTGTTGACCCGCACCCGCGTGATGCCGAAGCGGTCCGCGATCTGCTGCTGGGTCATGTCGGTGATATAGTAATACCACGCGATGCGGATGTTCAGCTGCTCGTCCGAGCTGGTGGCCACATCGTCGTCCAGGCTCCTGGTCTGCACGGCTTTTCCTTCCCGCATCGTCGGACCGTCCATCGTCGGACTGTCACCGGCCCCTGTCAGTACATCCTATTTCACCGCTCCCATGGTCAATCCCTGGACGAGGTGCTTGGACACCATCAGGGCGAAGACGATGACCGGCAGGACGATCAGCGTGCCGGTCGCCATGATCTCGCCCCACGGCAGGTCGTAGCCGCTCATGAAGCTGGTCGCCGCCACCGGGGCCGTCCGCGCCGCGTTGCGCGTCAGGACCAGGGCATAGAGCAGTTCGTTCCACGAGAAGATGAAGGAGAAGATCGCCGACACGGCGACGCCGGGCATGGCGAGCGGCAAGGCGATCCGCCAGAAGATGGTGAAGCGCGAGGCGCCGGCCAGCCGGGCCGCCTCGTCCAGGTCCTTCGGAACGCCGCGGAACTGGTCGGTGCAGATCCACACCACGATCGGCAGGTTGAAGGTCAGGTAGACCAGGATCAGCACGAGATGCGTGTCGATCATGCCGAAGGTCCGCGCCATCAGGAAGATCGGCAGCGCCACGACGATCGGGCTCAGCATGCGGTTGGTGATGAACCAGAACCACAGCTCCCCCTTGGCCTTGAACTCGAACCGGGCCAGCGCATAGGCCGCCGGCGTGCCCAGCCCCACTGCCAGCACCGTCGTGGAGACCGCTATGATGATCGAGTTGATCAGGCTGGACAGGACGTCGCGGTTGAACAGCACCTCGAAGTAATTGTCCAGCCGGGGCGTGAAGACCCAGATCGGCGGCGACGCCAGGGCCTCAGCCTGGGTCTTCAGGCTGGTCGCCACCATCCAGTAGAACGGGAACACGGCGAACAGGAAGATCGCGAGCAGCCCGACCAGGTGCCAGGCGGTCACCATACGCTTCGGCTTGCTTCGCTGGAACGTCGCCGGGACGGCGCTGTCGGCGGTTGCCACGGCCATGGGTCAGATCTCCCGGTAGACGAACTTGATGTAGAGGCGGGCCAGGATGATGGTCAGGATCAGCAGCAGGATCGCCTGCGCCGACGCCACCCCCTGGTCGAAGACCCGGAAGCCGACCCGCTGGATATAGACGCTGACCAGCTCGGTCGCGGCCCCCGGCCCGCCCCGGGTCATGGTGAAGACGGTGTCGAACATCTTCAGGATGTCGGCCGTCCGCAGGATCAGGATCACCGTGATGCTGGGCAGCAGGAACGGCAGCTGGACGTAGCGGACGATCTGCCAGCGGCTGCGGGTCTCCAGCCTCGCCGCCTCCTCGATCTCGGTCGGGACCATGGTCAGGCCGGCCAGCAGGACAAGGGCGCAGAACGGCGTCCACTGCCAGATGTCCATCAGCGCCACCGCGATGAAGGCGTTGGTGGTGTCGCCCAGCCACTCGACCGGGCCGCTCCCGACCAGCGTCAGCAGGGCGTTGGCGACACCGAAATCGCGGTTGAAGATCAGCCTTCCGATCAGCCCGACCACGGCCGGCGCGGTCGCCAGCGGGATCACCAGGCTCAGCCGCGCCAGCAGCTTGAAGCCGGACAGGCCCGGCTTGTGAAGCAGCAGGGCGATCGCCAGCCCCAGCGCGATCTGGATCGGCACGACGGTGACCAGGAAGGTGAAGGTCCGCCCCAGCGCGCCCCAGAAGGACGGGTCGTAGAAGACCGTCAGGTAGTTGTCGAACCCGACGAAGGGCGTCGCGTCGCGCGGGCGGGCCAGGTTGTAGCGCCGGAACGAGTTGACCAGCGCGAACACCGTCGGGAAGATCCCGATCAGCGCCAGCGCCACCACCGCCGGGGCCAGGAAGGCGAAGGCCGCCCGCCCGTTGTTCCAGAGCGTGGGAAACACGGCCGGCTTGGTTCCGCTGGGCATGGACGCGGATCTCCCTCGATAGATGATGGAGGGGCGGCGTCCCGCCGCCCCATCCTGTTACTTCCGCAGCGGCTTGCTGCCGTCATAGTAGCCGGCCTGGCCCAGGATCTCCTCGACCCGGGTGCCGATCGACCGGGCGCCTTCCTCGATGCCGACATTGCCCAGCATCATCCGGGTGCCCCACTCGGCGACCACCTCGGAGATTTCCGGCCACTCGGCGAAGCGGGGGCGGAAGTCGGGAACGCCGCCGTCCCAGGACGTCACCATCGGCTGGACGAAGGGATAGCGCTTCTGGATGTCGGCATCCTTGTAGACCGAGGTGCGTCCGCTGACGCCGCCGGCCTCCACATAGGGCTTCGCCATCTCCTCGGATGTCACCCACTGGATGAACAGCCAGGCGGCCGCCTTCTTGTCGTCCGACGACTGCGCGTTGACGCCCAGCGAGAAGCCGCCCAGCGCCGGCTTCAGGCCGGCCGGTCCGGCGGGCTCGGTGGCGACCGCGAGGCAGTCGGTGATGCGCGACTTGGTCGGGTCGGCCAGCGTGCTGTAGAAGGCCGACCATTCCGTGATCATCGCGACGTTGCCCTGGGCCAGGGCGTTGACCGCCTCGGCATGGTCATAGTCGACGATGCCCGGCGGCATGATCTTCATCAGGTCCTGGCGGAACTTCAGGCCGGCCTGCGACTCCTGGGAGTTCAGGTTCGACTTGAACTGGTCGTCCAGCAGCGAGCCGCCGAACGGCCACAGCACGCGCATGAAGCTGTCGGCCGATTGGGTCTCGCCCCGGCGGGACTGGAGCGCGAAGGCGTATTTCCGGTTCGCCTGGTCGGTCAGCTTGGGACCATAGACGTTCAGCAGCTCGTCCCAGGTCGCCGGCGGCTTGTCGAATCCGGCCTCCTGGAGCATGCACCTGTTGTAATAGAGCAGGCCCGAGTAATTGTCGAACGGCAGGCCGTAGACCTCGTCGCCCCAGGTGCCGAAGGATTCCAGCAGGATCGGGAAGAAGCCGTCCAGCTTCAGGTTCGGGTCCGCCAGGTCCTCGTCGTCGGTGAAGGTCTTGATCGGCTCCAGCCAGCCGTTGCCGGCGAACTCGCCGATCCAGACCACGTCGGTCAGGACCACGTCGATCTCGCCGCCCGCGGTGAAGTCGAGCACCTGCCGCTCGCGGCTGTTCTCGTAGGGAACGATCTCGTAATTGACCTTGATGCCGGTCTTCTTCTCGAACTCCGGCAGCAGCTTGATCGCGGCGGCGTAGCCGGGCCGGTCAAGGAAGATCGCCTTGATGCTGGTGCCCTTGTAGGGCTCCGCCGCCTGTTCCAGCGTCCAGGCCATGGCGCTGGTGGACGATACGAGCGCCGCCGCGAAGGCGATGGCGCACGCAAGCTTTTTCCTCATCACGTTCCCTCCAGGATGTTTTTGATGGAATGCTGTTTGATCCGCAGGTCAGGTCTGGTTCGGCAGGATGATGGTCTTCACCGCGCCGTCGTGGAATTCGGCCGGATAGCTGAAGGCGTCGTCGGCCTTTTCGAGGGCGAAGCGATGGGTCACCATGGTATCCACGTCCACCCGGCCGTCGGCGACCAGCTTGATGGCGCGCTCGTAGACATGGCCCATGCGCCGCGACATCTTGATGTCCAGACCCTTGCGCCGCAGCAGCGACGCGCTGAGCGGGACGTACTGGTCGCCGTCGGGAATGCCGACCAGCACGACCCGGCCGCCGATCCGGGCGGACTCGGCCGCGATCTGGAAGCCCATGGGCGAGTTGGTCGCCTCCAGCACCAGGTCGACGCCCCGGCCGCCGGTCCAGTCGGCGATCGCCGCGTGGCTGTCGGCGACCTCGTCGGCTCCCAGCTTCTTCGCCAGGCTGGAGCGGTAATCCACGGGATCGATCGCGTAGACCTTGTCCTTGCACATCAGCTTGGCGAGCTGGAGCAGGCACAGCCCGATCGGGCCGCTGCCGATGATCGCGACGGTCTCCAGCACCCGCTTCATCTTGGCCAGGTCCATGGCGTGGATCGCGACGCCCAGCGGCTCCAGCATGACCGCCTGGATGTCGGTGAAATCGTCCGGCACCGGGAAGATCTGGCTGGGGGCGGCGGAGATCAGCTCGGTCATGGCGCCGTGGGTGGTCGGCGGCGCGCCCATGAACTCGACGTTCGGGCACAGGTTGACGTGGCCGCGCTCGCACCATTCGCAGTGGCCGCAGGGCTTCGCCGGATCGACCGCGACCAGCTGGCCGGCCTTCAGGCCCAGGTCCGGCCGGTCCTCGATCACGCGGGCGGCGAACTCGTGCCCCGGCACGAAGGGCTGGCTGATCCGGGCGGAGCCGATCGCCCCTTCCTTGTAGTAATGCAGGTCGCTGCCGCATACGCCGACGGCGCTGACGCTCAGGAGAACCTCGTTGCCCGCGGGCCGGGGGGTCGGCTTGTCGCCCACCCGGATATCCCGGATCCCGTGGATGTACGCGGCGCGCATGCTGGGTCTCCTCCTTGACTTTTGTAAGAATGAATTTACAAATATCGTATTGTGAGGAAACTAAGAGTGTCAAGCTTTTGTAATTCCGACAATACATTTATTCGGCTTAGCCAGGGTTGGGGACGAGCACCGGTGCGAGAACGAGAAACTTGGGGAGGGGAGAGCAAGTGACCGAGGTCAAGCTGAGCGGCGTCGAGAAGGCGTACGGCGATGTGAAGGTCCTGCACGACATCGATCTGGACATCGAGAACCGCGAGTTCGTGGTGTTCGTCGGCCCGTCGGGCTGCGGGAAATCGACGCTGCTGCGGACCATCGCGGGGCTGGAGGACATCACCCGGGGGCGGATCTCCATCGGCGGCCGGGACGTGACATACCTGGAGCCGGCGGACCGCGGGGTCGCGATGGTGTTCCAGTCCTACGCGCTCTACCCGCACATGACGGTCTACGACAACATCGCCTTCGGCCTGAAGATGCAGAAGGCACCCAAGGCGGAGATCGAGAACCGGGTCCGCAACGCCGCCCGCATCCTCCAGCTGGAGCCGCTGCTCGACCGCAAGCCCAAGGCCCTGTCGGGCGGCCAGCGCCAGCGCGTCGCCATCGGCCGCGCCATCGTCCACGAGCCCGACGTCTTCCTGTTCGACGAGCCGCTGTCCAACCTGGACGCCTCGCTGCGGGTCCAGATGCGGATCGAGATCGCCAAGCTGCACGCCGACCTCAAGGCGACCATGATCTACGTGACCCACGACCAGGTCGAGGCCATGACCCTGGCCGACAAGATCGTGGTGCTGAACAAGGGGCGGATCGAGCAGGTCGGCAGCCCGCTGGAGCTCTACCGCCACCCCGTCAACCGCTTCGTCGCCGGCTTCATCGGGTCGCCCCAGATGAACTTCCTGCCGGTCCAGGCCGCGTCGGCCGCGGCCGGCGGCGTGACCGTCACCCTGCCCGGCGGCGACCGGCTGACGGTGCCGGTCAGGCCCGACGGCGTGGCACCCGGGGCCAGGCTGACCCTCGGCCTCCGGCCGGAGGATCTGTCCGACCAGGGCCAGGGGGAAGCCCGGATCGTCGGCCAGACCCTGGTGGTGGAGCATCTGGGCGGCGAGACCTTCGCCTATACCAGGACCGCGGAGGGCAGCGAGCTGATGGTCAAGGGCGACGGCAATTCCCCGGTGAAGGCGGGGGAACAACTGAGCATCGGCGTGTCGGGCCGGTGCTGCCATCTGTTCGACGAGGCCGGGCTGGCGCTGCCGCACCTGGCGCGGCACTCGGCGGTCGCGGCTTGAGGCTGCCCGCCTCCCCTCCCCTTTTCCCGAGAGCAGGTGCGTGATGGCAGACATCTACGTGATCGGCATCGACGCAGGCACCGAGAGCATGCGGGCGGGCGTCTTCGACCTGGACGGCGGTCTGGTCGCCGAGGGCGTGACGCCGATCGAGACCCGGTTTCCCCAGGCCAGCTGGGCCGAGCAGAGTCCGGAGGATTGGTGGCGGGCGCTCGGCGCCTCGGTCCGCCAGGCGGTCGGCAAGGCCGGCATCCGTCCCGACCAGGTGGTCGGCCTCGCCGCCGACACCACCTGCTGCACGGTGGTGGCGATGGACGACCGGGGCCGCTCGCTCCGCCCCGCGATCATCTGGATGGACATGCGGGCCGCCCCCCAGGCTGCCCGCATCGCGGCGCTGGACGACCCGGCGCTGAAGGTGAACAATGCCGGCCGCGGCCCCGTCTCGGCCGAGTGGATGATCCCCAAGTCGCTCTGGATGGCCGAGAACCAGCCCGACCTGTTCGAGCAGGCCGACTATGTCTGCGACTGCCAGGACTACATCAATTTCCACCTGACCGGCCGCATGGTCGCCAACATCACCAGCGCCTCGACCCGCTGGCACTATGACAGCCGGACCGGCTACGCCGCCGGCCTGCTGTCCAAGCTCGGACTGACCGCCCTGCTCGACCGCTGGCCGCGCGAGGTGCTGCCGCTGGGCCAGGTGATCGGCGGCCTGACCCCGGCCGCCGCCGAGCATCTGGGACTTCCCGCCGGCCTTCCGGTCGCCCAGGGCGGATCGGACGCGTTCATCGGGATGATCGGACTGGGCGTGGTCCAGCCGAACCGGCTCGCCATGATCACCGGTTCCTCCCACAACCATCTGGGCTTCGTGGGCGAGGAGGTCCATGGCGCCGGCTTCTGGGGAACATATCCCGACGCGGTGATCCCCGGCCTGCATGCGATCGAGGGCGGCCAGACCTCCACCGGGTCGGTGATCGCCTGGTTCAAGCGCCTGATCGATTCCGGCATCACCTATGAGCGCCTGAACGCCGAGGCCGCGGAGCTGCCGCCCGGGTCGGAAGGTCTGGTCGTGCTGGACCATTTCCAGGGCAACCGGACGCCCTACACGGACTCCGCCTCGCGCGGGGCGATCACCGGCCTGACCCTGCGCCACGGGCCGGCGCACATCTTCCGCGCCATGATGGAGAGCGTCGCCTTCGGCACCGAATTGATCCTGGAGACCATGGGCGCCGCCGGCTTCAAGCCGGAGGACGTGGTGGTCTGCGGCGGGGCGACCAATTCGGACCTGTGGATCCAGATCCACGCCGACGTGTCCGGCCTGCCGCTCAAGCTGACCCGCATCGCCAACGCGCCCATGCTGGGCAGCGCCGTGCTGGCCGCGGTCGGGGCCGGCCATTACGACGATATCGCGACGGCGGCGGGCCGCATGGTCCAGGTGGTCCGGACGGTCGAGCCGGACATGAAGCGCTACGAGGCGTACCGGCCGGTCTATGATTCCTACAAGGCGCTCTACCCGGCGCTCAAGGTCGTGCTTCGGCCGTAGCGCCTCAGCATCTCGACGGTGACGCAGCGCTCCCCGGCGCCGATGCCGCCGAGGTGCAGGAACGGCGCGTCGGGCTCGCCCAGGTCCGACAGCACGCCCATGGCGTAGCGCAGGTCCTCGAAGCGGGTATAGTCGCTGGTGGTGGCGAGCGTCGGGATGCCGGCGCGCCGCGCCGCCATGACGCCGTTGTAGGAGTCCTCGATCGCGACGCAGGCTTCCGCCGGAAGCCCGAGCCGGTCGAGCGCCAGCAGGTAGACGTCCGGCGCCGGCTTCTTGGCCGCCACCATGTCGCCGGCGGCGATCACCTCGAACAGGCCCAGGGCGTCCGGCCCCAGCGCCTGCCTCAGCAGGATCTTCACGTTGGGCAGGCTGGTGGTGGTCGCGATGGCGAGCCGCAGGCCGGCGTCCGCCGCCTCCCGGATCAGCCGCGCCACGCCGGGGCGGAGCGCTATGCCGCCCTCCGCGAGGTTGGCGACGTAGCGGTCGGTCTTGGCCTTGTGGATCTCGCCGACGATCGGCTCCACCCTGCCCGCCTCCGCCGGGCGGTGGCGGCCGACATAATCGCGGATGCGCTCCTTGCCGCCGGTCACCCTGAGCAACTCGGCATAGAGCCGGCGGTCCCAGTGCCAGTCCAGGCCGAAGCTGCCGAAGGTCTCGTTGAAGGCCCGGCGATGCTCCTCCTCGGTTTCCGCGAGGGTGCCGTCGACGTCGAAGATGATCGCCTGAAGGGTCATCGCCGTGCCTCTTCGATTATTGCCGCTGTCCGGGCCTTCAGTATGCAGTCCCCCAGCCCCGCCTTGAAGACGTTTCTCCCCTTCCGTCCCGCAACGATTCCACGACTTTCGGGTTGATCCGCCCGACACTCGGACCAAGACCGGACGGACGATGCGGAAGAAGCTGGGGCGCTACCGGGACCCGACGCGGATGGCGATCCAGACCGGCGTCGCGGCCGTGCTGATCGTTCCGGCCACCCCCTGCCCCAGGCCGTGGCGCTCTTCGTCGTGGGGACGGCGCTGGTCTTCATCGCCGGGATCTGGCCCGGGCTGAGGTTCGGCGCGATCGCCGCGGCAATCCTGATCCTGGCGCCGCCTCCCGACGAGGCCGACGTGCTGGCGACCGCGGCGGGGCGGGCCACCCAGATCGTGCTGGGGGCGGTGATCGCGACCGTCACGTCGCGCCTGCTGTTTCCGGCCTCGGCCCATCGCCAGTCGGCGCGGCACGTCTCGCGCGCCCTCGACCTGTGCGCCGACCTGCTGGGGGAGGTGACCGACGAGCTTCTTGGCCGGCAGAAGGAGCCGTCGCGGATCGCGGAGCTGGACGACCAGATCCTGGGAGCCTTGCAGGCGGCCGAAAGCTCGGCGTCGCAGTCGCGCCGGCCGATCGAACGCCGACGGCGGAGTCACGACCGGATCAACGATCCCGTCAGGATCGTGAGGTGCGCCCAGCATCTGTGGCATACCATCGTCTTTGCGCAGCGGACCGGCGGAGGCCCGCTGGCTTCCGGGCCGCGCGAACCGCTGGCGGACCCCCTGTACCGTTTATCCGAAGCCGCCCGCGCCCATCTCCTGGAGCTCTCCCAAGCGATCCGGTCGGGCGATCCCCTGCCCCGGATCGACGCCGTCCGGGACGCGAGGCATGCGCTGGAAATCGCCCTGGCCGAGGTCCGCCGGCAGGGCGCCACCCGCAGCCTCCCGGCGGACGAGGCGGAGCGGGTGTTCGCCCTGTCGCTCGCCATGGACCATCTGGTCAGCAACCTTGACTCCCTGACCAAGCTGGCCCGGCCGCCGCAGGAGCAGCGGTAGACGAAGGCGCCTCGCTTCAGTATTGGAGCCGGTCAATGATCCTCTGCGTGTGATCCTCTCCTCCGAAGAAGACGGCAAGAATCCTGACTTCCGACCTGACCTCGTCGATCTCGAAGTAGAAGATGAACTTTTCTTTGGTCACAGTGCGCAGGCCCGGCCATATTCCGGGATGCTCGGTACCCCGATGCGGGTTTCTGTCGAATGTCCGCATATAGGCGGCGGCAGCTTTGACGCGGGCGGCGGCACGGTCGCCGGCATCCTCGGGGCTATCCCCCAGGTTCCGGAATGTTTTGAAGAGGAAGCTTTCAATCAGCGCCAAGTCGCGGACGACGCCCCTGGCCGGACGGACGTCATAGATCCGCACGATCTTGTCTTCTGTTGTCAAGCATCGCGTCGATGTCCCGCTCGCTTTCCTCGAGAGAGACGAAGCTTTCCGAATGGCGCCGCTCGATCAGTGCCCGCAGGCCGGTGATTTCCGCATCGCGCGCCTCGTTGTCGCGCCTGAGCAGTTCGAGTCCCTGTTGAAGCACCGCGCTGAGACTGGAATACCGACCGGCGGTCACAAGGCTTCGGGCATATGCTTCCTGCTCATCCGTCAAGGAAATCGATGTCTTGACCGTCATGTCAAAATCCCGAAAGCCGATGTCCGTGTCGTTCATATGCTACCACCCGGTAGCACCGCCTTCAACGCCAGTGGCTTCACCCGTAAAGATGGCAGCTCACCAGATGCGGCCTGTCCGGGGTGCCGATGTTCCGCTCCGCCGGTTCGATGCTGCGGCAATGGTCCATGGCGGCGGGGCAGCGCGGGTGGA
This sequence comes from Skermanella sp. TT6, assembly GCF_016653635.2. NCBI lineage: Bacteria > Pseudomonadati > Pseudomonadota > Alphaproteobacteria > Rhodospirillales > Azospirillaceae > Skermanella > Skermanella cutis. Next base: position 105,155 of record NZ_CP067422.1, read on the forward strand.
AGGGACAGCCGGGCGGCGGTGATTCCGGATTGGGCAGGTCGCCGGCCAGGACGGTGCGGGCGCGACGCCGCTCCGGGTCCGGTTGCGGGATCGCCGACAGCAGCGCCCGGGTGTAGGGATGCGCCGGCTCGGCATAGAGCGCGTCGACGTCGGCCAGCTCGACGATCCGGCCCAGATACATCACCGCGACCCGGTCGCTGATGTAGCGGATCACGGCGAGGTCGTGGGAGATGAACAGGTAGGACAGGTTCATCTCCGCCCGCAGCGCCACCAGCAGGTTCAGCACCTGGGACTGGATCGACAGGTCCAGGGCGGAGACCGGCTCGTCCGCGACGACCAGCTTGGGCTTCAGCGCGATCGCCCGGGCGATGCCGATGCGCTGGCGCTGCCCGCCGGAGAACTCGTGCGGGTAGCGCCGGGCGGCGTCCGGCGGAAGCCCGACCTTCTCCAGGAGCTGGGCGACCTCTGCCCGGCGCTCGGCCCGGCTGCCGATGCCGTGGATATCCAGCGGCTCCCGGATGATGTCGCCGACGCTCATTCGGGGGTCGAGCGAGGCGTAGGGGTCCTGGAAGATGATCTGCATGTCGCGGCGCCTGGTCCGGAGCGCACGCGCCGGCAAGGCCCCGATGTCCTCGCCGTCGAACCGGATCGCGCCGGAGGTAGGCTCCACCAGCCGCAGGCACAGCCGCGCCAGGGTGGACTTGCCGCAGCCGGACTCGCCGACGATGCCGATCGTCTCGCCGCGGCGCTGGCTCAGGCTGACGCCGTTGACGGCATGGATCACGCCGCCGCCCTTGATCGGGAAATGCTTGGTCAGGTTCTCGACCGTCAGCAGGTCGTCGGGGGAGTTCGTCATGGAACGGGGTTCCAGCAGGCGAAGGCGTGGCCGTCCGGACCGCCTACCAGCGGAGGCATCTCGGCCCGGCAGCGGTCCAGGACGTTGGGGCAGCGGTCGGCGAAGGGGCACCCCGGCGGGCGTTTGCCGGGACTGGGCACCATGCCGGGGATGGTCGGCAGGACGCCCCGGCCGCCGTCGAGCCTGGGCATGGAGTCGAGCAGCCCCGCAGTGTAGGGGTGGCGCGGACGGGCGAACAGCGGTCGGACCGGCGCCGTTTCGACCACACGGCCGGCATACATCACCACGACCTCGTCGCAATGCTCCGCGACCACGCCCAGGTCGTGGGTGATCAGCAGGATCGCCATGCCCAGCCGCTCGCGCAGGCCCGAGAGCAGATCGAGGATCTGCGCCTGGATCGTCACATCGAGCGCCGTGGTCGGCTCGTCGGCCACCAGCAGGCGCGGCTCGCAGGCCAGCGCCATGGCGATCATGATGCGCTGGCGCAGGCCGCCGGACAGCTCGTGCGGGAACTGCGCGAGCCGCCGCTCCGGCGCCCCGATCCCGACGAGGCGGAGCAGTTCCAGGCAGCGCCGGTGCCGCTCCGCCCGGTTCAAGGCGGTGTGAAGGCGCAGCGCCTCGTCGATCTGCCAGCCGACGGTGAAGGTCGGGTTGAGGCTGGTCATCGGCTCCTGGAAGATCATGCCGATGCGGTTGCCCCGCATGTCGCGCATGGCGCCTTCGTCCAGGGCCAGCAGGTCGGTGCCGTCGAACCGCACGCTGCCCCGCTCCACCCGGCTCGGCGGAGAGGGCAGCAGGCGCAGGATCGACATGGCGGTGACGCTCTTGCCGCAGCCGGATTCCCCGACCAGCCCGACCACCGAGCCGGCGTTCAGGGTGAAGCCGACCCCGTCCAGCACGGTGGCGCGGGCATCGCTCCGGTCCCGCCCGCCGAAGCTGACGGTCAGGTCCCGCACCTCCAGCAGCGGCCTGGTTTCGGACGTGGTCAGGACAGCACCACCCGCGGGAAGTAGAAGCTCACCACCCAGTTCGGCATGTCCACGATCTCGCTGACGCGCAGGTCGCCGCAGACGCTGCACAGCATGTAGGCCTCCACCGCCGACATGCCGTGCCGGGCGGTCAGCAGGTCGATCATGCCCGACACGGCGGCCCGCGCCCCTTCCATCAGGTCGGGGCCGACGCCGGTGGTCACCTCGTACCCTTCCGCGTCCAGGTGGCGGGTCACCGGCCCGCGGGTGCGGAAGCGCGGGAAGGCCAGGTCGGCGCCCTTGACCAGCTCGAACTTCAGGGTGACGTCCATCGGGCTCTCGATCGCGGTGCCGCAGACCTCGCCGTCGCCCTGGGCCGCGTGGGTGTCGCCGACGGAGAAGAGGGCTCCCGCCACCTCGACCGGCAGGTACAGCTCGGTGCCGGCGCACAGGTCGCGGACGTCCAGGTTGCCCCCTACCCTGCGCGGCGGAACCACGCTGTGCAGCCCCGGCTCGGCCGGCGCCAGCCCGATCGTGCCGGTGAAGGGCTTCAGCGGCACCCGGCCGCCGGGTCCGTAGAGGGCCGGCGCCATGCTGGCGGGATCGTACTTCCAGATGTGCAGCGCGGCCTCGGTGAACTGGTCGGCCAGCAGCCCGAACCCGGGAATGTTGGCGGTCCAGCCCCAGCCCGACGGCCTGAAGGAGACCAGGGTCACCTTCAGCGCGTCGCCCGGCTCCGCCCCGTCGATATGGACCGGGCCGGTGACCGGGTTGACCTTGCCGAAATCGAGCCGGAGCAGGTCGTCCAGCACGCTGCCGGGGCCGAGCTGCCCGCCCGAGCTGTCCACCGTCTCGAACTCCACGGTCTCGCCCGGGGCGATGGTCAGGACCGGGGCGTTGGAATTGTCCCAGCCATGGTGGTGGCAGTGACGGTGGATGGTGTGGCCGGGCGCATGGGTGTGGTTACTGGACATCGGTTGCGTACACTTGCTCGTAGTTGACCGGGATATGGACGGGATCGACGAAGATCGCATCCGGGCCGCCCATGCGGGCGCTGTGCATGGTGAAGCGCTGCTCGTTGAACACGGGAGCCCAGGGGGCGTCCTCCATGATCTTCAGGTAGATGTCGCGCCAGGCGGCGGTGCGCTCCTCCTCCTTCGCGGGATCGACCATGGCATCGGCCGCCGCAGCCTTGGCGTCCAGGTCCTTGTTGCAGTACCAGGACCAGTTCCAGCCGCCCGGCACCGCGCCGGCGCAGCCCAGGATCGGGCCGTAGAAGTTGGACGGGTCGGGGAAGTCCGCGATCCAGGCCATGCCGCCGGACCAGATCATGGGGGCGCCCTTCGGCTCCCCGCCGGCCGCGATCACGTTGGCCTGGGCCAGCGTCTTGACCGCCGCCCGGATGCCGACCGCGGCGAGGTCCTGCTGGATCGCCTGGACGATGCGCGGGTTGGGGTCGGTGTTGTTGGCCAGGATCTCGGTATCGAAGCCGTCGGGGAACCCGGCCTCGGCCAGCAGCGCCTTGGCCTTGTTCTGGTCGAAAGCGTAGCCCTGGTAGTCCTTGGCATAGCCGGGCATGGTCGGCGGCAGCGGCTGGGTCGCCGGAACGGCGCGGCCGTTGATGATCCGGACGATGCGGTCCTTGTTGATCGCCATGTTGACGGCCCGGCGGACCCGGACGTCGTCGAACGGCTTCATCGTCACGTTCATCGTGACGTAGCCGGTATGGAGCTGGCCGCCCTCGGCGATCAGGTCCTTGTTCTTCGCGTTGCCGCGGACTTCCAGGAAGCGAGCCGGCGGGATGCCGTCGCCCAGCACGTCCACCTCGCCCCGTTCCAGCCGGAGCAGGGCAACGGTCGGCTCCTGCCCGATCTCGAAGGTGATCTGGTCCAGGTGCGGCAGCCCCTGTTCGAAATAGTCGGGGTTGCGCTCGAACACGACGCGCTGGCCCAGCACCCACTCCGCCAGCTTGAAGGCGCCCGTGCCGACCGGCTGCTTGCCGAAATCGGCGCCGGATTTCTCGACCTCCTCCTTCGGGACGGCGAAGGAGAAGTTGATCGCCATCACGTGCAGGAACGTCGCGTCGGGGCGCGACAGCTCGATCCTGACGGTTTGCGGGTCGACCACCGTGATGCCGGACAGGCTGCCGTCGCCGGCCGTCGCCTCCTCGAAGCCCTTGATCGAGCCGAAGAAGCCGGCGCCCGGGCTCTGGGTCGCGGGGTTGACGGTGCGCTCGATCGAATACTTGATGTCGTCGGCGGCGAGCGCCCGCCCGTTGTGGAACTTGACCCCCTGCCGGAGCTTGAAGGTGTAGGTCATGCCGTCGGCCGACATCTCGTAGCTCTCGGCCAGGTTGGGCCGCAGGGTCGTGGTACCGGGCTCGTAATCCATCAGGCCGTCGAACAGGGCCTTGATCATCGACCAGTTCTGCCAGTCGTAACCGATCGCCGGGTCCAGCGTCGCGACGTCGTCCTTGTAGGTCACGACCATCGAGCCGCCGTTCTTGATGTCGGCGGCGCCGGCTGCCTGAGTGAGTGCGGTTCCGCACAGCAGGGACGACGCGAGGGCGCCGGCAAGCATCAGGGTACGCATGTCCGTAAAGCCTCCTGTAGCTGTTCGTCTTGTGATTTTTTCATTCGAGCCATGGGGTCAGCGCAGCTTGATGCGCGGGTCGGCGAGCGGCGCGATCAGGTCCGCCAGCAGGTTGCCGAGCACGATGAAGACGGCGGCGGTCAGCGTGACGCCCATGATCACGGGAATGTCCACCTGCTGGATCGCCTGCCACGTCAGCTGGCCGATGCCGGGCCAGCCGAACACGGATTCCACGACCACCGCGCCGCTCATGAAGATGCCGATATCCAGGCCGATCATGGCGATCAGCGGCAGTACCGCGTTGCGGAGCGCGTGGATGAAGACGATGCGGCGGCTTCCCGCCCCTTTGGCGCGTGCGGTCCGGATATAGTCCTGGCGCAGCACATCCACCATGGAGCTTCGGGCCATCCTGCTGTACCAGCCGCCGCCCAGGATCCCCAGGGTCAGCGACGGCAGCACCAGATGGGCGAAGGTGCCGTAGCCGCCGATCGGGAACCAGCCGAGCTGGACCGCGAACACGTAGAGCAGCAGGATCCCCACGACGAACTGGGGTGCCGATACGCCCAGGAACGATGCCACCATGATGGCCGTGTCGGTCGGCCGCCCCCGCCTGACCGCCGCCAGAATGCCCGCCGTCAGCCCGATCACAAGTTCGCAGACGATGGCGCCGGCCATCAGCAGCAGGGTCGCGGGCAGCCGGCTCCAGACCAGGGAAGCGACTTCCGTCCGCTGGATGTAGGAACGCCCCATGTCGCCCTGTGCCAGATTGCCGAGATAGCGCAGGTATTGCTGCCACAGCGGGAGGTCGAGCCCGAGCTGCTGGCGGATCGACTGCACCGTCGCCGCCGTCGCCGACCGCCCGGCGATCTGGCGCGCCGGGTCGGCCGGCAGCAGGTAAAGCAGGATGAAGGTGACGAAGGTGACGCCCAGGAGGATCAGCACCGCCTGGACGACGCGCCGGGCAAGATATCCCGCCATGGTCACCGGCCCCGCTGGGTCGGGTCGAGCGCGTCGCGCAGCCCGTCGCCGACAAGGTTGAAGGCCAGCGCCAGCAGCAGGATCGCGGCGCCGGGGATGAACACCAGCCAGGGCGCGTTGGCGAAATAGGTCTGGTTCTCGTAGATGATGTTGCCCCAGGAGGGCTCCGGCGGGCGGACGCCGATGCCGAGGAACGACAGGGTCGCTTCCAGCAGGACCGTCGTGGCGATGCCGAGCGTGGCATAGACCAGCACGGTCGGGACCAGATGCGGCACGATGTGGCGGAACAGGATGCGCGGCCAGCCGGCACCCAGCGCCCGGCACGCCTCGATATAGTCCCGCTCGGCCAGCGCCGTCGTCTCCGTATAGATGACGCGGGCGATCTGCACCCAGTTCACCATGGCGATGACCAGGGCCACGATCAGCAGCGACGGGCTGAAGATCGCCGCCAGCGCGATCGCCAGGAGCAGCGCGGGGAACGCCATCATCAGGTCGGTGAAGCGCATGAGCGCGGCGCCGACCACCCCTCGCGCATAGCCGGCGACGACGCCCAGCAGCGTGCCGACCAGGACGGCCACCCCGTTCGCCAACACGCCGACCACCAGGGAGGTGCGCGCGCCGTAGATCAGGCGGGACAGCAGGTCGCGGCCGAGCTGGTCGGTTCCCAGCCAGAAGGTTCCGTTGGGCGGCAGCGGCGCCCCTTCCAGGGTCAGTCCTTCGAAGAATTGCTCGTTGGGATCGAACGGGGCCAGCAGGGGCGCCGACAGCGCAGCCCCGACGATGACGGTGATCAGGACCAGCCCCGCCATGGCGATGCGGTTGCCGGCAAAGCGCCTCAGGGCATCAGACATTCATGATACGGGGGGCTGAAGGCGGACGGCCGCCCAGCCCGATGGCTTTACAGTCACTGTGGGATATTCCGTGCATGGTGGAGACCCGCTCGCTTCGGGCAATTGGTTTCTAACCAATTGAAACTGCTTGGGCTCGCACCGCAAGACCCCCAGAGAGCTAATCCCTTCGGGCGCCCGTCATTCCCAGCTCGCCTTCTTCGAGGCTTCCGCCGCAAGATGAAGCGTCAGGTCGCCGGACGGCATTTCGCGGCCCAGCGGTGCCCCCTGCCCTGCCCACATGTTGGTGAAGTCCGGCGAGCCGGCCGGCTCGGTCAGTCCCCTCAGGGGCACCAGGGCTCCGCCGGCCAGCGGGAAATCCGGTGCGAGCGGCGACAGCGGCCCGACCTCGGCGACGATGCGATTGACGATCCCGCGTGCCGGGCGCCCGGTGAAGACGTTGGTGACGACGGTGTCATCGGCCGCCGCCGTCCTGAGCGCCTCGCGGTGCATGGCGGAGATCTTCGCCTCCGGCGTGAAAAGGTAAGCCGTGCCGATCTGCACGGCGGAGGCACCCAGCGCGAAGGCGGCGACGATCCCGCGCGCGTCCATGATCCCGCCGGCCGCGATCACCGGGACCCGGACGGCATCGGCGACCTGGGGCACCAGCGCGAAGGTGCCGACTTGGCGATCCATGTCGGCCATGAGGTCTTTTCCCAGGAAGGTTCCGCGGTGCCCGCCGGCTTCCATGCCCATGGCAACGATGGCGTCGCAGCCCCGTTCCTCCAGCCATCGGGCCTCGGCGACGGTGGTCGCGGAGGAGATGATCCGGGCGCCCGTCGCCCTCACCCGCTCCAGCAACGTCGTCTCGGGAAGACCGAAATGGAAGCTGACGGTTTCGGGCCTGTACTCCTCGACCAGGGAACAGAACTCCCCGTCGAACGGCGCGCGGTCGGAAACCGGGACCGGTGCCTGGGGATCGAGGCCATGTTCGACATAGTACGGCGCCAGCCGCGCCCGCCAAGCCATGGCGCGGGCACCATCCTCCGCCGGCGGCGTGTGGCAGAAAAAGTTGAGGTTGATCGGGCGCGACGTTGCCCGGCGGATCGTGTCCAGCGCCTCGCGCGCCTGGGTGGCGCTGTACATAGCACAAGGCAGCGAACCCAGCCCGCCGGCCTCGCTGACCGCGATCACCATTTCCGGCGTGGTCGCCCCGGCCATGGGAGCCTGGATGATCGGAAGCTCGATGCCGAAAAGGTCGAGGACGCGACGGTCTGGCCAGTGAGTCAAGATAACCCTCCCCTGGGAGCGGTGCGGCAGGCGCCCGGAACCCGCGGTCCGGAATGCATTGATACTCCATATCCGCGAAGACGGTCCAGTCACCGGCGCACCGGCTTTCGGCCGGCCGGATGTTGCGCCGCAGCATGATGCATGGGCGTTATGACGCAGACAGTTATGGAAATGGTTTCATCCCTGGCCCACAATGCCCGCCATGTCTGTCCTGATCGCCTTGATGCTGCTCGTCCTTTTGGGATGGCTTGTGATGGTTCCGCTGATCATCCCTCCGTGCTGGCTCCTGTGCCGCCGCTGGGGATATCCGCCGGCACTGTCCCTGTGGCTGGTCGTTCCCTATTTCGGCCTCGTCGTGTTCCTCATGATCCTCCTGCAACCGCGCCGCGCGGCCCGCTCCGCAGGATCGGCTTAGGCGGAAAAGCGCAATCCCGTGGGAATTCCTGATGATGTTGTCGTTCGAAGCCTTCCAGGCGCTCCTTCTCGCCACGCTGTCCCTGCTGATCGCGGTGCCCCTGATCGCCTGCTGGAAGCTTTGCCGGCGGACGGGACGACCAGGCTGGCTTTCCCTCCTCGTGCTCGTGCCGGTCCTCAATGTGGTCGCGATCTACTGGTACGTGCTGTCGCGCCCCGCCAAGCCGGACGCCTATCCCGGGGGAATTGCGGGCCGGCATGCCGCCCGGCCGGAACCCGCCGTCCGCCGGCGCGGCGCGGAGACCGCGTGATGCGCCGCCGGTCCTTCCTCCTGTACCTGCTTCCCCTGCCCTTCTGCGCCACGGGGCTGCCCCTGGCGGCGGTGAAGCCCGTCGCCGCCTTGTTGCCGGACCCGTTCTCATCGGCCTTCGGGGACGTCGAGGCCATGCGCGCCCTCGGGCGGCGTTTTCTGGAACTGCATCCCGAGGAAATGGCCGCGGTCCGATCCTGGCTGGCCGTCCTCGAGGGCGCGGGGCAGGACGCCATGCTCGGCCACACAGCGCGATGCATCCGGCAGGATCTGCAAGACGGCGATGTCGTGGTGGTGGACGGCTGGGTCCTGCCCCGCTCGATCGCCCTCACCTGTTCGGCCGTGTCACTGGCGTAGGGACTGCAATGTTCATCGACATCAACGGCCTGGACGAGCACGCCGAGCTTGAGGCCGACATCTGCATCATCGGCGCCGGGCCCGCCGGCATCAGCATGGCCCGCGATCTGATCGGCACCCCGGTACGGGTTCTCCTGCTTGAAAGCGGGGAACTGGAGTTCGACGGGGATACCCAGGAGCTTTATGCCAGCGAGAGCATCGGCATCCCGTACTTCGCGCTGGACCAGAGCCGGTTGCGCTATTTCGGCGGATCGTCAAACCACTGGGACAATTGGTGCGGGGAGTTCGAGCCGATCGATTTCCGGCAGCGGTCCTGGGTACCCGACAGCGGATGGCCCTTCGGCATCGAGGAACTTTATCCCTATTACGATCGCGCACGCCCGCTCTGCGGGCTGCCGCCGCGCCGCTCGACCGAATGGATCCAGGAGAACATGGGGGTTCCTCCCCTCCCCTTCGACGGATCCCGCCTGAAATATCATTTCTGGGAGATCGCCGGGCCGCCGATCCGTTTCGGGGAGGCCTACGGGGCTGAATTGCGCGAAGCTCCCAACATCCGCGTCGTCTTCAACGCCAACGCCACGGAGTTGAGGACGGACGAGGCCGGCGGCGTGATCACCTCGGTCGAACTCCGTTCCCTGAAAGGCCGCGTGACGACGGCACGGGCGCGCTTCGTCGTCCTGGCGTGCGGCGGCATGGAGAATGCCCGGCTGATGCTGGACTCCGATCGCGTCCAGCCCAACGGCATCGGCAATCGGCATGATTTGGTTGGCCGCTATTTCATGGACCATCCGCTGGATCGTGTGGGCAGCATCGTCACCAGCGATCCCATGAAGCTGATCGACGCGCTTCGGACCAGCCGCCGCGGCAAGTATTTCTACTTCCCATCGGTCGTCCTGACGGAGACGGCGATGGAGAGGGAGCAGGTCCTGAACAGTCGGATCCAGCTCCGCTTCACGACCACCGAGAATACGCTGCCGATGCTCCAGCGGGTGGGCAGGGCGGTGGCGGCGGGGCAGGTGCCGTCCAGGCCGCTCGAAACGGTCGGTGAGCTTCTATTGAATGCCGATATCGTGGCCTACAATCTCTATCGCCGCATGATCGCGGACCTGCCGATCGTGCCGAAGCCCGCAAGCGTCACCGAAGTGCTGTTCACCTTCCAGGCGGAGCAGGCTCCGAACCCGAACAGCCGGATCATGCTCTCCGACAAGCGCAACGCCCTGGGCGGCCGGCAGATGGTCCTGGACTGGCGGCTGTCCGAACTGGAAAAGAGATCGCTTCATGTCCAGACCAAATTGCTGGGAGCGGAACTGGCCCGGATGGGCCTGGGCCTGTTCCGGATGGAGTCCTGGCTCGCCGAGGGGGCGAACAGCTGGAGCCCTGACGTGGTGATCGGCTATCACCACATGGGCACGACCCGGATGGCGGACGACGAGCTGCGAGGGGTCGTCGATCGCCAATGCAGGGTGCACGGGATGGACAACCTTTACATCGCCGGAAGCTCCGTCTTTCCGACCGGCAGCAACATCAATCCCACATTGACCATCGTGGCGCTGGCCCTCAGGCTGACCGACCACCTGAAACAGCGGGTCACCACCACGACCTGAGCGCCAGGCCTAAAAAGGAGGGGGACGGGGCGCCTTCCCGCCGCCTGCGGGATGTCCATCCACCCGCTGAACGGGCAGGAAGTCCTGTGCGGATCCGCACACGACTCCCTGCCCGTTCAAAGCGCCTTCAAGACTTCAGCAGACGGTCGATCTGATCCCGCAGGCTCTCAAGCCGCGTCCGGTGATCCTCGTCCACTTGTGTCCGCCGGCTCTCCCAATCGTCCATTGATGCGGACAGCCGGTCGATGATGCCGAGCATCTGCTTGCCCGGCTTCATCGGTCTGACGTCCCGGTCGCTCGCGACCGCTTGGCGGGACGGCTGTCTGGCGTCGATCTCGATGGGAGCGTCGCTGCGCTTCGCGTCGCGGAGTTCGCGTTCCGTCAGGCCGGCCTTGGCCAGATGCCACAGCTGGCGCTGGCGGTCCTCTGTCCCGGCCGAGGCGACTTCGAACAGGCGTGCCGCCGAGACCTGGTCGGCCATATCCTGGTACTCGTCCAGAATATCCTGCGGCATCCGGAGCACGCCCAGGAACCGGCTGATGCGCGATCGCTCCATGCCGACGAGATCGGCCACCGCCGTCTGATCGGTGATGCCGAGCTGTTCCATCAACCCGCGAAACGCCAGTGCCGTTTCGACCACGTCCAGGTCTTCGCGCATCAGGTTCTCGGCGATGGCGACCGCCGGATCGCTCTTCAGGAAAACCCGCGCCAGGATCGTCGTCTCGCCCAGGTGCTCGTGGGCCAGAAGACGCCGCTGCCCGGCACGCAGTTCGTACTCGCCCTCGGAGAGCCAGACGACGGTGATCGGATTGATCAGCCCGACCTTGCGGATGTTCTCGGCCAGAGCCGCGATCTTGCCGGGGTCGACGTTTTTGCGGGGCTGGTTCGGATTGGGCTTGACGCTGGAGACGGGGATACGCTGCTGACGGCCGTTGGGATCGGCCTCGCCTCCCTTGGCGGCCAGTTCCTTGACCTGGCGCTGGATATTGTCCGACGAGCGGCGGGCGAGAAGATTAGCCATGGATCAACCAGCCTTTGCTTGAGCCGCCTGGGCCGCTCTGATGTGCTTGAGGATGAGCTTCACATAGTCGCGATAAGTCGCGACGGCCTTGGACCGCGCGCTGGCGCGCAGGGCAGGGTGGCCGGCCGCCGAGGCCTTGCTGAAGACCGTGGCGCGCGGGACAGGCTCGAAGATCGGGACAAGGTCCGACACCAGCCGGTTCAGTTCGCCCAGCGTCGCCTGCTCCTGGCTGTTCTTGGCGGTGTACATGGTCGGCAGGATCGGGAGGATGGTCAGCCCCGGATTATAGTTGTCCCGGACTTGGGCGACCGTATCCAGCAGGCTCAGGGTTCCGTGGGCCGCCAGATACTCGGTCTGCACCGGGATGATCAGGTAGTCGGCGAGGCTGAGCGCGTTGATGGTCAACAGGTTCAGGTTGGGGCCGCAATCGAAGATGATGACATCGAACCGGCCCTGCACCGCCGACAGCTTCTGGCTCAGCCGCTTCTCTCCGCCGATTTCGCTGCTCAGCGTCCTTTCAGCGTCGGTCAGGGCCTTGGAGCTTGGAGCCACCCAAAGCTCCGTATCGCCGTACTGGAGCAGGATGCTCTCGATCTCGCATTGCCCGCGCAGGACGGACGCCATGTTCAAGCCGTTCTCGCGGACCTCGCTTATGTCGAAGCCCAGGTCCGACGTGGCGTTCGCCTGCATGTCCAGATCGACCACGAGGCAGCTCAGGCCCGCATCGACCAGCCCCCAGGCCACGTTGACGGCCGTGGTGGTCTTGGCGACGCCACCCTTCAGGTTGGTGACCGCGAGATGGAACGTGTGTTTGGTGACCGGGGGCGCCTTTGCGCCGGCGTCTCGATCCTCGACAAGCGTTCCGGAACCTGTGCTTGTCGTCTTGACGGTTCGCGCCATCTCCAGCCTCTATGTCATTGGATCTGTGCGGCAGATGTTTCGGACCGCACGGACTCATTGTCAACGCCGGTTTGCCGGTCCTTGGTCATCTTGCGCGGATGTGTGTGCGGAACCGCACACCGCCCCGGCGCAGTCCCTCCGTCCGAGCCCCCGGATGCGAAAAGCTCGCCTGTGCGGTTCCGCACAGGCGGGCTCATGGGCGGAGCGGGCAGGGGATTAGACCATCCGGATCATGGTGGCGGTCATCTCTTCGGGAGAGAGGCCGAGCACGGTGACTTCCAGGCCGTTGCCCAGATCGAGCACCGCGTTGCCGGAGCTGTCGGTGTCGGCGGCATCGAGCACCTGTGCGGCGGAGGTCAGGCCGTTGCCATCGAGATTGGCCTTGATCTCGATGAGGTCCGATCCCCTCTTGAAATCCGCGACGGTATCCCGCCCACCGGCATCGGGGCCGAACTCGAAACGGTCGGCTCCGCCGTTGCCCTTGAGGTAATCGTCGCCCGCCCCTCCCGCGATGCGGTCGTCGCCCGTGCCGCCATACAGGAAATCGTCCCCTGCGCCGCCGGTAAGGGTGTCGTTCCCCTGTCCGCCGAACAGGATGTCGATGCCGCTCTCGCCCGTCATGGTGTCGTCGCCGGCCGAACCGTGGATCAGTTCATTGCCCTCCGCCCCCTGAAGGATCTGGTCTTCCAGGCCGCGAGCGATGCGGATCTGGTCGAACTCGAGCGTGTCCCCATCCTGCAGCCGGGGTGCCACGTTCCAGGTGGGATCGGCGTGGAACCCATCGGCACCCCGGGCCTTGACCATTTCCTTCGTCAGGTAGCCGAAGGCTTCCATGGCGTCGGCCGATTGCGTGACGGTGAAGATCGCGGACACCGCAGCCCGGGCATTGGCCGCATAGGCGAAGGGAGAACTGGGCCATCCCTGGATGCCGTCCGGCGGATCGGCCGGCGCGTTGCCGAAGCTGCGCTGGAACAGCTCTCCCCAGGTGTCATAAGCGGGGCCGTTGGCCGGGGCATTGACCTTGAACATGTAGGCCGATCCGAAACGCGGATCGAAGCCGTTCTCCTCGTTGATGAAGCGGCCCGAGGTGAAGTTGTCCATCCACTCCAGCATCTTCACGGCCTGCCCGCTGCCCCGCTGCGCCATGGTGCTGAGCGCCAGCACGACGAAGTCGGACTGCCAGACCAGCAGGTCGCCGTCCGGCCACATGTCGTGGCGAAGGAAGCCTTCGAACTCGCCGTACTTGTCTCCCTGTCCATTGACGATGTGGCGGGCGACCAGAGCGTCGAGGTTGCTGTCCAGGAGCTTGACGAAATAGCCCTTCATGGCGTGGTCGTCGGGCGTGGCATAGGCGGCGTCGCTCATGTTGCGCCACGTCCAGGCCCGCCCGCGCACTTGGTCGAAATCGAGGAAGCCCTCGTCCTGTCCGCGATAGTGGGGGGCGAACGACGCGATACTGTAGGCGGTCTGGGCCATCAGGCCGTCCAGGTAGTATTGCGAGCCGGTGACCAGATAGGGCAGGTAGTTGAGGGCCGGCTGATGGGCCGTGTCGAACTCCCATCCCGCCGCGGCGCCGTTGGCGAAGCCGTTGGTCAGCCCGTCGTCGCCGAACTGTGGCCACTGGGTACGCCCATCCATCCACAGGTCTGGGTGATCGTCGATGCGCAGGTACTCGCCCGTGCTCTCGTCGCGATAATGCCAGGGGATGCTGCCGGAGGCATCGGCGTTGGCCAGCATGGTCTCCAGGGCCTGCTCATCCTGGCTCGCCAGGTAGCGGGCGTTCCAGATCGGCATGATGCCGAGGTCGCCGCGCCCGCCGACCTCCGTCATCTTCTTCGTGATAGTGGCGTTGCCCATCGGGCTGGTGTCGGCGTTCGAGGGGAGACCAAGGCTGCCTGCGGTCACGCCGAGCGACGCGTCGATGCCGACGACGGCCCCGCTCGCTTCCAGGTATCGGACATCCTGCGCCACATGAACACCGGGAGCATCCCCCGACCAGACTTCCTTATGCCAGCGGCTGTTGCGGTGGTGAGCGATACCGTCCTTCTCGAAGGCGACGCGGCCCTGATCGAGCAGTTCGACATCGTAGTCGTAGAAGGTCGGAAGGCCCGGCCGGTAGGACGACTCAACGCCGACGGTCACGTCGGTGCGGACCGTGCCGTCATCGAAGGCGCGGATATCGAGGGTCACGGCGAGATGATCGTCGAGAGGCTTGACGACACGGAACTCGGATGCGAGCGGCCCGTTCATCCAGGTCTTGAGGGTGCCGGCGGCTGCCGCTTTCTCCAGTTCGGCGGCGGCGTCCACTTTGAACCGGGTCGTCGTTCCGCCGGTGCCCCTGACGGTCAGGTTGATGTCGACATCGTAGCCGCTCCGAAGAACATCCGCCGGCCTGATCGCCGTTCCCCCGGGTCCTTGGTCCGCGGTTTTCAGCATCACGGTCGCGTCCTCGCCTGCCGCCAGGGCCGGCCGCGCCATGGTCAGGATGGCGTGGCGAACGGAGCCGTCGCCGTGGGTCGCCTTGACATCCATCTGGACCGGGATTTCCCGCCCGTCGAGATCCCCGACCACATAGCCGCCGCCATCCAGGTCGCCCTTCCTGAACACCTGACCGAAGGTGATCCGCCCGGTCTCTTCGGTGCCATCGGAATTGTTCTGAAGCTGGACGGCGACGATCTCGCCCGGCCTGGATGCGGAGGGCAGGGTAGGTGCCTTGACGACCGGGGCCGTGGAGCGGACCTGGAATAGCTCAGGCGAGCTTGCCGGCGCGGCGGAATCGCTCCCGGGGGCGGCCGTCGGGGTCGTCTCGGGAATTGATGGCATGAGGCTGATACCAGGTTCGATGGATATGAAGTCGTCCGCCCATGGATCGAGTCCCCGCCAGGCCGGTCCGAGTCGTCGGAAGAGCACTTACGGTCGTGTCGAAACAACCGCGGCCATTCAGCAGCCGGTTTCAAGATCGCGATCAAGTACCGTATGTGTCTTCCTTCAACGCATCTTAGGTCACTGCTTTTTTTGCCTATTTTGCGAAGAAGTTGATTTATCGTCACCGACTGCGGAAAGTTCCAGTGACACTATCGGGGCGAGGAGGGGGCCAAAATAGGCTCAGAACCATCGATAGGCAGGCATACGCGCGCAGCGGCGCGCCCGCCGGGGACCGGGCGGCGCTTCCAGGATGCGGGAAACATGCTGAATCTCCGAGTTCGGACGGCCCGGCATATTGCATTGGGGATCCCAAGGGGCAACTGCAGGGGCTCTCGGAGAAAGCCGGGACATGACGAGTATAAAAGGGGGGAAGAGCCGGATGGTCACGAGTCCCATGGGGGAGTCGCCGGCGACCGACTCCAGACAGGCGCCCTGGGAAGCCGACGACGATCTGAAGATCATTCGGCTGGATGCCTGGAACCGGCGTGCGCGATCCGTGGCGTGCCACGGGCCTGCGTCTGTGTCGCCGGTCTCGCCGCGATCAGCGGCTGCGAGCTCTTCCAGCGGTTCCCGGCCTGATCCTTCCCCTGATCCTTACACCGGGATCGACCGTGCCGGGTGTCCCCGCTCGCCGGCCGGTGCGATGGGTCAGGCCACGACCCTCAGGTTGGGGCGACGGGTGCCGGAAGGTGACAAGCCGGCCGGATCGTTGCTATTGGCGGGCCGTGCGAACTCCGGAGCGGAGCCCTTCGCCAGGAACGTATGCATCACGGAGGCGAGGGCGGTCGCGGCCATGGTTGCCACGAAGACCAGAAGGGCGATTTCGATAGGGGCGTCAGTCAGCATGTTTCGGTCTCCTTTGTGCGCTGCAACCAAGATAGGCGAAGGATCCTGCGACGCAAGATCGGCGTTGTGTATTTGGTATGCCAGATAAGTAGATCTGGATTGCACAGGGCGGGTTGCCTGGTCTCCGGATGTCCCTGCCGGGCGCCCAATCGTTCCATGGGGCGTTCCATGGGGCGCCGACGGCCCGGTGCCGGATCTCACGTTGTTCGGTTGACCGCTCAGCCATCGTCCGATCCGCGCCTTTTCCCTGCCCGCCGGAAAGCTCTTCCGGCAGGTTCTCACGCGTGCCCTGAAGGCTGGAACTTTTCCTCGCCTTCAGGGAATACTTTGCTCCAAGGGATCGGCAGCAGTCAAGCTGATGCCGGATTTTTCGGAAGTCATCGATACGAGCACTTGAATCTTGGTCCTCCACAGAGAAATAGACGCCGTGGAGTTGCTTGCATCGGCTTCACATTCCGTGTAACTGGGGCCGCCACGTGTGAGCGGCCCTTCTTTTTGGCCTATGGCCTTCGCCGCGTGACGAGTAACGCGGCCCGCTGTTGGTATCTTCGGAAATCAAACAGCGGGAGCGATCCAGTGACCCAGAACAACAAACCGGGCGATCGGGCAAAGGACAAGGATCCGGCCGTCACCGATACCCGGGATCCCCCTGCGGGTCTCCCGGATACGGGCGCGCCCGGGATGGGTGCCGACGAAATGCCCGGCGGGTTGGTTGCCGGCGGCGACGGCAAGCCCGACCCGAAGGACAAGAAGGCCGACCGTTAGCCCTTCTTCGCCAAGGCCGCGTCAAAGCGGCTTCAGGTTGGCTTCGATCTCCCTGCGCCGGCCTTCCAGGAAGGGGGGCAGGGAGAGCTTCTCGCCGAGAGCGTCCAGCGCCTCGTCGGTCGCGAAGCCCGGACCGTCGGTCGCGATCTCGAACAGCACGCCGTTGGGCTCCCGGAAATAGAGGCTGCGGAAATAGAAGCGGTCGACCGGGCCGCTCGACGGCATGCGTACCCGGTCCAGGCGGTCGGCCCAGGCCTCATAGTCCGCATCCGGAATGCGGAACGCCACATGATGGACGCTGCCGGCACCCGGCTGGGCCGGCGCGAGATCGGGCCGGACCGCCACATGGAGTTCCGCAGCCGCACCGCCGTCGCCCATGGCATAGACATGGGTGCGCGACGAGGGCGCCTCCGGCGTCGCATAGTCGCGGACCTGGGCCATGTTCAGGACCCGGGTCAGCACGAGGTCGGTGGGCTTCAGGTCCGGCACGGTCATCGTGATCGGTCCCAGGCCGCGGATCTGGTGCTCGGCGGGGATCGGGCTGCGGTCCCAGGGATGGGCGGCACCGGCCCCGCCGTCGTCGATCAGGCTCAGCCGCTGTCCTTCGAAATCCTCGAAGTCCAGCGTCCCGCGGCCGTCGCGCTCGACGATCTCTCCGTGCGGCACGCCGGTCTCCACGAAATGGCGCTTCCACCAGGCCAGCGTATCCTGCCCGGCGACGCGCAGGCCGGTGCGGGTGATGCTGTGGCTGCCGCGCCGCTCGCGCCGGACCGGCCAGTCGAAGAAGGTGATGTCCGACCCGGGGGAGGCGAGGGCGTCCGCGTAGAACAGGTGATACGCGCTGACATCGTCCTGGTTCACGGTCTTCTTGACCAGCCGCATGCCGAGCGTCCGCGTATAGAAGGCATGGTTGCCCGGAGCGTCGGCCGAGACGGCGGTCAGGTGATGGATGCCGGTGAGTTGCATGATCGGATCTCCTTAGCCGTCGCGCCCCTTGGGCGGCGGCCTCTTGTGGATGTGAATACGAAGACTAGAGCGATCCCCGATCAGGTTGAACCGCTTCGGTTCACGCAGCCTGCCGTTCCACCCGCCGCACTGTGTTGCGCCATGGGCGCAACCTAGGGCCCGATGCAGGGCGGAGGTGATGCGGGCCGACGATCGTAGGTTGCGCCCATGGCGCAACGCATCGGGTCGGCTGCCCGGGGCGGATCGACTTGATCGGATGCAGCTCTAGTGGCTCGGCGCAGAGGTTCTGATCGATCTACCGTAGGTCGGCCTCGGCCGAAGGCCGACGCCGACGGTGTGGCCGGAGCGTTGACGAAGGACTTGCCAGAACCATCATGCAGCGCCGCTAGGCGGAGGCCGGGGCGAGCCGGCCGATCCAGTCCCTGGCCAGGTTGACGTCCGCCTGCGACAGGCCGTGCCCCGCCGGCAGGACCCTCTGCTCGACCTCGGCTCCCGAGGCGCCCAGCAGCGCCGCGAGTCGCGCGGCGTTGTCGGACGGGACGATCGGGTCCATCGCGCCGGACAGCAGGAGCACGGGCTTGCCGTCCAGCCCGAGGCTCCCCTCGGCCGCCGCCGGAGCGTCGGTCAGCGGCACCATGGCCCGCAGCAGCACGGCTCCGGACAGCGCCTCCGGCCGGAGCATCATCACGGCGGCGGCGATGTTCGCCCCGTTGGAGAACCCGACCGCCACAGGAGCCGCCAGACCGTAGGCCTCCCGCGCCGCGGCGACGAAGTCGGCGAGCTCATGGGCGCGATGCCGGACGTCCGCCTCGTCGAACACGCCTTCGGCCAGGCGGCGGAAGAACCGCGGCATGCCGCCCTCCAGCACCTTGCCGCGCGGGGAGAGCAGGGCCGAACCGGGGGCGATCATGCCGCCCAGCGGCATCAGGTCGTTCTCGTCGCCGCCCGTGCCGTGAAGCAGCAGGATCGGCGGCTTCCCCGGTGCTTCGGCGGGTTCGAACCGGTGGATGAAGGGCAGGGTGGTGGTCATGGCGAACCTCTTCGGGAAGCCGGTCCGGCTTCGGGTAAAATGGACGGTCGAGAACTTCAGGCGATTTCCGGCAGCACCGCCTCGATCGAGGCCCGGCGCGGCTCCAGGAAGTCCGGCAGCTTCAGCGTGCGGCCCAGGTCGGATACCGGCTCGTCGACGGCGAAGCCCGGCTCGTCGGTCGCGATCTCGAACAGCACCCCTCCCGGCTCGCGGAAATAGACCGACCGGAAATAGTTGCGGTCCTTCTGCTCCGTCGTGCGGATGCCGTGATGGCTCGCCAGCCTCGCGACCATGCCGGCCTGCGCCGCGTCGTCGGCCGCCCGGAACGCGACGTGGTGGACCGACCCGGCCCCCATCCGTGCCGGCAGGAAACCTCCCGCCACCCGGATGTCCACGATCCCGCCGACGGGGTTCCCCTCCGCCTGGAAGCGGACGACCGATCCTTCCTGCCCGGTCCGGGTGAAGCCCAGGACGTCGGTCAGGATCGCGCCGGTCGGCGCCTCCTCCTTCAGCAGCAGGCTGACGCCGCGGAAGCCGCGGATCGCGTGTTCCGCCGGGACTTCCCGGCCGGCCCAGGCGGGCTCGTCACCGAGTCCGGGAACGGCGGCGAGCGCCAGGCGCATGCCGTCGGGGTCGCGGAACGGCAGGACCGTCTCGCCGAAGCGCTTCTCCGGGGCCTCGTGGCGCACGCCGTGCTCGATCAGCCGGTGGGTCCAGTAGCCCAGGGACTGCTCGGGAACCCGGAAAACGGTTTCCTGCGTTTCCCCGATTCCCAAGCGGCCGGGCGCCGCGTGGTCCCAGGGGAAGAAGGTCAGTATCGATCCGGGCTGGCCGACCTCGTCGCCGTAATAGAAGTGATAGGTTCCCGGATCGTCGAAGTTGACCGTCTTCTTGACCAGCCTCAGCCCGAGAGTACGGCCGTAGAAGTCCAGGTTGCGGTGCGTCGAACCCGCGATCGCGGTGACGTGATGAATTCCGTTCCGGTTCGCAACAGAGCCCATTGTCTTGTCCTCCGGGGCGGCGGACCGTCCGTCGCCTTGCCGGCTTGCCGGCTGGTTGTTCCTGACTGAAGCAAAGATGGCGGGTCCGGCGGCAAAAGCCTATGGGTCATCGATTGCACCTGTGCAATACTGGGAGTGCGATTTTGCCGCCATGATTGCAATTCCGAACAGATGCGGGAGACGGGGGGCGATGGCC